>JARPSM010000051.1 GCA_029782475.1 Nitrososphaerota archaeon
CGCATCCACATCAACAGGGCAGAGATAAAACAGATCAAAAGATGGCAACACAACGCAAAAAGGCGGATTTCACGCCTAGAATCTAATAAATTTGCAGTTGTCGTCTTTGATGAGGCAATATTCATAGATGATCCTGCAAGCAGAGTAAAGTACCAGTCAAAAAAGGGAGAGCCGATTGTTCTTCCATACAAGGGACGGCACGGCAAGGTTGTGGTGGTGGTGGTGGCATACGGCTCCATTGCAACAGACGGCAGACAGTTCTTTAGGACGTATGACCGGTTTGACAAGGAGACGGTTCTGCAATACATCAAGGAGCTAGTCGGCATTTCAAGAAAGTTGCAATAATTATGGATAACGCGCCGCAACACAAGGCACGCATTCTCCAAGAATTTCTGGATGGAAATTCAAATGTAAAGGTCATATGGATGCCCACTGTAACACCTGAGGTCAGTGTGATAGAGGAGGAGTATTGGCACCAGGTAAAGCGCGATGTCCTAGTATCCGAATACATGCCACAGTTGGGGAGATGCGCCATGTACCATCAGAATATTTCAGGACGGCGCGTCTGGAACTTGACGCGATGAAGTTTATCAGTAAAAGCCCGCTTGCACTCAAGAACTTTTGATCAACAGCATACGTCAAGGCCTTTCCACAATTTCTATAACTTGTATTTGGCCAAAGTGGTGCAAAAGTATCATCTTTGAGTGGATAAACTGACAACCAATAAGCCAAGCTAGGAGTTAATTTGACCAATCTAATTGATCTTGCACCAGTTTTGCCATCAACATGTAAGACTGCACCATACTTGTCAAATTTTACATGTCTAATTTGCAGATTTAGAATCTCACCAGGTCTAGTTCCAGATTCAAAATGACAGTCAATTAATGCCTCTATCTCGGGCATTTTCTCCACAGGCATGTAGTAATTTTGTTAAATCATCTTCAGTTAGAAGATCTTCTCGCACAATTTTGTCTTTAACTTTTTTTATCTTGACATTTTTAGTTTCAAGGGGATCGCCCACTTTATTTTTTTTCTCGAGAACCAAGCTTAATCCATCTAAAAAATATCTTAAGAATTTTTTTTTGTGATCCCAAATTGTGTTTGTTTCTTGACCATTATTGTTACCATACTGAGTCATTACTTTCCAGACAAGATCTTCAATGTCATGTGTTGTAACATCAACTCAATCTTTTTGCAATAATCTAGATAAACTAAGAATCATTTTGAGATTTTTGTGTCGTGTTGCCTTGGATAATGAGGAATTAACCATTGCAATATCATATTTCATAACTAGTTTGAAATTATTTTCAGATAGATCTTTTTTGAGTAATGCAAAGACATTTTTCAGTTGATAATCATAATCATAAATTCCCAATCTTTCTTGGAATCAAGCTTTTGACTCATGAAATATGGTATGAGAGGAAGGGACTAAAGTAATTTGAAGAGGCCCTCGAGGGGAATCGAACTCCTGTCCGAGGATCCACAACCCTCTATACTAACCACTGTACTACGAGGGCCACAAAAAAAGATAGTTGTTTGACCAGTAATAATCTTTAAGATCATGTTGAAAATTAGGCTGTAGATTTATTATTGACTAGGTTAAATTCCATGTATGCGAAAATGGTGGATTGCAATGGGACTAACAATTGCAGTTGTATGGGTTGGAGTAAATTATTTTCTTCCATGGGTATAGAGTGGATATTTATTCAAACTAGATTAGCCTCAAATTCAAAAATAATTCTAGTTCAACCTCAGCGATCGCTTTAAATTTGTTGTATCAGGGTATTTTTCGACATGAGAAAGAGTTTCATTACAAATAGATTACGTTCAAACAAAAAATCAGTATCTATTCCCATTGAAAATAAGATAGAAACCATTCAAGGAGAGAAATTTGTATGGATTGATATGCAAAATCCAGATAGAAATGATGTTGAAAAATTAGCTCAAAAGTACCATTTCAATTCATTAAACATAGAAGATTGTATGACTAAATTTGAACTTCCAAAATTAGATAGTTATGATGATCATTTCTTTGTAATTCTTCATTTCCCACCATTAGCACAAAAAATTGGAATATCAAAAAATAGTCAATTATCAATATTTGTAGGGAAGGATTTCCTGGTAACGGTTCATCAAGGAGATCTTAAACCACTTGTAGAACTAGTAGAAATTTGTAAAACAAGTACTGATCAACAAAGAAAAGACAGATTATTAGGAAAATCATCAGGACTATTACTTCACGAAATCTTAGACATTTTAGTAGATGATCTTTTACACACATCAAGAAAAATAATTGCAAATCTAGATGATATTGAAGACAGAGTATTTGATGAATCAAAACCTGTAGCTAGAAGTATTGCTTTACTTAGAAGGGAAATTAACAGATTAAGAAGAATAGCAAATCCATTAAAGAAATTTGTATTAGAGATAGCAAAGCATGTTAAACGATTTTCAGGTAATGAAGATGATGAACTCATATTATTTTATGATGATGTAATAGATCACATTGACAAGGTAATTGAAACGTTAGAAGAATCTAGGGAAACTATGGAAATTTACAAAGATACAGATTTTGTGTTGAGTACCGAAAAAACAAACAAAGTTCTTGCAGTGTTAACTATAATTTTTACATTAGCAATTCCATCAACTGTGATTGGAACATTTTATGGAATGAATGTAGATTTACCAGGTGGGATTGGAAATAATTCAATGGTTTTAGGGCCATTTACAACATTCATCATAGTAATAATCGCATCAGCTATTCCTGCAATCATGATGTTTACATATTTCAAAAAATTAGGCTGGATTAGCAGTTAAAATAAAAAATCTAGATCTATTCATCAAAAATGAGCTTAGATAAATACAAGACAATTTAATTATAATTTATGGGGAAAATTAGAATTAGAACAGGTAGAGGAACAGGAACTATCGAAGTTGATGAAGATGCTTCAAAATGGTCCGGAGATGAATTCAGAAAGATCCAAGAAGCAAGAAAAAAAGCAACAGCAGGTAGGATGGTTCACACTGGTCGCGGAACTGGTTCAAGAAAACTAGGCGATATGCCTGATCCAAAAGCAAGACCTTCAACAGAAGGAATGACTAGAAGTACAGGTAGAGGAACTGGCTCTAGAAAAAGTACAAACAAAGGTTCAGATTAAAACCTTCGGTTTTTAATTTTTATAATTTATTTTTTAATAATATCTAAATTTTGATATCAGGATTCCCAGATTTTAGCTTGTCCCAATCTGCAAGAAAGTTATCCAATCCAATTTTTGTTAATGGATGTAACATCATTTTATCTAATACAGCAGGAGGTAATGTAACAACATCTGCACCAATTTTTGCTGCATCAACAACATGTACTGGATGACGAACACTTGCAACAAGGATTTGAGTTCCAAAATCATAATTTGAAAAAATTTCTTTAATTTCTTGAATTAATTTCATTCCATCTTGACCAATGTCATCCAATCTTCCAATAAATGGACTGATATATTTTGCTCCAGCTTTTGCAGCAAGCAAAGCTTGATTTGCAGAAAAAATCAATGTTACATTAACAGGTATTCCTTCAGATGAAAATGATTTACAAGCTTTAAGACCATCAGGAGTCATAGGAACTTTGACAACTACATTGTCCCCATATTGACGAAGACGCTTGCCTTCTTCCATCATTCCAGAATATTCAGTACTGACAACTTCTAAACTAACATCACCTTTGATGATTTTTGTAATTTCCTCCATAGTCACTTTCGGATTTCCACCTTCCTTGAACATGAGTGAAGGATTAGTTGTTATTCCATCTAACAAACCCATGTCGTTAAATTTTCTTATAGATTCAAGATTAGCAGTGTCAAGAAAAATTTTCATAATTTTTTACTCCTAATTTCTTTAACTTGTTTTGCCATATTAAAAGATGTTATTCCGTGTTTCTCCAAGAGTAATGGAACTTCTTTATCACGTGCAGATTCACCAAACATATCTTGGGCTCCAATTCTTTTGATAGGTACTGGATAAGATTCTGAAACAGATTCTGTCACTGCAGAACCCATTCCACCAATAATATTATGTTCTTCAGTTGTGACAATACATCCAGTTTCTCTTGCTGCTTTTTCTAAAATTTCATGGTCAATGGGTTTGATTGAAAACATATCTAAAACTCTACAAGAGATTCCTTCTTGCTGTAATGATTCAGCAGCTTCTAAAGCCATTCTAACTGTAATACCACATGCTGCAATAGTACAATCAGAGCCATCCCTTAGTGTAATTCCTTTCCCAATTTGAAATTCTTGAGATTCAGAATGAACAAGAGGTGTTTTTGATCTTGCCATCCTCATGTAAAATGGACCATATTCTCTAGCCATTAATCGTGTCAACTTTGAAACTGCAATAGTATCAGCAGGGATAAAGACTCTGAAATTTGGAATGACTCTCATTATAGCAATGTCTTCAATAGTTTGATGCGAACCTCCATCAGGCCCTACAGACAAACCACCATGGGATGTAACTAATTTTACATTAAGACCTTTTTTCCCAGGAGGTGGTGATGGATATGCAATATTATTTCGGATTTGATCAACTGCTCTACCAGGTAAAAAAATGGCATAAGTACTAGCAAAAGATGTTTTTCCAGATACTGCTAATCCTGCAGATACTGTAACCAGATTGGCTTCAGCAATACCCACATTAAAAAATCGATCAGGAAATTCTTTTCCAAATCCTGAAGTTTTTAATGAATCAGTTGTATCTGCACCTAAAACAACAACATTAGGATTTTCTTTTCCTAATTGAATTAAAGATTTAGAATATTCTGAACGCATATCAGTCATAATTGGTTCATTCAAATGTATCCAGCCTCCTGTGCAATTTTTTTAATTTGTTCTTGTTTTTCACCAATTACATGTAATCCAATCCATTTATTCACCAAGTCACTTCCACCAAGTTCATTTGCCTTTGCAAGTAACCCATATCTTCTTGATTTTAAAACCTCATTTCTAAAATCTCTAATTGCAGCTCGAACATCTTGTTGACCAATTATTGCACCACCTCCAACAAAAGCACGTGCACCATCAGCAAATACCGATCCTATATTTTCAAGATTCACTCCGCCATCAGCCTCAACATAGCCTGAAAAATTATGCTGTTTCAAAATAGAATTCAGTCTTGTCATTTTTTCATGTGTTTCTTCAATGTATTTTTGACCAGATTTTCCAGGCACTACAGACATTACAATAAGTTGATCAAGTGATTTTAAGAATTTGTAAGACCATTCAGGTAATTCAGTATCAGGATTTATTGAAAATCCTACACCCACCTGGTTTTGTTTTAGAATATCATGAATTTCTCCAAAACTAGATTCATCAGTCACTTCAGCATGAACAGTAACAATATCACTGCCAGCATCAACATAGTCTTTCACATGTTTTACAGGTTCAGTAATCATCAAATGAGTATCAAATGGAATTGCCGTAAGAGGTCTTAATTCTTTGATTTTATTGTGATCAAATGTTTTTGTTGGAACAAATTGGCCATCCATTACATCAAGATGAATGTAATCTGCTCTACCAGTTACACATCGCTTAATTTCATTTTCTAAATTTGTCATATCTCCAGCAATAATAGAAGGTGCAATCATAAACTGTGAATCCAGTTCAAGATTAATTATTGGAACAATATCAGAATCAGGGGCCTTACCGTGCCATTGTGGATTATCTTCCATGTGTTCAACAGATTTTCCTTTAATTGTTCTTGAAATGATTATGGTTGGGACGCCTTTTGTAGCATTAGCTTTTGTAATTGCAGCATCAATTTGTTCAACACGATGTCCATCAATTTCAATCACATTCCAACCAAATGATCTCCATTTATCACCAGTTTTCCAACGTGATGCATCTTTCCACATTTCAGAAATTTCTAAACTCTCCAAATTTTCATCGAGTGGCATAATTTTTTCAGTGTATGAATCTTGTTGAATAAAATTTCTATCAAGAAACGCTGTAAGGTTATCAACTTTGTATTTTGAAGCCGTCATTGCAGCCTCCCACACTTGTCCCTCATCAGACTCACCATCTCCAATGATAGTATAGACATGATGATTTTTAGAATCAATTTTTGCTGCAAGTGCTATTCCAATAGAATATGATAACCCCGTACCTAAAGAGCCTCCACAAAATTCCACTCCAGGACATTTTAGATCTGGATGTCCTTGTAATTTGCTACCAAATTTTCGAAGTGTATCAATTTCAGATTCTGGGAAATATCCTGCAACTGCCATATTAGAAAATAATCCAGGAGCAGCATGTCCTTTTGATAAAACTAATCGATCTCGATCTTCCCATTGAGGATTATTAGGATCAAATTTCAAATGTTTGTTAAATAAGCATCCTAAAATTTCAGCCATAGAAAATGAACCACCAGGATGGCCAGATCCTGCAATGTTAGTTCCCTTAATCACCAATTTACGAGCTCTGAGAATATTTTTCTTTATTTGATAATAATTAAGACCCATCTGCAACAGTATTCTTGCAAATTGAATAAAAATCTACTTCTAAAAAATAACAACTAATTGTAAAACATAAAGGAAAAGATCTTGAAAATACAAATCAAACTATCATGATTTTAAAGACAATTCAGCTTTATCTAACATAAATTTCAAAAATGCAGACAAGGGTTTTTTTCTCCAATACTTTGCATTCCATTCTTTTACAAGTTCATCATAGAACTTTTATTCAGTTTCATCTTTTTTTAGATTGGTTACCATCATTTTCTCAAATTCTGAAATATTCCAATCCACGGGACACATGATATCACTCATCTGAATTAATTTTCCATCTTTCATTTGAAATGGATGTGATTTGCATACATCTGGGCTTGAATTCATTAACTGTACATCTAAAAACATCTCCAGTTTCTTCAAAAAATTCACATGCACCATTTTTTTTTGTTTCAAGGCAAGATCTATCAGACCTTCTTCTTTTGCCTCAATGCCTAGAGAATAGTCCTTTGCCCCATAAATCTCCAGAAAACTCTCAGGAGATACACACACCCCAACTATGAAAGTCGGTAAACATCATGAGCATAAACAAATATCGCATATTCTTTGCAACAGTCTGTATGGCATGAAACACAAGGGGTTCGTTCCCCAGTCTTTGTACGACTGGAATCAGGATTATCAGCAGTCAGCGTCAAAAGTCATCATAGAGAATTTCAGGTATTAAATCTGTAAAATTTTAATTTGATCCTTGTGTTAAATTATTATGGAAATTAAAGAGAATATTCCAATTGTATTATTTGATAATCAGTGTTATTTGTGTATGAAATTTGCAAAAATTATCAATTATTTTGCAGGAGGTAGAATTTCAATGGTTGGTCATTATTCAGAATTTGGAGAGAAAATAAGAAAAGAAATCTTGGATGAAACTGCTTTAGACATGTTTTGGCTTGTTACTAAAAAAAGAGCATATGGTGGAAGGGCAGCTTTACTCCCATTAGTGAAATCAATTTTCAGTGAAAAATCAAAAAAATCATCAGTAGTTAAAATTGATAAAGAATGTCAGCAAGATTGTAAAACCGTTAAAGCAGTATTTGTAAGATCAACAAGTTTGATTACCAATAGCAAGATAATAGATCTGTAGTAAATCTAAATAATACTTGAAAAATAGATCCTCATAGTGAAAATTAAAACTGAGAATTCTACAAAAAAGAAAACAAGCCTTCTTTGCGGATTTGTAGTAGAAAACTCGAACAAAGTTCTAGGTTTACCAAAATTTGACACTAAAACTCAATCTACAATAGATATGTCTCTAAAAGACATGGAAGGTAAACTGGGAAGAATAGCCATAATTCCAATTCCGGGAAAAAAACCCGTACAGAGAATATTACTTGCAGGTATAGGAAAAAAAGAAAATTTGACAAAGGATACAATCAGATTTGTTTCAGGGAAAATTGCCCAAAAAGCAAGAGAATTAAAGTTGAAAGAATTTTCAATAATTTCACCGCCAAGTTTTGTATCAGAACCAATTTCTGCAGTTTCTCAAATAATTGAAGGTTCTAAAATGTCCCTTTACAAATTTGACAAATTCAAGTCAGAAAAAATTGAAACATCTCCAGACTTGACAATCATCACATCAAAATCAAATAAAATTTCAAATGCCATCAAAACAGCTAAAGTTGTTGCAGACGGAGCAATATTTACTAAAAGTATAGCCAATCTGCCTCCAAACGAATGCAACCCCACAACATTAGCAAACTTTGCAAAAAATATGGCTAAAAAAAATAAAATGAATTGTAAAATTATTTCAGAACCAGAATTACAAAAGAAAGGTTTTGGAGGGATTTCTGCAGTTGGACAAGGAAGTAAAAATAAGCCAAAATTAATTATTTTAGAACATAGTAAAGGCCCACGAAATGTAAAACCCATTGTGTTAGTAGGGAAAGCTGTAACATTTGATACTGGTGGCATATCATTAAAACCAGGAGCTGCAATGGATGAAATGAAATTTGACAAATGTGGTGGATGTACAGTATTAGGTATTATGAAAGCAGTTTCAGAATTAAAACTACCAATTAACGTCATAGGGATTGTTCCTTCAGTTGAAAATATGCCGGGAGGGGAAGCATACAGACCAGGCGATATTATAAAATTATACAGTGGAAAAACAGCTGAAATTCTAAATACAGATGCAGAAGGAAGATTGATTTTAGCTGATGCCATATCATATGGAGAAAAATATTATTCGCCAAAGGTGATTATTGATTTTGCAACTCTTACAGGAGCATGTATTGTTGCATTAGGAACCAATGTAGCAGCAATTGTATCAAATGATGAAAAACTATCAAAGAAAATAATCGATTCATCTAAAAGAACTACAGAAGAAGTATGGGAACTTCCATTAAATCAAGATTATATGGACATGATAAAATCAGATGTGGCAGATATGAAAAACGTAGGTATTGGAAAAGCGGCCGGAACTATAACTGCAGCTGCATTTTTGAAAAATGCAATTGAAAAAACGCCATGGACCCATATTGATATTGCAGGAGTCGCATGGACACAAACAGCAACAAAAGAAAAATCATACAATCCAAAAGGCGCTACAGGTTTTGGAGTGAGATTGATTTTAGATTATTTACAAAATTTGTAGAATCAGTATCCTCTACTATTTCTATCAGGTGCACTGACATTTGGATTTCTCCAACCATGTTTTTCCATCATGTGGTTTAGTAATCTAATATCATTGTCACATATTTCTCCACAAACACTACAATTTGGCATATCGAATTCACATCAATCCAATTAATTCAATATTAAAAGATTGATTGAAAAGTAGAAAATGCCAGCACTGTTGCTTCCCAAGAGCTCTCGCATCTTAGTAGCACAACAGCGACATCAGGTTTGACTTCCAAGTTCGGAACGGGATTGGGTCGCACCCTAACGCTATGGCCGGCTCGAAATTCGATGTCAAATTCTCATCTATTAACGTAACGCTAGTTTTGAAAAATGCTCAAAATAGGTATAAAGCAAAGAAAATACCGGATTACAACATGACTCATAGAGTAGCGGTTTTAGATCAGGATCTTTGTCAACCGCAAAAATGTGGTTTAGAATGCATAAAATATTGCCCAGTCAACAAATCAGGCGCAGAATGTGTTACTATAAACGAAGAATCAAAAAAAGCTCAGATTGATGAGGATATTTGCAACGGATGTGGAATCTGCGTCAAAGTATGTCCTTTTGATGCAATAACTATTGTTAATTTAGCAAGTGAGTTGGCTACAGATAAAATTCATCAATATGGAATGAATTCATTTAGACTATACAAATTACCTACCCCAAAGAAAGGTGAAGTTGTAGGACTTTTAGGAAGAAATGGAATGGGAAAAAGTACCGTAGTCAACATCCTATCAGGAAATCTTAAACCAAATTTAGGTAGATATGAAAATCCACCCGAATGGGATGAGATTTTAAAACATTACAGTGGGACAGAGCTTAAACAACATTTTGAAAAGATTAAACAAAAAGAAATTCGAGCTTCAATAAAACCACAACAAGTACATCATCTTGCTCAAGCATTTGATGGAACAGGAAAAGAATTACTTGACAAATATGATGAACGAGGAGTATCAAGAGAATTAATCAAAACATTGGGGCTAGAAAACTCAATGGAACAAAGTTTGAAAGAACTAAGTGGCGGGGAATTGCAAAGAATTGCAGTTGCAGCATCAGCATCAAAAGATACAGAATTTTACTTTTTTGATGAACCATCTTCATACAACGATGTTTTTCAAAGAAATGGAGTAGCAAGGGTAATTCAAAACTTGGCTAAAATTGGAAAAAGCGTAATGGTAGTAGAACATGATTTAACATTGTTAGATTTTCTGAGTGATTACATCGAAGTATTATATGGAGAACCTACAGCATATGGAATCGTTTCAGGTATTTTATCTACCAAGGTTGGAATCAATGTTTTTCTTGACGGATATTTGCCAAATGAAAATGTGAGATTCAGAGATAAGAAATTTTCTTTTGACGTATCGTCTTCATCGACTGATATTTTTCAAGAAGGAAGTGATATTCTCACATATCCAAAACTAGAGAAAAAATATCCATCATTTTCAGTATCAATTGAGCCTGGAAGAGTAAGAAAAGGGGAGGTTTTAGGAATAATGGGGGCTAATGCATTAGGTAAAACAACTCTAATGAAAATGATTGCAGGAGTTGAAAAACCAGATTCCGGCAGTATTAGTAAAAAAATCAAAATAGCATACAAGCCACAATACCTCCAAAATGATCTTGATGTAGAAGTTATTTCCTTATTAGAGAAAGCAAATGGAGGTCAAGTTGAAAAAAGTATAGAAGAAGAACAAATTCTTGACCCATTAAAAATTAAAAAGTTATACAACAAATCTATCAAAAAACTTTCTGGTGGAGAATTACAAAAAGTGGCTGTTGCATCATGTCTATTACAAAAAGTTGATTTGTATGCATTAGATGAACCTTCAGCATTTTTAGATGTAGAAGATAGAATTGCAGTAGCAAAATTCTTACAAAAATTTGTACGCTCATTTGGAAAATCTGCAATTATTATTGATCACGATTTACAACTAATGGATTTAGTTTCAGATTCAATGGTAATATTTGAAGGTGAATCGGGTTCAGCAGGGGTTGCTACACCGCCAATGCCAAAAGCAGATGCAATGAATAGATTTCTTAAATCATTAGACATGTCATTTAGAAGAGATGAGAAAAGTCTAAGACCGCGCGTAAATAAACTAGAAAGCAGACTAGATAAAGATCAAAAAACAAGTGGGAATTTCTATTACAAACATTGACTCGGATGTTAAAGAAAGCACTGGAAAATGTGCTTTCAGAGAAAGAAAGTAATGAATTAATTTCTGCTTTTGATCAAATAGGTGAAATAATCATTGTGAGAATCCCAGATTCGCTTCTCTCAAAAAAGAAAGTTATTGGAAATGCATTATTAGATGACGTAAAAATTGTAAGAAGTGTATTCTACCAGGCCTCTGCAGTAAGTGGGGATTTTCGAACAAGAGATTTAGAAATTCTTGCCGGAGAAGACAATACCGAAACAGAATACAAGGAATTTGGATGTAGATTTACAGTAGATGTTAAAAATGCATTTTTTTCCCCTAGACTCTCTACTGAGAGAGGAAGAATTGCCGATTTGATTCAAAATGGCGAGATAATGACTAACATGTTTGCAGGGATTGGAATGTTTTCGATAATGGCTGCAAAAAAAAAGAAATGTACGGCATATAGTCTGGATATCAATCCTGTCGCTTCAAAATTATGTGAAACAAATATCGGATTAAACAAACTTGCTGGAAATGTAATTTCAATAAACGGTGATGCGTCAGAAATCATCAAAGAGCAATTAACAAACAAGTCAGATAGAACATTGATGTTACTGCCTGAAAGATCAGATGAATTTCTAGAATCAGCAATAGATACAACCAGAGATGGAGGTATCATTCATTACTATTCACACATCCATGCGGATAAAAAAACAGAAGCAGTGAAATTTTCAGAAGAGCACTATCTTAAAGTCACTCCAGTAAAATCAGAAATATTGCATTCAAAAATTGTCAGACCTGTAGGTCCAAGATATTATCAGACAGTCGTAGATGTTAAAATTTCTAAATGATCTAATCTTCAGAAGTAATAGAAGCAGGTGAAGGTTTTGTTGTGGCCATTACATATCCAATCCAAGCAATAACTCCCAAAATCCCTCCTGCAATCATAAGAACAGATAGTTGTAGTACAATAGGACTCCATTCAGAAAGCATTAACAAATATGCATAAAGGAAAAAACCGCCAATACATAAAACAAAAATGGTAATACCCATTCCTTTTCGTTTATCCATGGCGAAGAATTTTTTGTGAGTTATTTATTGGTTTGAACTAATTCAATTGCCATAAGATATGCATCCTCGCCATCTCGATAATAGGAGTTTAATTGTTGTCTAATTACAAACCCCATTTTTTCATATAATCGGACAGCATCAGTATTACTGCATCTTACTTCTAAATAGAATTCATCACATTTTCTTAACTTTATACCGTTAACAGATTCTTCTACCAGTGCATTTCCTATTCCTTTTCTTCGATGTTCTTCAACTACTGCAATTGATACAACATGACCTTTTTTAACAAAACCTAGCTTCTTAAAATTTGAAAACCCAAATTCAGTTTTACACATAATGTATCCAACATGTTTTCCTCCAATTTCAGCAACAATGAACGCTTCAGGTAACTCAGCAAGTAAGCTTTCATAAAAATAATCAGAATAGTGTTCAGGTAGAGTTTTTAGATTAATTTCCATTACAGAGATTAGATCGCTTGGTCCAGCTCTTCGAATATTACAATCCCCCAATTGTCTTAGGATTACTTGCATGATTTGGTATAGTTTTATCAATATTTAATTTTAAACCAAAAAACCATTTAATTACGTGTTTTCAAAATTTTGTTTCCTAATTCACTTGAACGTGACTGGATATATCAAAAATCATTCAAAACAGGGACAATTTGTGCCTAGGATTTGGAATTGGGAGACCAAGATCCTTTAGAAATAAAAAGGCAAGAAATGTGATCAGAGGAGAGGATCCAAAATGGATGGAGATAGATACAGATGACTGCCAAGAATCAAACCAAAAAAGAACTACACAATAAAGGGATTCAACAGCAGGGCTGCGATGTTGCGAGAGTATGAGAAACACCGGAAACGTTTTAAAAAAACATACCACCAGCGCAGCAATGTCGAGTCCACATTTAGTTCCATAAAGGCACAGTTTGGAGGATCGGTGAGTGCAAAGACTGCCTTGCAGCGACAGCTGCAGTTGATCCTGCGGGTTATCAGCTATAATATGACAGCATAGTCTCTGAGAAAACAAAATTGACGGGATGTATCACTAGCGT
>JARPSM010000053.1 GCA_029782475.1 Nitrososphaerota archaeon
GAAAAAAATATTTTTGTAAAGGACTTAATAGGACAACACCAAATTGCGATCATGTCATTAAATGTAGGAGATATTGCTCCAAATTTTGAACTCGCAGATACTGAATTAAAGATGCGGACTTTGGATGAATTTAAAGGCGGAAAAATAGTCATATCATTCATCGTAGCAGCAAGTTCTCCAGTTTGTAAAGTAGAACTTTGTACATTTAGAGATTCTTGGAAAGAAATTTCAGATTTAGGTGCAAAAGTCATAGCAATTAGTAACGATGGTCCATTTGCAAACAAGGCATTTGCTGAAAAACACAACTTTAACTTTCCATTATTAGCTGACTATACCAGTAAAACAATTAGAGATTATGATGTTTTGATGCCACATTTACTTCACATTAAAGATTACAATGCTGCAAAGCGTTCAATTTTCATTATTAACGAAGATGGGAAAATTGGTTACAAATGGGTTTCAGAAGATCCATTAAAAGAACCAAACTATGAAGAAATTAAAAATTTCTTAAAATAAAAAATTATTCTATTTCTGCAACAATATCGCCTTTAGCAACTGTTCCAGTTTCTTTAACTTTAAGTGTCTTTACAACTCCATCCTTGTGAGATTTTATAGCAACTTGCATTTTCATAGATTCCAAAGTGCAAACAACATCACCTTTCTTTATAGAATCTCCTTCTGCAACAGATATTGATACAACTTTACCAGGAATTTGACTTTTCAAACCTAGTTGTGCATTACCAGTTCCACTTCCACCCGAATTTTTGTAAACAACCTCATCAAAGTGTGTGTTCAAGTTTAATGTGATTGGAACATTGTCAATTACAATATTCATTTCATTGGTAGATTGTTCTAGATATTTTGCTTTGTGATATTTTTGATCTAAAATAAATTCTATTCCTTTAGAATTCATAGTAATAATTTTTAATTCATGTTCATCATCATTAATTTTAATAACATAATCATTGTTTCCAAGATTTTCTATAATCCTTCCATCAAATGATTTTTCGACATCTTGTATTTTATAATTCATATATCATCAATCCAGTTTGTATTTCCAATTAGAGTTATTGGTAGTGCTGTTTTGTGCTCTACTCTTAAAATATTCAGAATGGATAATTGCTGCAGCTAATGCGGCTTTACTTTTTTCTTCTTTTTCTTTTTTAAGATCTTCAGTTAATCTATCAATCATCCCATAACGTTTTAGAAAGTCTGTAGAAAGATCACCATTTTTGTATTCATCAGAATTCAAAATTGTTTTGTATAATGGAATAGAAGTTTCAACGCCTTGAATGTAAAAGTCATTTAATGCTGCAAGCATTCTAGTTCTTGATTCTTCAAATGTTTGACCCCAAGTAACGAGTTTTGCCATAAGAGAATCATAGAATGGAGAAACAGTGCATCCAGGGTATAGATAAGTATCACATCTAACACTTGGTCCTGCGGGAATTGTAACATCAGGTACAGGTCCTGTTGATGGAGCAAAGTCTAGAAAAGTATCTTCTGCATTAATTCTGCATTCAATAGCATAGCCATTCATTTTAAGATCACTTTGTTTGAATGGGATTGCCTCGCCATTTGCAATATCTATTTGTAATTTAACCAAGTCTAATCCAGAAACAAATTCTGTAATTGGGTGTTCTACTTGTAATCTAGCATTAATTTCAATAAAGTAAAAATCTCCGTTATCGGCTCTTAGAAATTCAGCAGTACCCAAATTAGTATAACCTACTGCATCAGCAGCTCTACAGACAGATTCGCCTACACGTGCTCGTGTTTCTTCATCAACAATAGGTGAAGGGGTTTGCTCGATTAATTTTTGATTACGTCGTTGAATGGAGCATTCTCTTTCAAAGATATGTACAGTATTACCACGAGTATCTCTAGCAAATTGATATTCAATGTGTCGTGTTTTTTCTAAATATTTTTCTACAAGAATTGCAGATTTACCAACGGCGGCAATTGACTCACCAGTAACTGATTCAAAGCCATCTCGTAATTCTTTATCATTAGTTACAATTCGAATTCCACGACCTCCACCACCATATACGGATTTTAACATTACAGGATATCCAATTTCATTTGCAATTTTTTCTGCTTCATCTGCATCTTTTACTAAACCAGGACTTCCAGGTACTGTTGGAACTTTTGCTTTAAGCATTGCATCTTTACATTTCATTTTATCCCCACAGAGATTCATAGATTCTGCGGTAGGACCAATAAAGGTAATTTTATTTTTCTCACATAGATTTGCAAAGTCATCATTTTCTGAAAGGAATCCATAGCCTGGATGTACAGCATCAGTTCCTGATTTGAGCATCACTTCAAGAATTTTATCTTGATTAAGATATGATTTTGCAGGTGCAGCTTCACCAATATGATATGCTTCAGTAGCTTGCTTTACATGCATTGAGTTACGATCTTCATCAGAGTAAACAGCAACTGTCTTAATTCCGAGTGCTTTGCATGTTCTAATTACACGTAAAGCGATTTCTCCTCTGTTTGCGATAAGTACTTTTTCAATCATATCTAATCACAAATTGATATTCCCATGCTTTCTTGGTAATTGTTTTACTCGTTTATTTTCTAACATTTCAAGTGCTTTAATCAACATAGGTCTTGTTTCAGCAGGATCAATTACGTTATCCACAGTTCCGTGAGATGCTGCAACATAAGGATTTTCAAATTTATCTGCAAATTCATCTATTAGTTGTTTTTTTAGTGCTTCAGCATTTTCAGATTCACTAAGATCTTTTCTATACATGATTTTTACAGCAGCCTCTCCACCCAATACAGCACATCGTGCAGTAGGCCATGCATAATTAATGTCAGTTCTGAGATTTTTGCTTCCCATTGCAATGTATGCGCCACCATATGCTTTACCAATAACTAAAGTAATTCTTGGAACAGTTGCTTCACAGTATGCATAAAGTAACTTACTTCCATGTCTAATGATACCATTATGTTCTTGGTTTGAACCTGGCATGTATCCTGGGGTATCTACCAAAGTAATGATTGGGACATTAAATGAATCACAGAATCTAATGAAACGTGCTGCTTTGTTTGATGAATCAATATCAAGTGCACCTGCAAGAACAATAGGTTGATTTGCAACAATACCAACTACCTTACCATCTAGTCTTCCAAAACCAACAACAATATTTGCAGCAAATAATTCATGGACTTCAAAAAATTTATGGTTATCAACAATTGAGTTTATGATTTCTTTCATATCATAAGGTTGCAAAGGATTTTCTGGAATAATGTTGATTAAATTGTGATCCATTCTATTTGGATCATCATCAGTTTCAATTTTTGGTGGGGCTTCAGTATTATTTTGAGGTAAATAAGAAATTAGTTTTTTAATGTAATCCATACATTCGTATTCATTTTGTGCAACAAAATGTGCAACGCCACTTTTTGACCCATGAGTCATTGCACCACCAAGATCATCAAATGAAATTTCCTCACCTAAGACAGTCTTTACAACATCAGGACCGGTAACAAACATGGTTCCCACTTTTTCAACCATAATTACAAAGTCAGTCATTGCAGGAGAGTAAACAGACCCACCTGCTGATGGACCAATACTTGCAGTAATTTGCGGAATTACACCAGAAGCTAATTGATTATGATAAAAGATATCTGCAAATCCATCAAGACTCATAATTCCTTCTTGAATTCGGGCTCCACCAGAATCCATTATGCCAATAATTGGACATCCAGTCTGAACTGCATGATCCATTAATTTACATATTTTTTTAGCTCCCATCTGACTTAATGTTCCACCAAGTACAGTGAAATCATAAGCAAAGACAAAAATTTGTCTACCATTCACATTTCCATAACCACCAATTACACCATCTGTAAAGAATTTCTTTTTCTGCATATCATATTCATGATAATGGTGAGTAGTCAATGGATCAATTTCAGTAAAAGTTCCCTCATCAAGTAAAAGATCGATTCTTTCACGAGCAGTTAATTTTCCCTTATCATGTTGAGCCTTGATTCGATCTTGGCCCCCACCTTGTAATGCTGTATTATTTTTTTTAGTATACTCTTCAATCTTTTCAGAATGCACAGTATCCTAAAGCATGAAGGTTTCCTATATTAATTTAATTTGAGATAATCAAGATGTGAGATTTTTACAAAAATTCAAAGATCATTGTTTTTTTAGAGTTTCAGGAGTTTAGAAGTGGAAATTTCTTATTTACAGATTTTTGATAAGAGCTAAATGCGTCTTTTTCCTCACTACATTTCTTACAAATGCATAATTGAGAAACATTGGGAATATCACAAATTTCTTGGAATTCACACTGAGAGCAACCAGCAGGAGCCCCGCATACTATACATTGCAATTCATTAGTTTGGGCACATTTTTCATGTTTAACACCCAAACCTTTTGCCCATAGACCAATTTCATTAACAGGTATTTTTTCATTACAAACAATACAAGTTCCAGGGAATTTCATAGGGATTTTTCTCCAACTCATTTTATCAGTTCAATCTCCTTTTCAATAATATCTCCAAATGTTTCTTCCAATTCTAATTCAAGAGTTTTATTTTTAATACAAAATAAAACATATGGTAAACACAAAGTTACAAAAGAACTAGAAGACAAATGCAAGTTTCTTGCCATAACATTAGATAGTGATTTTATTTTTGCACCATCCCAACGAATTCTATTTAGTAAAGGCCATGATAAATTATATTTTGCATATCTTATTCTTTCATCATTTTGATATAATTTAATTAAAGTATCATTTAGATATCTAAGCAATCTCCAATTTTGTGTTTTCATTATTCTTCCAAAAAGCATATCTGCCCTAGACATTATTTCTAAATATTTTGCAAGTGTTGAAGCATCTAATTCACTAGTAATAATACTAGAATAAAACGCATTAATTTTTTCTCTCGGATCAATTTGCATAGAATAAAGAACGCTACGAGCTTCTTCAACTGAATTTGCTTTAAAGAAAGCATTTATTCCATCTTCAACATTAACACTTTCAAAAGATTGTTCTATTTGAGGATTAAATCCAGTTACTAAAGATTGGGTAAGATTAATCATTGAGCGAATGTCACCTTTGGATTTGTCAATAACTTTGATTAAAGACCCAGGACTAAGTTTTACACTTTGTTTTTTCAAAATATTTTCAAGATACACTCTCAATAATCTAGGAGGAATTTTTTTAAATTGAATTGTTTTTACAACTTTTTTAACACTTTTCATTTTATCAGAATCGTCACTGTTTGCTGCAAGAACAATTGGAACTGTAGGTTCTTTTAGAATATCAACTAATGCAGAGGCTCCACCATAATCACCTCTACCATGAATGCCATCTACTTCATCCACAAAAATCATCGGAGTTCCTAAAACACTTACATTTCCTAAAACAGGCATGAGAATTTCATTTATTCTAGATTTACTTCGAACATCACTGGCATCAAGTCCAATCATATCATAACCAAACTGTTTAGCAACAAGATACGCTATGGTAGTTTTTCCTATTCCAGGAGGGCCCACTAAAAGTAATGGCTTTGTACCTTTTTTCCATTTTACAAACCATTCAATTATTGCCGCTCTAGATTCTTCATTTCCCACCATGTCAGAAATTATCTGAGGTCGGTATTTTTCAGACCACATCAATATAATCACTTGGGGAGTTTAGATTGATATTCTGACCATTTACTGGCTTTTTGTAATTTATTGTACCAATATTGATTGTAATGCTCAACAGTCAAAAATAAGAATTCTAAAAATTCTTTATGAGAAAAATCATCAGGTAGTAATTCAAGTGCAAGTCTTGCATCTTGTAAATACAAATTACTTTTTTCTAAAGTAACTTTAAATCCTTTTTTCACATCATTTGCCAATAATGAATAGTAAAGTGGCCAAGAAGGTATTTTTACAAATCCGTTCTTAATTGAATCTTCAATTTCATTTCCACATCCAACACCTTCAGCAGCTCTTGCCATACCTAAATAGAAAATTTCACTCAAAGGTCTTTCTGCTAAAGCCATGTTTCTTCCAGCAGTTCCCATAACTGCACGATATTTTTTGTAAGACAAAGTCATCTCTTCTTCCGTAATTTCAGTTGGTTTTGATTTTAGTTTCTCATCCAGATATTGCCCAATTCTTGCATCTTCAAATCCAGCTTCAAATTCTTTTAAAACTTGTTCACCACCTTTTGAAATTTTATCTCTGGCCAATTTCAAAATATATGGATTCATCAACTTGTAATCATCAAGAAATTCTAAATCTTCATCTTTATCTACAATTCTATCCATAGGTTCACTTAGATCAATTGCAAGAATATGTCCTTCAACCATATCCTGTTTTAATTGAGGATCATTTCTTCCAGAATATTCTGCTGCCGCATCAAATAATCCATTAAAAACAGGAAAAGTCATTTTTACAAAATTTGAATTTAAAATTCGATTTACTCGGTCTTGCATTACTTCAATACTATCTAATTTTGATTTTATAGGCTCAATTTCAGATGCATTTAGGATAATTTCAGTAGAACCTACTTCATTACCAAATGCTTGTTGAGTAGCATTCGGATTAGTATCAGATTGTATTTCATGCAATAATCCTTTAGCAAATCTTTCTGCAAAGTTTGGAAATTGGTTTTCAGTTTCTTCTTTGTATTTGTTAAATAATTTGTAGCCTTTAGATTTGAACAAAGCTTGTTTGATAATCTGTTTTCCAGGTTTTGTACTCATTAGAGATTCTTTGCTAATTACAGATTGATCTTTACTGCTCACAAACGTTAAGCTTTTTTATTGTTATTTATGCTTTCAAACTAAATATTTTCTTCACTTAAATTACGAGCGACTAGATTGTCAACATGGAAGTACTAGAAATTCTCCGTGAAGCTTCAAACAGAATTTATGAAAATGTAAAAGATCTCGCTGGAACAGATGATGCTGCAGGGGATTTTGGCATCGGAGCAGGCGGTGATATTTCAAGAAACATAGACATTATTGCTGAAAAAACAGTTTTAGATTATCTAAAAGAAATTAATTTTGAGTGCATAGTATTAGGCGAAGAGTGTGGACGAGTTGAATTATCAGATAAACCAAAAGGATTTGTAATTATGGATGCAATAGATGGTTCTGCAAATGCAGTACGAGGTGTTCCTTTTTTCTGTAGTTCACTAGCATTTGCAACAGAAAATAAGCTTAGTTCAATTACAGATGGGGTTATTACAAATCTTGCAAATGGTGAAATGTATTGGGCATCAGAAAACAAAGGTGCATTTTTTGACAATAAACAAATCAAAGTTCACAAAAAAGATCCAGTATACAAAATAGTTGGAATTAACACATCAGGTTCATCCATTGAATTGATGAATAAATTACATCCAATCTTTGAAAATCACAATCATACTAGACATTTTGGTGCAAATGCACTTGAAATGGCAATGTTTGCAAGAGGATTGATGGATATTTTTATTGATTTAAGAGACAAAATCAGAATTCAAGACATTGCAGCAGGGTACCTAATTGTTAAAGAAGCTGGAGGATTGCTATTAGATGCTGATTTGAATCCGCTTGATGCAGATCTAAGTTACGAGACAAGAGTTTCGTTCATTGCAGCTGCAAATCAGGAAATCCTTGATGAAATAATGTCACAAATCAATAATTGAATTTTTAGAATAAAAAATTGCTAAATTATGAATGGTTTGATAATTTAATTGAGATTTTTAGGTATCAGATAGATCTTGCAAGTTAGATACTAAGGGTTCTGCTAACTTATCGGGTGATCAAACATGAAATGTAAATTTTCTCCAAAATGAGAGAAAGTAAGCATATTGTTAAAAAGGAAAGATAATGTGAATATCAATTATTTGTCATATTCATCATTGTTAGAATTCTCTTGATCAGAATGATTGTCTTGATCATATTCCTCTTGTGTCTTATCTGGATCGCCATCTCTATGACTCATTGGTTATCAAAATGATGTTAGTTTTGTGTTATAAAAATCATGAATTCTCTGAATTGAATAATCTTTATTCTGTAGCCTTGTTTAGTGATGCATTTTGAATTATAGTTTTCCACTTGTTGACACCATCAACTTCTATCATTGAGGCTTGAGCTGGAGTCTGACCATTCAAGGCACCGTGCTTTTTTGTGAAGTTATAATACACTTTCATGCCCTCAATAATTGGAGTGTCCATTTTCTTAAGATCTCTGAATACTTTCTCCCTATCTCTAATTTCTCCATTCAATCTTTCCATCTTATTGTTATTCTTATCACCTTTCAAATGGATATGTCTAACATGGTTTGTGTCCTTGCCAAATACTTTCTTGGATGATTTCATGTAAGCTGGTATACTGCCGATCAAAAATTCTTGAGTGTAAGCGGGCTTCTACTGATAAACTTCATTGCATCAAGTTCCAGACGCGCCGTCCTGAAATATTCTGATGGTATATGGCGCATCTCCCCAACTGTGGCATGTATTCAGACACTAGGACATCGCGCTTTGCCTGGTGCCAATACTCCTCCTCTGTCACACTGACCTCAGGTGTTGCAGTGGGCATCCATATGACCTTTACATTTGAATTTCCATCCAGAAATTCTTGGAGAATGCATGCCTTGTGTT
>JARPSM010000062.1 GCA_029782475.1 Nitrososphaerota archaeon
AGCTTTCTCATGACTTGTATGCGACGAGTCCCAATATGCCTCCATTGTTTTATGTGCTTGTAGAACCCACACACCAGTACTCCACTCTATGGATTTTAGGCATCAATAGGGTATGCCTCCAATTCCGTCCTGTGGAGGAGGGAGGGGGTATACTACTTTTTGCACAACAGAGCAGGCAAGGTTGGCGAGATTAATTGATTCCAGATGGTCATTATACGCTGGAGATCTTGACCTGGACATCTTTTGACTTTTAGTAAGATTTCCGTCGAGAAAGTGACTCTTGACAAAATTCTTATCAATAAAGATCTTGGAACAATAACCATCAACACATATCTTGAGGGTGTCGTATGATGGTGTAAATTCAACATATCCATTTGGATGGAAGATTGTACAACCCTGTCCTCTAGAAATCTCTGTCATGTAACATGTGGTATTCTCTTTAGCATATTGTACTACTGCATCATAATCCCCACAAAATCAAACATCGCCGTATGCATCTATCGATCAGTAAGCGTGGGTATTCTCATAATCTACGCTAATAGTATATTCCAATACTATTGGAATTAAAAATAAAAAAAGAAAGGGAATTTTATTCATTTATTTTTTTCCTACTATTTTTTACATAATATATTAAGAAAGCCACCAACATTACAGGCGATGTTATGGCTAAAGAATGAGCTAAATATGATTTAAAAAAAGCATCAATCCCCCAATAACATGCAGCAAAGCTTCCCACATGAGGAACCATGACCGTGTTATCATAAATGAACTCTGGATTCATTCGAATACCAAAATAACAAAAAGGCGCTCCATGAATCATGCCATATATGATGCATAATTGAATTGGTATGGTTAAAAGTATGAGAATTTTTGTTATTTTTTTCATATTAAAAAGATACGGTGGTTATGGAATATTTAATTCCGTTGCAATGTTTTCCCAAGTGCTGAATATGCGAAATGCTGGATTTGTATGTGGATGACATGGTTGACCATTTGGAGATGTCTCAGACACCATAGTTCCATTTGCAAGAGTATAATTACATCCTCCACCTGTATTTATGCCTAACAATGTTGCATTAGTGCCATTTTTGATAAATATTGGAGCGCCACTATCTCCACTAATTGCAGGATAAGTTCCAACTGCATGATCTGTTAGTGTAACAAGACCAAAAGTGTATCCAATCTTAGATGATATACCAGTATACAGTAATTCTCCAGATCCATCGCCATTTGCTCCAGCATAGTATATTTTTGAATCACCGATATTATCTACGCCACCAAATGAAGTAACAGTTAAAACTTCATCGTTATACCTTATTTGATTTGGAAACACATCAATATTTTCAGCAGTGATGGTAATTAATTCAGCGTCAGCTGTACCCGTAGTTATTGCTGAATCAGTCAAACCGACAACATTTCCAATGGTTCCTACTTCAATACCAAATGGATAAAGCCATGTATGAATTTTGATATTTTCATCCATATTATCTGCAGCATCAATGTTGTGTTCATTGGTTAATAGATTATTATTTCCTTGGGAATCAGTCATGACCAAGCCTACTGTGCCATAACTAGGGTCTAGAATGTTTTTATGCAATGTGATAATGGATCCGCCAAAGATCTCAGGATTTCCCAAAATTTCTGGTTGAGTGAGGAATTCCAATAATCCGGCACTTGCCGTTGATGCGGTAGCACATATCTCGATATCATTGTATGTTTGTCCACCTACCTCACATTCTGGCATTGTTGTTGTACCGTTTGTTGGAGGTATTACAGGTGTTGTTTTTGGACATCCATTATTAGTAATACTATACTCTGTTGGACATTGATCAACACTGTCGCTGAATCCATCATTGTCCGCATCTGGCAAAACATATTCATTGATTGTTACATCAAATGTCCGAGTTGCGGTATTGTCTGAAGAATTACTAGCCGTACATGTTACCAAAGTTGTGCCAACTCTAAAGTTGCTACCACTTTGCGGATTACATGTTACTGGTACTGTAGAGTCTATTTTATCATATGCTGACGCATAATATGTTACAATAGAGGCAAATCGTGTCTACACAAGGCAGCAACAAGAATTGCAGGTTGTATTGACAAACTACAGGATGTGATTCTTGCACAGGCAGGACGAGACGCATTTGGCACACTGATGGGGGATTCTACAGGATTTTCCCTGTATGCATCACAATAAAGGGATTCAACAGCAGGGCTGCGATGTTGCGAGAGTATGAAAAAAATCCCAGGCATTTTGAGAAAACATACCACCAGCGCAGCAATGTCGAGTCCACATTCAGCTCCATAAAGGCACAGTTTGGAGGATCGGTGAGTGCAAAGACGGCCTTGCAGCGGCATCTGCAGTTGATCCTGCGGGTTATCAGCTATAATATGACGGCATAGTCTCTGAGAAAACAAAATTGACGGGATGTATCACTAGCGTGAGCTAAACACAAAATGCAAAAAATCCAAGAATTCCTTATGTTTTGGCGAGATGTGGTTTTTAATGCGGCAAGCTTGATGTGAAATGCTGGGAAATACGTCTTGAAAAATCTCTGAAATTGTTTAAAGTGGACAACGCCCGCCGTATACCGTATAATGAAAAAGAACGGTACTGTAACTGCGTCAACTGCAAAGTCAAAGAAGAGAAAATGGGTGCGCTTTGAGAAAAAATATTCCAATGCAATGTGGCATGTTGACTGGCACATCATGAAGGATCCACGCTTCAGAGGGCTACAATTAGTCACGTATCTTGATGATGCTTCAAGATGCATTACAGGTGCAGCGCTCTTTGAGAATGCTACGGCTGAGAATGCCGTAATGCTCCTCAGACTTGCAATCAAGAGATTTGGCGCTCCAGCATCGATACTCTCCGATAACGGCGCTTGTTTTGTAGGTCAAAACGGAAGAAAGAAGAAAAAGCTGGGAACCTGGATGCCAACACTGTTTGAGGAAGAGTTGCTTGCACGCGACATAATCCTGATAAACACTAGACCATATCATCCACAGACAAACGGCAAGTTGGAGCGCTTTCATAGGACCATAGAAGATGAGAATGGCACTATGCCAACCTCAGAGAGTATGTTGACTATTACAACGAAAGGAGACTGCACTTTTCACTAGACATTGACAATTGTGAGACGCCGCTTATGGCCTTTAGAAATAAAAAGGCGACAAATGCGATCAGAAAAGAGGACCCAAAATAGATGGAGAAAGATACAGATGACTAGCGGACCTACTTTCCGTATATTACAACATCAGATACAGACCAAAAAATATTTAGACTCTAATGATACAACCAGTTCAATTGAAAAAAATAAAGGAAAATCCAATATCATACAAACTACGAGACATTCCAATTAAACAGATAACAATCTGGGAGGAAGCGCAGGCCCGAACCCTTGACACTGCCGGCATTGACTCGCTTGCCCGCTCCATACAGCAGGAGGGACTGCAAAACCCGCTGATGGTGCAAAAAGACGGTTCTGAATACCTGCTTATGGCAGGCCAGAGAAGGCTTGAGGCACTCAAAAGGCTCGGTGCCAAGACTGCCCCCTCACTGGTTCTGGACCAGGACAGCGCATGCGAGATAGTCGATGCCAAGGCAGTATCGATAATTGAGAATATTCACAGAAAGGACATGAGTGCGTATGAGATGGCCTCCTCATGCCAGTTTCTTGCAGAAAAGCTCGGCAAGGCAGCAGCTGCCAAGGCACTCGGGATAAACTCATCCACACTAAGGGAGTATCTGGGCTTTGGCGCAGTACCTGAGAAGGTAAGGGAGATGGTGCCCGGTATAATATCCAAGAGGGATGCAATCAGGATATGCAGAGTAATACCATCAGAGTCCCGTGCAGCAGAAATAATTGAAAAGATGACAAACTATGGCTCTGCCCAGAAAAAGAGATATGTTTCGGCACTGGAGCAGATTGGGGCAAATGCCGAACACTCGGAAATTGCAAAGCTTGCAAACTCTTTTCGTGCAAGGCAGAACATATCCCTCAAGGTCTCAAATGGACAGGCAAGGGGCTTGGCCAAACTCTCACGTGACTCTGAGATGGAGCCTGCAGAGTTTGCGCAGAAGATAGTTACAGAGTATTTGTCCAGAAAAGGATACTGAGTTACATCATCCTTAAAGTTCCAAATCAATGGCAATAGCAGTGGACTTTGACAGTGTGTTGTCTGATACCGCAAAAAGATGGATCACAATATTCAACTTCTGGAAAAGAGACATTCCAACCAAATACAAAACACCAATAAGAAATGATTCACATCTTATGTTGCTGGGGATTTTTACGTTCATGTTGCAATGAAATAATATTGTAAAGATCCTTAGCTTTTTCCATTTGAATAATTTGAGAATTGACTCAAAAATTAGAATTAGTTATGCCCAAGTCTCATCTAATTGTTAATTCAATTCAAGCAATGCAAGACGGCGGTACAATTGAAATTAAAATATCTGAAAAAATAATTTGGCAATTTTAGAATTAATTGATTCAGGAGATAGAGTTTCTGATGAAAACATGTCTAAAATCTTTGAGTCTCTGTTTACAACTAAACAAAAAGGGACTGGATTAGGTTTAGCTAGCTGTAAAAATATTATTGAACAACATCGGGGTGAAATCTCTGTACAAAATAACCCTACCACTTTTACAATAATTTTACCAAAAACCCTTACTGCATTGCAAGTAAAATTATAATTAAAATTAAATTATAGTTTTTTTAATAGTGTAAATCTGGGTTTGCTTGGTTCAATATCTTCATGCATATCCACATTACTGACAAATTTGATTTTGTAATTTAACCATCTGCTTTGCATGTTACGTGATTTTTGATTTTCATCAATCTGTTTTTCTATTTCTTCGAATTTTTCACAATTCATAATCCATCTTCTTGAAACTCTAAACATTTCTGCAATCCCTTTTTCTAATGTATCGTCATCTAGATAATTCATTAATCCATGAGTAAATACAAAATCTATTGATGAATCCTCAAAAGGCAGTTTGGTTATAGTACCATTTTTGAAATTTCCATTTGATACCTTTTCTTTTGCAATATCCAATGCATGATCATTTAGATCAATACCCCCAATTTGAAATGTGTCGGGAAATAGTCTCAGATCAATTCCTGTACCACAACCAACCTCTAAAACACTCGTACAACGTAATGATGTTACTAAATCTCGAACAAATTTTGCAAATTCTTCATTATATCTTGATTCATTCTCGTCTGAATACTTGTTCCAAAATTCTTTATCATAACTCATGATATTTTTTAAACAAAGCTGTATTTGATATTAGTTGTTTAGTGCTGACATTTGCAAGGAATAAGTTTTGTATCAAATGTACAATCATGAGGCCCATCTGATTTTCCTTGTGTGGGGATTTCCATCATGCAATCATCATGTCTACCTTTTCTACAAAACCAACAAATTTCTTGAGTTTCTCCTGGAGAGCATGAATCCATGATTTCTAGTCCTTATTGGAGGTAAAAAACTTCATGGAATTTAGATAAATGTTAACCAAGGCAAAAATTTCTCATCTTTACCCATGACTACGTCAGTAAATGATTTTTGTAGTTCTTTGGTAATGTTACCCATCTTTCCATTTCCGATTTTTACTTTGTCTATCTGAGTTACTGACTTTACTTCAGCTGCTGTACCTGTCATGAAAATTTCATCTGCATTGTAAAGATCATCTCGTTCTAAATCACGTTCAATTACAAATCCGCCATTTTCTTCAATAATTTGAATAATACTATCTCTAGTAATTCCTTCTAATCCTCCTGCTGAAAGTGGGGGGGTTTGAATAATATCATCTTTAATTATGAAAATATTTTCAGTACTACCTTCTGCAACTTTGCCATGATAGTTTAACATAATTGCTTCATCATATCCATTCTCTAATGCTTCCATCCTTGCAAGTGCAGCATTTGCATAGTTTGATGCAGCTTTTGCTTGCATTGGCTGAGATCTTGAATCTATTTTGGTCCAACTAGATACTTTACATTTTGCTCCTGAAAATTTACCTGCTTTTGATTCTCCCATTTTCCATTCCCAACAGGCAATTGAAACATCTACTTTATTCGTAGTAGGAGTTAATCCCATTGTTCCATATCCGTAATATGCTAGTGGTCTAATGTATGATTCCTTGAGTTCTCCTGTTTGAACTGTTTTTACAATTGCATCGGAAATCACTTTTTTTGAGAATTGCATTTTCATTGAATATAATTTTGCAGATTTGAAAAATCTATCAACATGTTCTGGTAGTCTGAAAATTGCAGATCCATTTGGAGTATTATAACATCTAATTCCCTCAAAAATTGATGTTGAATAGTGTAATGCGTGAGTTAAAACATGGACTTTGGCATCTTTGAATGGTACTAATTTCCCATTCATCCATATTTTACCAATCTCTTTCATAGGAGAACAAAAAATCTATGCTAATTTAAAGAATTATTTTTTTCACCAATTTTGAGTCATCTTAAACTACATATTTGATTAGTCGTAAATTCTATCATGGAGTGGACTTTGGGCTTTGTTGGAATAATCTTACTCGTAATAGGCTTGGTTGGTCAAGCATTTGAAATGAGAAAAATTCGTTTAACCATATACAAAGATGAAGATTTAGGCTCGGCAAATATTTTCATGAATAAGAGGAACTACAAGTGGTATGCCTTGTTGGGTATTGGTATCATTTTTTGGTATGTAGCTGAGCAGATGTGAAC
>JARPSM010000067.1 GCA_029782475.1 Nitrososphaerota archaeon
TCTTGTGTATTGGTTCTGCATCGTATCCTTTGTCCAATGCCATAATCTGCATTGTAACAACATTTTTCATTTGTGAGAATAATTTTGGAAAATGCCTGATATCATGAGATACTGGATGGTGCTGAATCACAACTGCACAAACAAGCTGGGATTTCATATCTGATCCTGCAGAGCATTTTGTAAATGTATGCCTGAGATTGCATCTGTAGGAATAGTGAGGAGTTGCATGTCTGTTTTCAAATCTTGTTACATCAATTCCTGCAAATATGGAATCAGGTTATACAATTTGGATGAATCATCCTTTGCAACATGTAATGTTCCCTCGCTGATTCGAGCTGCTGCCTTTTGCAGTGTTGTAAAATGCGGGATTGTTTTAGTTGTAATTGTAAAACAATTTCAGTTGCTACATCCAGCCATTCAACAAATGATTTGTAACTTTTGAGTCGTACTGTCTAAGGACTAGTAAAATGATATGCTGGTGTATTGAAAATGCATGCTTTGATTTGGGATGCAAAACAATAGAACATTGCATTTCTTTAGAATCTGGCGCATGAGAAATAGTGCAAAGCACAACATCATGCGTTGGTATTTGTTTTTCATGAAATGAAATTATTATAAATTATTCATTGATCAAGATGATCTGTTTTGTGTTACAAATGAGTAAAAACTTGATGGTTTTTATGTTAGCTGCAATTCCCTATTTTTGCAGTTCTTTTTCAAAAACTTTTTCAAATGTTTCATAAGGCTGTGCTCCGAAAATAGGAGTGGTTTCTCCATCAGGACCTATGACAAAAAATGCCGGTGTTCCAGTTAATTCTAAACTTTTTGCATCTTCATTACTTCCAAGTATTATTTGAGAATGTTTTCCATTTGACATGCATTCAGACCAAATATCTATATCCAATCCAACTTTTTGAGCAAACTTCATCAGATTTTCTGATGATGCCCATCCGTTATTTTCTCCAGTCCAATTTGAATACAAAATATCATGATATTCCCAAAATAATCCTTGATCATTTGCACAATGGGTCCCATGTGAGGCATTTATCGAATCTGGACCTATGATGTTATAGTCTTTGAAGATCATTTTGACTTTACCAGTATCTACATAATTTTTCAAAATATCTCCCTCTGTTGAATGGAAGAAAACATTACAAAAATGACATTGATAGTCCCCAAATTCAATTAATGTGATTGGTGCGTTTGAATCTCCTAAAACTGGTGACCCATTTGCCAAAAATGTATTCATGGTAATTTTTGCCGGACCTACTTGTTGAGCACTTGGAGTTGGCACTATTTTTAGCTCTGTAGGGTTTGAAATACTATGAAATCCTACAAATGCAATAATTATCACAATAGCTGAAATTATTGCACCTATTGCAAGTGAAGGCCCATGAATCAATATGAGGAAAAATTATTTTGACACATTTAGTCTTTTGTTCTATGACCCACTTCCACTATTTTATTTTTTAAATCTTGTAAAATATTACCATCCCACAAATAACAGCTTTCCTGTCTTAGCTTGTTACTAATGCCTGTGTTTTGCCCCAAGTTCTTTGCACTAGTTACAAGTACCCCAATAACAAAATCATCTGATGGTCTATTCCATGTCATGTATTTGCCCAATTAATGTAAATAATATTTTTTCAGATACTTTGGTATCATCAGTCTTTACATTCAACAAATAATGTCAACCCTTCTGATTTTGCAATAATATCTACTCTATAATGTTCATTAGTTTGTTGCTCAGAAACAATTTTTTCTTCTCGTTTAGTTTCAAATCCTGCATATTATAGTAATCTTTCAATCTCATTTTCTAGCCATCCACCGGATTTCTTTTCTACCTCAAAATGAGTTTCAGAATTTACTCTAATGGGAGTTGTTGAGCTTGTTTGTGATTCTTCATCAATGTCATCCTCCTCAATATCTTCATCCAGGTCATCGATATTGTCAATGGAATTTCATCTTCTGAAAGCAAGTATGATCATGGGTAATTAAAAATAATTTTTATGGACTATAAAGTACTTGAGTTGATGTACTATCAAGTATTTGCTAGTACAATCTCGTCTACTTCTGCAAGTTTTAGAAAGGATTGTACTGGCGAAAAATATTACCTATGTTTAAGATATTTTCTACGTAACAAAATAATACAGATAAACAAAAATTCAACAATTCCCAAATACAAAAACCAAATACCTGCATCTGTTTTCCAACAGTCTTTTAGTATCTCTTGTGGGATTGAAGATAGGAACCCGATATCTACAGTATAGCATTCGTTAGGCGTACTTGCCCAAATACAGAGAATTACAAACCATGCACATCCTGATAATATCAGACTAGTAGTAATTTTATCCAAAATAAAAAAATAAAAGAAGAATTATTGTATTCTTAATTCTTGTATGATAGATTTGAGGATCTAGTTGTTCACTTCTTTTAGTGAAATGTATTTTTTGTTCATTGTCAAGATAATCAGTAGAGTTGATGCGTAATCAACCTTCTCATAACATCATTGCATGAGATCCGTCTAATTCTGCATGTAACAACTCAAAAGAGTTGATACATATTTGACCAAAATTACAACCATTTTTCATCAACAGATTTAGATCGCATATGATCGAAGCACATGTTGTGTCAGAATCCAAAGATCAGATCATACGCAGACAGCAACAGATCATACACAGAGAGCAACAGCAGAAAGATCAGATCACACGCAGACAGCAACAGCAAAAAGATCAGAGCACACGCAGACAGCAACAGGAGAACGAACAGCTCAAAAACAAGATAAGGCAGGAAAGTAGTCTGTGGCACACAAAAGAAAACTCTGACAGAACCAACATGCAAGAAAAGGCAGCACACA
>JARPSM010000120.1 GCA_029782475.1 Nitrososphaerota archaeon
AAGTCATTTAAAACAATCCATACAAAGATACACAATGCAGGAACAGATCTGTTTACTTTTCTGCTATATCCAGGAGTTCCACCCACAAACAATGCTGCAGAGCAGGCAATGACATATGTTGTCATGCAAAGAAAGGTCAGAGGCTGTCTTTGAAACGAGACAGGAATGGTGACGTTTACCAACATCATGACTTGCATGGTGACCTGGCAATACCAGGGACTGGATTTAGGGATTCAATTGAGAAAATATTTGTGATTTGGACCTAAACACCCACAAGTTATTTACCAAAGATTTAAGAGAATGAAAGAGGAGGATGTTTAGATGGCTGCAAGTGTAATGACTAAATCAAAAATTGGAAAGTCCAATATGGGTGCAATGAAACTATTCACAGCAATGGATTCATCATTAGATGAAAAATTGAAGGATTTTAGAAAAAATTCAGAATGGTTTGCTAAAAATAAAGAAGGTTTAAGAAAAAAATATGGAGGAAATTATGTCGCAGTTCATAAAAATAAAATTTGTTTTGCCGATAAAGACCCAACAAAATTAGTCAAACATGTTAAAACAAAATATGGTGATGATCCAGGTGTTGTTGTAAGCTTTATTGGAAAAGAAAAAGTAAAATTTTTACTATAACTAACTAAATCATGGAAATAAAGATCATACAGCAAGGTACTAGAATTACAGTACCAGTGGATATAGTTAGTAAAAAATTAGGAAACAGGGTAATACCAATAAATTTTTTGATAGATACAGGAGCAGATACAACAACATTATCACCTCTTGTTGCATTAAATAACGAAATAGATTTTTCTAAACTAAAGAAAAAGAAAAATGCTTCTATTGGTATTGGTGGTGCCCAAATTTGTGAGTACGAAATAAAGGATTTAGATTTAGGAGTCTAAAAGGGAATCCAATTTATGAAAAACTAAATTATATTGACGTAATACAACCAGATCTAAAAGCAAAAAAAGATTCAAACATGTTTAAGATTCCAAGTCTATTAGGAACAGATATGTTAAAAAAATTAAAGTTGACTTATAATTCACATTGCAAACTTGAACTGAAAAAATAATATCAAATATTAGAATTGTAATTCGTGTAATACCACTGACCATCATCAGTCTTATCTCTCATTTTCTTTGAGTGTTTATAATTTGAAAGTAATTCTTTCTGGATAATTTTCAAAACTAGCATGTTGTCATCATGAGATTTATCAAACGTAATTTCAGGCTCAAATAGAAAAAATCTATCAAAGATTATGAACCTAAAAAGACATGAATTGTTTTTAGGATTATAATAGATGCAATTTCATAATATTAGATCTATATTTGAATTCTAGTAGGAGGAGTTATTTGTACTTGATTCAAAGATTAAAGTTTATTGTATAATTGAATTTCTTTTTCATGTTCCATAGTAACCACAACAGCAAAATTTTGTTTAAATTTGGCTTCCATCTTCCATTTTTTTTGACATACAATTGCTAATGTTAGAGGAGGAGAAGAATCAATTTCATAACTAGATGAGAGTGTTTTAATCCCTTTCTGATGAGGTGTTTTTTCCTGAGACGAGGACTTGGTTTAAATTTTATTTCATCAGGCACTAAATCCTCAGGAACTTTTCCATCATCGGTATCACTATTTTGAGACATATTCAATTCATTGTATTTTTCTTGAAGTTCATCAATTGTTCGATTACGAAACATGTGGAATTCCATCCTAGTTCCAAAATAATCTGGCTCTGTTAGGACGTATAGGAGGATCAAATACCAAACTTACAGATAATATTCTATTGCCTCTCTCAGTTACAAAATCTGCAGGTATATTGATAGCAAAATATCTACATCTTATCTGCGTCCATTTTAATCCCTAAAATGGTATCCGGTTAATCCCTGTAGAGTTGAATTTAAAATTCAATTTAACTAGTAATTTTTTACCAATTAAATTTCTTTAATTTCTGTTATAGTTCCCAAGACTGAATCCATCTTAATTATTGCCTTTTTCTCATCCCATCCCAATGCAACATACCAATCACCTGCATCATCATCATACTTTGTCTCTAGAGTTTTGATATCGTCTGGTTTTACATCATATTTTTTGGCAATACCTGAAATTGCAAGTGCAATGGCGTCTTTTTCCTTTTCTAGACGTCTTTTCATCAATCCTATCCCTGGACTCATATTTTTTCTACAATGTTTCATCTAATATAGTTAATTCATAACATTACCCATAGGTTGAATTTTTCTAATTGGTATACTTGCAATATTTCAAATAGTCCTATAATATTGTAGAAATAAAATGAAACTAATTACCATACTTTCTAATTCATCATTTACAAAATCTACCACACTTGTTTCTTTTGTTTCAATTTTAGCAGTAATTGGGCCAATTGTAATTGTTTCAGCAGGATTTTGGGATGCTATATCTCATCTTCAAAAAGAACCAGAATTTTTTTGGAGTCCGTCACACATTGTGGTATACTTTGGAGTATCCATGACCACTTGTGCTGCAATTATGGGTTCTATACTGATGATTAGAAAATCAGTTCATGGTTCTTTGAAAACAGGAATTAAACTAGTAATTGTAGGTTCGATTTTACAAATAGTTTCAGGCTTTGGAGATTCTTTATCTCATGATCTTTTTGGTATAGATGGATTAATTTCATGGTCACATCAACCACTTGAATTAGGTCTAGTCCTCGCATCATTGGGTGCAGTATTAATTTTAAAAAACAGAGAATATACAAAACTCAAAGTATTTTTGCCATTTTCAATTGTAGCATTTTTGTTCTTCACAACTTGGTTGATTTTTAATCTAGTATTGTTCTTTGGACATACAATTCAATGTATTCAAATTTATGAAATATTCTCTTCTGGCTGTTCTATTTTGTAATTTCTTATTTTCATATATGATATAATCATCATTACTAAAGCCCCTACAAGAACCATTACCCCTGATGCAAGCATTTTCTGAGAGTTTGTATTTCCAAATTCTATTTTTAAATCAATCTGGTTTTTAGCAATATTTGTAATCTTCATTGTATGTTCACCATCTTCATTAAAGTCAAAATATGCTACTGACATTTTTGTTTTAACTATCTGTTCTGCAATCACATTCTCTTTAGGATCTAAAATCTGAACAAAAATCTCCTCCCCTGCAAATTCAGGCATGTATAATTTGTAATATCCGATATCTATGCCAGAAAATTCTGATTTTACTTCAAAAGAATTTGATTCTCTTAATAAAATTGAATCATATTTTTTTTCAGTTTCATCAAAAATAAATGCCGTCCAAGCCATTCCTACTATCACTAACATTAATCCTAGTTTGAATGGTGATACCTTCATTTCATCATGCAGAGAAATAATTTACTTTATAAGATAATCTAAAGGGCTCGGAGGGCTTCGATCCCTCGACCTAGCGGTTCGAAGCCGCTCGCACTATCCAGACTGTGCAACGAGTCCAAACAAGTAAGATTTTAACGGGTCTAAATATCTGTCTAGATACTTTGAAAGTATCAAAAAAAGTAGTTGGAGTCGAATATGCAATTAGAGATATCGTTTTAGCTGCTAGAAAAATTCAACAAAAAGGAATGAAAGTTGATTATCTCAATATCGGCGACCCTGTTCAATTTGGATTTCAGCCTCCTGATAATGTAAAACAAGCTTTGATTGATGCAATTAACAATGGAAATAATTTCTACTCTTCATCTGAGGGTCTTTTAGAATTAAGGCAAGAAATTGCTAAAAAAGAAAATGCCAAAGGATTATCAATTACATCTGATGATATTCTAATCACAAATGGGGTCTCTGAAGGACTTGAAATGGTTATTTCTTCAATAGTTGAAGAAGGTGATGAGGTACTGCTACCTGGACCTTATTATCCTCCATATGCTTCCTATGTTAGATTACATGGTGGAGTCCCTGTAGAATTTGCAGTAGACTTGAATAATTCTATACCTATCATTGATGATATTAAATCCAAAATCACACCAAAGACTGTAGCAATCTGTCTAATCAGTCCAAACAACCCTACTGGTGTTGTATTTAATGAAAAAGCACTCAAAGATTTGGTAGATATTGCAAATCAGCACAATCTCTACATTATCTGTGATGAGATTTATGATCAAATAATTTTTGATGATAAATTTGTTGGAATTGGAAAAGTAGCTGGTGATTCACCTGTAATTATTCTTAATGGATTCTCCAAAGTTCATCTCATGTCTGGCTGGAGAATTGGATATATTGCATTTAATCAATCTCCACAGCTTGCCGAGTTACGTGAACATTTACCCAAATTAGCAAGAGTTAGAATTGCAACTAGTCTTCCTGTTCAATATGCAGCTTTGGAATCTTTGCGAGGACCTCAAGATTACATTGGTAACTTTGTTTCAGAAATGAAAAAACATCGTGACTTGGTTGTCAAACGATTAAACGAAATGCCTGGTTTGTCATGCTCTAATCCTAAAGGTGCATTTTACGCATTCCCAAAAATTGAAGATAACAAATTTGGAACTGATAAGGAATTTGTAACAAAACTATTAGAAGAAAAAGGTGTACTTGCTGTTCATGGTTCTGGATTTGGTGAACAATATGGAAGTGGGCATTTCAGATTGGTGTATTTGCCAAATCTTCAAGTTCTAGATTCTGCAATGAATAAAATTGAAGAGTTTGTTAGTAATTCCAAACAGTAAACTTTTCAGGAACAATTTCTATTATACAATCAGTATCCTCTAGTAGTTCTTTTGCTGATTTGTTCTCTATTGTTTTAAAATATCTTGACAGAATTTTTTTCGCAATTATCTTGACTTTGGAATCATCTGTGATAAGATTGGCATTTCCTTGTACTAGCACGCCGTAAATATTTGGTGCATTAACTCCAACATCTATACAGCACGAGACTGTATTGTTTTTCTTAACATTTTGTGCTTTTTTTGTTCTAGTGTTTGTTCCAATGTAGAATTTTTTTCCACTATATCTATACCAAACAGGCGCAATATGTAGAGTTTTATTTTTACCAATTGTTGCTAATCGCATTATCTTTTGATCTTTGAGAAATTCATCTCTTTTCTTCTTCATATCTTCTAAATCCTAATGCTATCATAAAAATCCCAAAGCCTAACATTGCAACTGATACTTTTTCATTTGTAAATTCTGCATTAACCAAAAAATCTTCAACAAAATCTATTCCCCATATGAGTAATTGTTGTATGAGAACTATTCCTCCCATGACACAAAAAAGCACGCCAATTGCAGTAAACCAGTTTTTACCCCGTCTATGATATTCGTGACTCATGATAAATGATAGAACTTAGATAATTTTGATACCTGGATTCTTTATCTTGTTTTGAATCATTGCATTTAGCAACAACGGAGTAGACATTTCTGCAAGATATGATAATTCAACTGGTCCCAAGTAAATTGATCTTAACCCCTTGATTTCATCAATCAAACTATTTACTATTACAACTGATTCTTTATCATCTCCACAAACAAAAATATCGTAATCTAATTCCAGTTTTGGATTGATTAACTTTTTTTCAGAAATTACATGAAATGCAGATACAAGTTTTGATTTATCTTTCATATGTTCTAAAACTAGTTTGTATGAAAATGGTTTGTTATCTTTAATTGAAACACATTCAAATCCAACATCAGTCTTTGTCATTGGAACAATAGGAGATACGACAACACAACTATCTTTTACTTTTGATAATATTCCTGAACATACTGTATCAATATTTTCGTATGGGATTGACAAAATCAAAACATCACTTTCTTTTGCAACTGAAACATTATCATTTCCAGTGATTGTTCCTTTAATTTCTCCAAATGCTTCTTTTGCAAGATTGGCATAATCTACAGCTGATTCAGATGCTCTTGCAGCATCTCTTGAACCAATAATTACATCGTTATTTTGGGACCATCTTAGAGCAAAGCCTTTACCCATTCCGCCGGTTCCACCAATTATTCCAACTTTCATGATAATCTACCTACCAATGTTATTATTATCTCTATTTGAAAATCGTTCAATTTGGGACAAATCATCTTTCTTAGACATGGGCAGGCAACAAATAACACTGAAAGAATACTAGCTGGACGAACAGAGGGTGTCCCATTAACTGATACTGGAATTAAACAAGCAGAGCATACTGCTGAATTACTAGAACACATGAATGTCTCAGCAATCTATTCTAGTCCTATTCAACGAGCAAAACATACTGCAGAAATTGTAGGAAAACATAATTCAATTGATGTAACAATTGATGAGCGATTAATTGAACTTGATATGGGAAAATTTACCGGAATGCCATATGATGATATTTTTACCAGTCACGGTAATGTATTTATGAAATTCTATAATGGTGAACTCGAAATCGCTCATAACGGAGTAGAAACTTTTGATCAAGTCAAAAAACGAGTCTTAGGAATTGTAGACCATGTTATTGAAAAACATCCTGATGAAAATGTGGTCCTTGTTACTCATATGGATCCAATCAAAGCGATGCTTTCAACTATTGTAGATTTATCACCTACCAACCTGTTTGAATTAATCATTGCAAATGCTTCTCTTAACATCTTTAGAGAAAAAGAACAAAAATTCTCACTTTCTGGACTTAATGTAATGCATCCCTCTAGATTCGATCAGGGTTGGTAGCTAGTAATCTTGAAAACCCTTAAATAGAAATTATAGGTCACGTCATTCAATTACTATGAAGAAATTCGTCGGGATATTCTTAGTATTGGCAGTTTTGATGATAGTGCCAGCTGTAGACTTGGTATTTGCTGCAGGAGATGAACCTGGAGAATATCTAGATCGTAGAGTGGTAATTTGGAATTTGTTTTATAGATTAATGACAGTTGGATTTACTGTAGGTGCAGTAGTATCTGGAACAATCATTTGGCAATGCTGGAGATTCAGAGAATCTCATCCAAAAGCAAAACCAACTCCATATGAGGGCACGGACTGGTAATAATGGGTGGACACTCTAATTGGCCAGAATGGATTTACATTGGTATTGTTGTAGCATTGATGTGTTGGGTGGGTGCAGAAGCTTGGGAAGCAGAAAGACTTGTTGAACACGTTCCTGCAGATGCTAAAACAATTATTGTAACAGGACAACAATGGTTCTGGACTTTTGAACATGAAGATGGAACTAAAGAAATTGGAGAACTACATGTTGAAGTTGGCAAGGCTTACAAATTTGAAATACACTCAAAAGATGTTAATCATGCTTTTAACATTCACGATTATGTTGTTTTGATGGATGCAATTCCTGGTAGAGTAAACACTGTATGGTTTGCTCCAACTGATGCAGGAACTCATGACATCCAATGCAGAGAATACTGTGGTTTAATTCACTATAATATGCGTGGAACTCTAATTGTGGAGGATCCAACAGCTTGACAACGCTTTTATCACAACTTTCAATGTGCAACTCTGAGGAGATTATCTAATGGTTCTAGAATTACAAAAGCCACGTCCAATTTGGCAAATAATGTTCTCAACACATCATACTGATGTTGGTTTACTTTATCTAATTTCATCACTAGCATTCTTGTTCTTAGGTGGTTCCTTAGCTCTTGCAATTAGAGCAGAACTGTTCTTACCTGGTGCACAAATTATTGGTGATGCAATGACCTTTAACAGAATTTTCACAGTTCACGGTACAACATTAATTTTCTTGTTTATCATTCCATTTGCATCTGCAGTTGGTAACTACTATGTTCCAATTATGGTCAGATACAAAGACATGGCTTATCCGAAACTTAATGCAATTGCATTTTGGATGATTCCTCCAGCAGGAGCCCTCATCTGGTTAGGATTTGCAGACTTTACTTGGTATGCAACACCACCATATTCTATCATCAGTGCCCCTGGTCCTGCAGCAGACATGTGGATATTTGGATTGAAAATTCTTGGTATTTCATCAGTACTTGGTGCAATTAACTTTGTAGTAACAATTCTCAAATGTAAACATCCTGACATGTCAATTGGTCAGGTTCCATTATTAGCATGGTCTTTCTTATCATCATCTTTGATTATTCTTGTTGCAATTCCAACATTTGCAGCAGCACTTTTGATGTTGTTAACTGACAGACTTGGTGTAAGTGGATTTTTCAATCCAGCAATGGGCGGAGATCCAATCGCTTATGCACACTTGTTTTGGTTTACATTCCATCCTGAAGTATACGTATTGGTAATCCCTGCAATTGGTATGATGTATGAAATTATTCCAAGATTTTCAAGAAAACCAATTTACAGCTACAACTCTGGTGTCTTTGCATTTGTTTTGTTATCTATTGTCGGTTTCTCATCATGGGCACACCACATGTACGCAACCGGAATGTCGTTTACTGAAAAAACTGTATTCATGGTAGGAACTCTTGCAGCAGTTCCAGCATCTGCCATGCACGTATTCAACTTTGTTGCAACAATGTGGAATGGTAGAATTAAATTCTCAACCCCAATGATGTGGGCAGTTGGTGGTATTGCATTATTCTTCTCTGCAGGTGCAGGTGGCGTTGCAAACGCTGCCATGCCATTGGACTTTACAACACACGATACATACTGGGTAGTAGGTCATTTCCATCTCTTTGTGATGGGTACAATCGCATTTGGATCAATTGGTTTCCTATACTACATGTTCCCATATGTAACTGGAAGAATGTATAATGAAACTATGGGTAAAGTTCACTTTATAATGTCATTTGTAGGAACTGTTCTAGTATTCTTTACACAACACGTACTTGGTTTGTATGGAATGCCAAGAAGAATTTTCGATTATCCGCCAATCCCAGAATGGATTGCTATGAATCAAATTGCAACCGTAGGTGCCATGATTATTGGTATTAGTATGGCAATTTTCTTAGCAAACATGATTTACAGTTCCGGAAAAGGAAAACTTGCAAATACCGAAGACCCATTTGGTGTCGGTGGGAAATACTATTATCCATTTGAGGCAAAGAATCCATCACATTAGGAGATATATGAAATGAGTCACGATAATTCCCAAGTTTACAGAACAACTCCGGCAAGAACTGGAAAAATGATGATAATTATGCTAGGTATCTGCATTGTCGGTGGAGCAATCTTCTTTGGCATGTGGGACTATTGGATTTCAGAACCAGCCCCAGTTGTAGCAATGATGGCAGGTGATTCAGCAGCAGTAGCAGGTCCAGCAGCACACACTGGTGATACAATTACACAAGATCTTCGCTTTATAGAATCATCAGACTTTAGGACTTTGGCATTTAATGCATTACCTGGCGAATCTGATAATAATCCAACAATTAACATGAATGTTGGAGACAAGGTAATCTTTAATGTAGATAATGCCGGAATATCATTCCATTCTTTTGGTGTTACAGCTGAGGATGAAGGCTTTGGAGGAATTATTCCTGGAAGTGAAGTTGCATCTGCATCAAACCCACTAAAAGGAGGAGAAAGTGGAATTTCAGAATTTGTTGCAGGTGAAGAAGGAATATTTTATTACATTTGTACTGTTCCAGGTCACAGAGACCAAGGAATGGTAGGTCAAATTATTGTAGGTGATGTTGCAGCTCCTGAACCAGTTGTTGAAGAAACACCTGAACCAGTTGAATTTAACGGCGTAATCTCACTTCCAGAAGGATCTGGCGTACCTGGATGTGAGGATACAAATGAATGCTATATTCCATTTAATGTCTCAGTTTCAGCAGGTGAAGAAATTACTTGGTCAAATGATGATTTTGCAGCTCACACTGTAACCAGTGGATTACCAGGAGCTCCTGATGGAATTTTTGATAGTAGTTTGTTTATGGCAGGTGGCACATTTTCTGTAACTCTTGACGAATCTGGAGAATACCCTTACTATTGCATGGTTCATCCTTGGATGACTGGTAACATCACAGTAAATTAGAATCGAATAATTTTGGCAATTCAATATCTTGCATTAACAACATTGATTGTTTTGTATTCGCTGATGTTCATTGGCGGATATATTTCAGCAGCTGGACTTGGATTAACTTGTCCTGAATGGCCCTTATGTCCTAATGGAATAATGCCTTCTGAAGAATATCTTGTCGAATGGGTTCACAGAACTACTGCTGCAACCACTGGGGCATTAGTAATTGCAACTATGGTTGCTAGTCTTATTAACAAGAATGCAGATTTAAAAATTAAAATTACTAGTTCCCTTGCAACTGGACTGGTGATTACCCAAATTACTTTGGGCGCTTTGGTAATTGATACAAAACTGCACGCAGTACTAGTTGCAATCCATTTAGGAATAGGAATTTGGCTATTTGCTATGGTGTTACTAACTGTATTATTTGCATTTAGAATTTCAAGATCTCCTAAATCTACTACTTAGATTTTTTCAACATTTTTGGTAAATAGATGTACAACATCACTCCTAGAAATACAAAAGCACCTGTGGTAATTGCACCAATAAATAAAAATCCAAATGGACTTTGTGTTCCCATGTTAAATGTATAAGTTAGAATTTCATCAGAGTCCTCCATATCGTACAAATCTATTCTGACAACATGGTTTCCAATATTTTTCCAAACATAATCAAAATCCCAATGGGATCCTTCTACTGATGTGGGGGGAATTGCATCTACTTGTTGATCGTTATAGTATACTCTGATACCCATAGTAAAATTTTCAACATCCTCATAGTCAAACCCCTTAGTTACTTTAATCATAAATTGAGATGGTTCATCAATTTGCGGAAATTCAGGTGCTGTGGCTACTTGAACTCTATAATCTCCTAATGTTTGTTCAGCCGAATTAAACAAGGAATGCGCATATGCTGAATCAAACCCTGAATATGATGAAAAAATCAAAACAAAGATCAAGAGAATTGATCGCTTTTTAGCCATTTAGAATATCATGTAAACTCGATGAATATATTGTAAATCAATTCTAACTGGAAAATCTTCAAAACCTTTAAATCCTTATTGGCAAGAAACTCAAATGTTGACCCTTGTTACAAAATCAATCGATATTAAAACACCTGTAGAGAATGTTTTCACCTACTTTGCAAGACCAGAACATGTTTCTGATCAAATCAAAAATGACACAGTAGGTATGACAGTCGTTCCTATGGACATCAAAGAGGGAATGGGTGTTGGTACAACCTTTAGAATTATCGGTGACTTTAGCGGAAAACGTTTAGAGTGGGATTGTGAAACAACTGAATTCATTAGAAATGAAAAAATCACTGCCAAACAAATTGAAGGTCCTTTCAAGAATTGGCAAATTACCAATGAATTCAAAGCATTAGGTAATAATCTTACAAGAGTGACCATGTCAGTAGATTATGATATGCCATTTGGTCCTTTGGGGGCAATTTTGGATAAAGCAAAATTTGCAAAATCTGCTGAAAAAGGAATGGAAACTGCTCTATACAACGTTAGAGGATTACTAGAAGGAAATGGTTCAATTCCAGTATACATTACATTGGATGCATACCAGAAACTTTTGGCCGAAAAGAAAAAGATGAATGATGTTCCAGTTTCAACTGCACTTACTGCAATCATTGAAAAATACAATGAAATTGAAGCTAAAACACAAAACTAAATTTTCATTTATTTTAAAATCTTAAGATTAATAACAACTCTAGGTCTATCTATTTCGATGGGTCTATGGCGCAGCCAGGTAGCGCACCGGACTCTTAATCCGGTTGTCAAGGGTCCGAATCCCTTTAGACCCGCTTTTTTAGTGATAAAAATAAGACCCAGCTCTAGTAATTACATGGACATGTAGTAGAAGATATGACAAATAATGCTTATTCGAACTTTGTAGGGTTTATCAAAAGCGACGAGACCAGAAGAGGATATCAACGAGATTTGCATCAGTTCTTGGAGAAGATCTCTGATGATTTTTTCATGCAACATCTGAAAGAGCCACCAAAATCACGAGACTTGGAAGATCTCTGCGAGTCTTTTGTTAATCTTGCAAATAAAGACATGTTGCCCATCAAAGCATCTATCAAGGCCTATGTAAAACATCTCAAAAGTAAAGTAGAGAAAAATGAGTTAGGAGCAAACAGTGTACCAAACAAGCTAAAACCAATCAGGGCATTACTTGTATCAAATGAAATCGATATTTCCATGTCTCTGATAAGAAAGATGTTTCCAAGGGAGACTCAAACACAAGACAGGGCATATACAAGAGAGGAGATTGGAAACATGATACAGCAATGGTACGAGTTTAGGTTGAGCACAAAATTAATTTTAATTATCTTTATGATCTAAATTGTATAATATCCTGTTTCTGGTATGGTGAATTCTGTGGAATTTGAGATATTACGAGACGAGAGAGCAAAAGTAATTGCAGATAACAA
>JARPSM010000074.1 GCA_029782475.1 Nitrososphaerota archaeon
ATGTTTGTGTTCAGGGACTAAAACTACCCTTGATTTTTCTGCTGATGTGAATTTGTTCTTTACCATGAGATCAAGCCTCCTCCTGGATTGTCTGAAAAGTGTATGTATGCTACCGGTCCTATTCTAGAGGGGTCCAGACCAGTGTGTGACATCAAAGGCCGGTACTGTTGAAAGAGCAATAAAGGAAACACTTTATGAGTTTCTTGATAGATTCAAAAAGTCTGGCAAAAAAGCCAGATTTGAACGCTATAATTGGTTCTAGGTCTCGACACGCAACAGGAATAAGATTTGTATCTAGGTCTTGCTAACGCAACAGAACCTTCTTTTTAATCTAAATGTCTAAATCATACTATATTTTCTATTAAATTACAATGGATATGATGTTAGAAGAAGAACTAATTGATTTGATGACTTTTTGTCTTCAGAATCCTGATTCATCAGATGTATCTGACAAACACGAAAGAATTACTGAGATTGGTCATGAAATATTTGCCGATGGTGGTGTTGATGCTTTAGAGAATTTTGCTTTCGTGCTGAAAAATAGAATTACAGAAGAAATAGAAAAAGATCCATCGCCAATGCGTTCGCTATGGAATGACCTTACTGACGAATGGCAGTATTAAATTTCTCTAGTGAGAAGTTTATCCTCTGCCGATTCTGAAGATGGCAGTACTGCATGTTGGGCATGTGCCCTTGATTGCAGGTTTACCATTTTTCATGGTGTATGGTACAGGGGCGCCGATTTCTCGTTTATCCCTACATTTTACACAATATCCTATTGTCATAATTTCAATAGGCCCATCGTCCTATTAGCGAGAACTTGTTGAACTTTTTTCACTAATGGATAAATCCCAGATCCCATTTATTGCGTTGCAAAATGATATTTTTCGTATCGAGGAATAATTTGATCTTTTTTAGGAATAAATCATTCGAATTTTTTTAAATAAATCCATAAATTGAATTTGAATTTTTTAATTAAAATTTTAACTTACACTAATTTGGATTGATTTGTAATCTGATATTGCGTTATGATTTACTGGGAATCCTTCCCATACAAAAATTTCAGCAGTGAATTCTCCTGCTTCTTTTGGAATCCAAGATATTGATTGTGTGAATTCTTGTTGTGGTTTTAATTCAACACCTACCACCCATCCTACCGAAACAACAAACCCTGAATCATCTTTTACTTGAACAAGATATGCAATTTTTTGTGATTTTTCTTGATTATTCATTACATCTGCTGAGATTTGGATTTGCTGATCAACATTAATTGAATTCCCTAATGGTGAACCAAATGCATTAACTAATTGTGGATCGCCAATGGATGTCCTTTCTAACTCTGTTAATGCAAATGCTGGAGTTATTCCTACAGTAATCACTAGTATTACTAATAGTCCTATGCCCTTACCTACCACGATTTTTTGGGCATTTTTTAGTTACAAAAGCCTTTTGCTTAGTCAATTCGGGGAATATAATTCTAAATCTTATTTTCTCATAGATTATGTGAAGGTATTTTCAAAAAACATATACCCTTTCCTTGAATTAATGATGCTCTTTGATTATACTGCGAAATCAAGACTAGATTGACAAAAATGCTTTGTTTGAATTATCTTAATATCTTATCATCTTTTTTTAAATTTTAAATTGAGATTCCATAGTGTATTTTTCAAAGTATTCTTGTATTGATTTTCTAGTTTTTTCCTCCGGATATTTATTCAAAATGACGGATAATATTTTTTTAATGTGTTTGTTTAATTTTTCCTTTCGTTCTTTTGCTATTTTAAATGACATGGTTCCTAATTTTTGCTGATCATCTATTCGGATAATAACCATGTAAGATCGGTTCACTTCTTTTTGAATATGTTCTAGTAAATCTAAACCTTTTTTCCTAAAGCGTACTCCGTCATTCATCATAATTGTAGGGATTTGATTAATGATGTTTAGTTCCGTTTTTTGATTAAATTCAAAAACTGACATCATTTGTATAAAATCAAATTCATTTTGAACTGTATCTGTTTTCTTATAGAGAACCTTGTTTGTATCGAGTTTAGTTTCAAGATAACCTATCTCTAATAATCTCTTTAATGCATTAATTATAGCTGATTTATCCCCTCCAACTTTTCTAACTATGTCATTTGTAGTCCTCCAGTTGGAAGTCAATTTGAATATTTTATCATCATAGATAGTTGTCAAACAATTTGATTGAGGGAATTGCCAGTTAAATCAGTTCATTTGATATGTTTTCTAAGATTGGATTAGAAAAATATCATACAAGACCAATAAAACTAGATGTATTTTTTTATAAATTAAAATTCTCTAGAGTTTAATTCTATAGTAATCCCATCTTTCAGGATCAAATAGTGTTACAAATTCTGCCTGTTCTTTGTCAATTCTAGCTCTGATGACATCTCTTAGTGCAAAACTGGTTAGAAATTTGAATTTCATGGAGTGAGCTTGCATGATGAACATATGACGCATTTCACTGCCTCCTTTCAACCCCCAATATCCCATTTTTAGTGCAAGTGGCTCTAAGAATATGGTGTTTTCAACTCCGTAATTCTCATCTCTTATCTCCTCACGTAATTTGTAATTCTCAAGTGGCCCTCCTTTTGAAAACCCAATAATTTCTCCATCTTTACCGTTTAATCGCAATGTGTTGATAATTACTTGAGGATCTTTTACTGATTTTTCAAAATTTTCTTTTTCAAATTGAAGGGGGGATGGTAATTCTAAAAATATTTCATATAGTGTCGCAATAAAATTTGGATCATTTCTTGTTGACATTGATTCTATTGTCGGTACCATTTTTAGATTTTCATATGAATAATTTGCTTGAATTGTAATTTCTTGCTGTCTAATTTTCATAAATGACAGAACTGTATCAAAGAAGTTCTTTCGCATTTCTTTAGGGAGAACTTTGAGAATCCCCTTTGCCATGTCTGTTTCTTTGTTTAAGAGTTCTTCAAAATATGCCACTGCACTTCTAACAATCAGTGACGGTCTCCATGCTAATGCATGTGCGTTCATCTTTGCCATCTCCATTGCTTTTGCAAAATCTCCTAATGCATATCCACTAATTCTATCTACAACTGATAGATACCATCCCATTTCCATAATGTGTTCTTGATATGGTAGATTGTTCCTTGTTAAATCTGAACTATTGAAAAATTCTTTGATTTGAATTTCTGCATTATCTCTAATTTTACCACTCCAAGGATAAGTTGTTCTTAAAATTAGAACCTTGATTATTTCTAAATCTATGTTTGCATCGTTGATTAATTGACAAAGTTTTTTATCCATTGAAATAAATTTCAATACACTTTCTTCGTGAGGTTTGTCTACATTTTTTTGAGGATCAAAATCATGAAACAATGCTGCGACATACAGGTACTTTATGTCTTCAGCAGTAAATTTTACTTTGTTTTGATTGATGGCTAAAAGTGAAACATACGTTACTTCTAATTCGTGGTTAATGTTGTGATATCCATAGTAATCTGTACCTAGCCCTTGACTTTCAAACAGGTCTATGGTATAGTCTAACATCTCCACATAATAGTCGTCTTCTAATCCATTCTCTACCATTATGCTGAGAATTTCATTTCTCATTGAGTGTGTATTTGCAAATCGTTGCAATAATTATGATCTAATTTCCAGTTTTTAAAGATGATCACCGTGATTTAGTTCTCCATTATTTTTGGTGACTGTTGTTAGAAAGATTCAATAGAATTATGATTGGGTAATTTTTGAATGTCATTTAATAATGAATTATTGAAAAAATTAATGGAATTTAATGAAAAAAATTCCCCAATTTTTACACTTTATGTAAATGATGGGACTTATCCAATTACCAGTACTTTGATAACTAATTCCCCAATACCTGTGAATGAGCCAACTACTCGTGGCGGGGTGTATTTTTCAGACAAATTTGCATACAAAATGAAATGTATTGTAGAGGATCTTTCTATAGTGCCTTTACTGACAAAAAAAATGCTTGGACCTAATACTGAATTTGGTGAACTAAAGATAACTACTGAAATTGAATCTGATGATAAATTAATCCCCGTTGAAATTTTTACAAATCTCACAAATAGCGTTCAAACTCCGAATTCAATTGAGCTGAGTTTGATTATTGTAAAATTGGAATCTGTTTAATTCACTTTGAGATATTTATCATATTTTTTTCTGCGTTCTATATCTGATAATACTTCATATGCTTTGTTTAGTTCTGCCATTTCCTCTTCAGAATCCACTTTAGTTTTATCTGGGTGAGTCTTTTTTGCAAGTTCTCTGAATTTATTTTTAATTTCCTCAAGGGTGGCGTCATTTGAAACTCCTATAATGTCATAGTAGTTTGGCAATTCATCGTTGTTTAGTGCGTCTCTGAATTCTTTGTCTTCTTTTGTATTTCGCCTCTTACCTAATTCTTCATAATCATCTCCCCAGTCTGAATGATATTTTTCAAACGTCTTGTCTTTTTTTGAATCTAGATTTTCTTTATCATATGACGTCTTTTTCCTAAGTATGATGTCCCTTGATAAAAATAAAAATACTGCCAATATTGCAATGATGAATCCTGAAAATAATATGATTTTTTCTTCATCTGTCACTACAAGCTCCACGTCTGGATTGTTCCCTTGAGCACTTGCTGACTGCAATCCTCCAAAGATAATAATTGAAATTATAAAAATACTGAAATTCTTCATTTTTTTTCTCTATGATAACCTGAAATCTTCTTTTGTAGTATTTAGAACTACGTGAGTTATAGTGTTCTCCACATTGGGGATTGTTGCCAGCTCCTTTACAAACTTGCTTAATTCTTTTCTTTCTTTGAATTTTGCAATAATTATCGTATCTGTTGATCCTGTAACATCATACACTCCACAAACGTTTTCAAATTTTGCTATTTCGTTCTCAATATCCATCACTTTGTCATTTTTGGCAATAATTTCAATAATTACAGTCAGTGAATATCCTATTTTTTCATGATCAATAATTGCAGTATATCCTTGAATGATCTTCTTCTCTTTTTCTAATTTCTTTATTCTAGATAGTACTGTCACTGTCGATAATCCGAGATTTAGAGCGAGTTGTCTGGCTGATTGTCTTGCATCAACAAGTAGATTTTTTAGAATTCTCTCATCTGTTTCATCCAGGTTCATATTTTACATTGGTGAAAAATTTATTTAAATTTTCATTAAATTCCTGTAAATTCGTTTAATTTTCACTTATTTCCTCTACACACTATCTTTCAGATTTAATACAAATGATGTCTAGTGTAATTTATGGGTGAAATTGAAGAACTAGTCAAGAAAGGCCAGTCTCTGATGGATGATGGGAAATTCCTTGATGCATTTGGTTTTTTTGAGCAAGCTCTTTTGTTGAATCAAAATGATCCTGACCTTTGGAATAACAAAGGAATTGCACTGAGAAGTTTAGGTAGGTACGAGGAATCTATGGAGTGCTTTAACAAATCTCTTGAAATTGAACCTAGAGACAAATTTGCATCTTGATGTCTGGTTGGTTATTGTATAATGATCGCTGATTTAATAATTAATTCTTCACATTCAAAGAATGTCCAGTCAGATACTATGCCCTCAATTGATAGTTGATGAGACAAAAAATCAGTTTATTATTAAGAAAATAATATCAAAACCTGTGGTTAATAAAATTGAAAAGATAATTACTCAGGCTTTTGAATGTGTTGAAGATGAGAATTTTTCTGATGCTTTGAAATTATATGATTTGGCACTAAAAGAAGATCCTGATAATACAGGTATCCTAATTGATAAAGGTGCAACTTTACAAAATATGGGGAATCTAAAACTTGCAATTCGCTCATATGATAAAGCCCTTGAAATTTCCCCTCAAAATGTTAATGCACTACTAAACAAAGGTTCCACATTACATTCTGATGAAAAATATCTTCAAGCAATAGAGTGCTATGATTCTGCTTTGAAAATTGATAAAAAATGTGCAATGGCCCTTGCATACAAAGGCCTTTCATTAGGAGAAATTGGTGAACTTGAAGAAGCGATAAAACATTTCAAAAAAGCGCTATCTATTGACAAACATTATGATTTGGCAAGTATTTCAAAAGATATGGCTCAGGAATTATTAAAATCAATTAACGAAAAAAAATCTAAAATACAGTAACGTCGCCTTCTGCTGGCTCTCTACTTGGTTGTTCATTATCTTTGAAAAAGTCGGCATGCTTTGAATTCTGATGCTCACGTAATTTTTCTATGTTTTCAAAACCCTCATGACACAAGTAACATTTTGGCTTGTGCTCATCTACTAGAGGGAGTACCATGTTTGTTGTGATATTGCTGGCTACTTATTTCTTGAGACTGAAATGAATCATAACAAAACTATGCCAAATGCTTGGACTAGAATTGCAATAACTGCAAATATTATAATTTTCATTCCTAATCCCATATGATTCGGTATCATTCACTAAGGCATATATCCTGATGGGGAAACCCACCAGTATGCTGGAACAATTAATTGGAGATTCACAAGCCTTAGATCGTGCTTTGGCTGGAGAGGAACTTTCCTACAAAGATGGCATGGAATTGATGAATTATGATAATTTACATTTACTTGGAGCAGTGGCAGATAACTCTAGAAAAAAACTAGTTAATGACACTGTAACGTTTGCAGCATCATACTACATGAATTACACCAATGTCTGTGCAGCTAGCTGTCAGATGTGTGCATTTTATAGAAAAGATGGTGCAGATGATGCATACACATTAACTCCACAAGAAATTAAAGCCCGTGTTGGAATTGCAAAACAGATGGGTGCTACTGAGGTTCACATTGTTGGTGGCTTTCATCCAAAACTCCCACTGGAATATTATGAGGATATGATGAGGTCCATCAAAAAAAGTCATCCTCAACTAAACATCAAAGCATTGACTGCAGCTGAGATTTACTATTTGTCAAAATTAACAAAAAATTCTACAAAAGAAATTTTATCTCGTCTAAAAGATGCAGGACTTGATTCAATGCCTGGTGGAGGGGCTGAACTATTTCATCCTGATGTTAGAGGAAAAATAGTTCGTGGAAAATGTACCGGACAACAATGGCTAGATGTTATTGAGGAGGCTCATAACATGGATATCAAAAGTAATGTTACCATGCTTTATGGACATATTGAAAAACCTGAACATATTGTTGATCATCTAATCAAGGTACGCGAATTACAAAAGAAAACAAATGGATTTCTAACTTTAATTCCATTGAAATTCAGTTTAGATAATACCGAATTGGAGCAAGATCATTTGGTGAACAATGAATGTTCATCAGTTTATGATTTACGAGTTGTTGCACTATCAAGACTGATGCTTGCAAATGTTCTAAATAACATTTCAGTTTACTGGGTTGCATATGGCAAAAAGCTTGCACAAGTTGCATTGTCCCATGGTGGAAATGATTTAGTTGGAACTGCATTTTCTGAGGAAATCTACAAATCTGCTGGAAAGGCAACTTCTTCTTCAGTTGATGAACTAGCAACAATGGTAAAAGAAGTTGGTCGTATCCCTGCACAAAGAAATACTCATTTTGATATTTTGAAAAAATTCTAACCTATCTGTTTTTTAATAGAATTTAATTTGTCTTCCATTTTGACATCCTTGTCTCGTCTTGAATCTATTTTGATGATTGCCTCGACTCTTGCTATGCCTAAGTTATGAACTGTCTCCATCATTTGTTTTGTTGCTGTGTTTATGGTATTCATATTATCTGACTCTAAAATTGTCCCCATTGCATTGATCTCATATCTTATATCTTCAATTTTTTGAATTGATTCTATTGCCTTTGCAATGTAAAAACTAGCACTGGTGGTTTTAGTTGCCATTGGATAGATGCTGATTTCAGCTTGAATCATGACACAAAAGTGCTGATTTTATGCTATTAAATCCTTGAAATTGCATGAAAGTACAAAAAATTGAGAGATCACACCCTTCAGTTATTAGATGAGTTGTGTAATTATTTTTAGGCATGGAACTCAAAAACTCAAACAGTTGATCAATATGCAGATAATCCCAATGGTCAAGCAGTCAAGAACGGAATCATTGATGGTTGGAAAGTAAAAGACTTGGGGTTGGACTGATAATTCAAAAATGACTCCTGAATCAGTGTTAATGGATTTTGATTCCAGATTGAATCAAGATGATGTCTCATTTGATATTTTTTGCTTAATAATATCTTCTCAAGTTGTTTTCTGTGATCAAAATATGTTGCTGATAGTTTCCCCAACATTCAAAGATAGGTAATTATGGATAAATTTCAATTGGAACATAACTATGATTAAAACAAAATGCGATAGATGTGGTACTGATTTAGGCACAGAAAGTAAGAAAACAAAGCAACGATTTTGTGGAAATTGTAAGAAAAAGTTTGATTTGTACAAATAATTAATTACTGATTTATTTATTCTGCTGGTTTCTTTTCTTTTCTAGTTGCACTATCTTTTTTCCTTCTTGCACCAAAACTAATCAAAACCAGTAAAAATCCAACACCTACTAGAATCCCTGATAACATTTGATAAGCTTGATTTTGATCTTCAGCTATTAGCAAATCAATAACTTCTTCTTCACTCATTCCTGATTCTCCTATTGGCTGATCAGATGATGCAATGGTAACTATAATTCCCACAATGATCATTGCAAGACCTCCTGTGAGGATTCGTTTATCAACTAGAACCATGTATAACTTTAGTTGGCTTTTACCATATATTAGGTATTTTAAAAATTGAAATCCTGCTGATGACCATATTTGAAACTCAAAATCTCTGAAATTAAATATTCTTTTCTTACTCCGGGATTTTTATTTTTTGTCAAATCCTTCAGGCGGTCTTTGAACAAAGACATTGCACACTAATGCATCTGTTTTTTCATCTCTGTATTGTACATTACATGAAACAAACTTTCCCTTGAGTGCTCTCTCTAAATCTTCTTTAGTTTTTTCTTCGTATTGCGGTTGTGCGGGATCATCGATTTTACTCATAATTACTTTTTCAACTTTACCGTACTGTTCTGTGTTGTCTTTTCTTGTATGACTGACTAGTAATTCAAAAGCATTGTTTGCAAGAATTGAAAGTACTGCGCCACCGATTCCATCACCCATGATACTATTTTTTTCGGTTCTATAATTACTTGCTGGCAATGCTGATTTCAAAGTCTGGAACTAATCCTTTCTCTTTTGCCATTTGGAATAGTCTTCTAATTGATTCCTCACCTGGATCTCCCATGTTTACAGTTACATGATTAACATACATTTTTACAAATTTCTCAATTAGACTTTTTTCTTTACCTCTGGCATACTGCATTGCATATTCTATTGCATCCTCAAAGTGTTCAATTCCAAACTCTATTGATGCTTGGAGATATTTGTCAAACTTTACTATTGTCTCCATGCCTAGGTCTGTTCTCATAACGTTAATCCCTAAAGGTACTGGTAGACCGTTTGTGGTTTTATCCCACCATTCACCAACATCTAAAATTTTGACATTATCTTCTTGTTCATATGATAATTGAGTTTCGTGAATTACTAATCCTACATCGACCTTACCTGACTTTACAGCTTCTGGAATGTCGCTGAAATTCATCTCTACATAATCAAACTTTCCAATCATTAATTGTAATAGTAAGAATGCTGATGTCATTTTCCCTGGAATTGCTATTTTACATTTTTTAATCTCATCAATTGTCATTTGTTTTTTAGCAGTAACAATTGGACCATAATTAATTCCAAAACTACCTCCACTTCTCAAGATTGTATATCCTGGGATGAACGCACATGCATGAACTGAAACTGCAGTTACGTCAAGTTCTGGGTCTGTTGCTTTACGATTTAATTTCTCAATATCTTCAATAACGTGATTTACTGTAAATTCTGGAGATGGGACTTTGCCTGTAAACATTCCATAAAACATGAATGCGTCATCAGAATCCGGAGTGTGACCTACAGAAATTTCCATGTCTGTTTCCTTGATTCTGGTAATAAATACCAAAAAGAAGAGAAAGGATGAATCCATCTATGGAGTGAGAAAAGAATCCTCGGTGTTTCTAAGCATTGGGTCTACTGATCTTTTGAAAAACTAAGGTTTAATACCGGAATTCAAAGTTTTGCGAATATGGCAAAATTCAAGTCTACTTCAGAGGTAATGAAAATTATCAAAAACAAGGACAATATTCGTAACTTTGGTGTTATTGCCCACGTAGACCATGGAAAGACAACAATGAGTGACAGCCTTTTGGCAAACTCTGGAATTATTGCCCCCTCAGCTGCTGGAAAAGCACTTGCAATGGACTTTGATAAAGAAGAGCAAGAAAGAGGAATTACAATTTACCAAGCAAACGTTACTTTGCTCTTTGCACAAAAAGATCAAGAATACGTAATTAACATGATTGATACTCCAGGCCACGTAGATTTTAGTGGAAGGGTAATTCGAAGTCTCAGAGCAATTGATGGTGCAGTAGTAGTTTGTGATGCAGTAGAAGGTATCATGACACAAACAGAAACTGTAACTAGAATGGCCCTCGAAGAAAGAGTAAAACCCGTTTTGTTTATCAACAAAGTAGACAGATTGATCAAAGAACTACGATTAACTCCAGAAAAAATGCAAGCACAATTAGCAGAAGTAGTTTCAAATTTCAATACCCTAATTGACACATATGCAGAACCAGAATACAAAGAGAAATGGAAAGTATCCATTCAAGATGCAAGTGTAACATTTGGTTCCGCAAAAGACAGATGGGCAATTAACACTGATTTAATGAAAGAGAGAGGAATCACATTCAAAGATGTAATTGATGCATATACTGAAGAAAAACTTCCTGCATTAATTGAGAAAGCACCACTAGCTGATGCAGTACTGGGAATGGTTGTAAAACATCATCCATCACCAAAGGATGCAATTCCATACAGAATTCCACAAATTTGGAAAGGTGATTTGGAATCAGATGTTGGTAAAGCATTACTTGCAGGTGATGATGCGGGTCCGACAATTATGATGGTTGTAAACATGGTTTTAGATCCTGCAGCAGGTCCTGTTGCAATTGGAAGATTATTTTCAGGTACAATCAAAGACGGTCAAACTTTACACATTATAGATGAGAAAAGAGAAGGCAGAGTTCAATCAGTCAATTTCTTTATGGGTAACCAAAGAGAACAAGTTGGCGAATTGGGTGCAGGAAACATTCCAGCTTTGTTGGGACTAACTGAATGTAGAGCTGGAAATACACTATCAACAATTAAAGATATTCCGATGTTTGAGGGTGTCAAATATGTTTCAGAACCAGTTGTTCAAATTGCAATAGAACCTAAACATCCTAAAGATTTACCAAAACTTGTAGATATTTTAAGACAATTAACAATTGAAGACCCAAATCTAGTTGTAAAAATTGATGAGGAATCAGGTGAAACAATTGTTGCCGGAATGGGTGTGTTACACTTGGATGTTGCAGTGCATAGAATTCAAGATGCAAAATGTGAGATTATAACTTCAGAGCCTTTGATTAACTACAGAGAAACTGTAAAGGGTACCTGTGAGCCAATCATGGCAAAATCACCAAATAGACACAATAAGATTTTCATGAAAGTAGAACAATTAGAACCAGAAATTGCACACATGTTAAGAACTGGTGAAATTTCAGATGTTAAAGATAAAACTGTAGTAAAAGACTTGTTGAAAAATGCCGGATGGGATACTGATACAATTAAGAGAATTATGAAATTTGATTCACGTGGTAATGTTTTGATTAACGGAACAAAAGGTGTTCAGTTTGTACAAGAGTCAACTGATTCTATTAATTCAGGATTTGAAGAAGTAATGAAAGAAGGTCCTCTCTGTAAAGAGCAGATGAGGGATTGTAAATTTATCTTTACTCACTTTGTTCCTCACGAGGATACAGCACACAGAGGTTTGTCCCAATTAGGACCTGCATCAAGACGTGCATGTATGGGTGCTTTGCTAACTGCAGGTACTGCCGTATTAGAGCCAACTCTAGCAATTGAGGTTCGTGTACCCACTGATTTGGTTGGAAACGTTGCAACTATACTTTCAGGTAAACGAGGTAAAGTACTTGACATGTCACAAAAAGGTGCATCAAGTATTGTAGTTGGTGAGATTCCAGCATCAGAGACATTTACACTATCAGAAGCTATGAGAGGCCAGACTGCCGGTCGTGCAACTTGGAATACATCATTCAAAGAATGGACTGAAGTTCCAAAATCAATGTTAGGTCCAGCAGTAGCTGATATTAGAAAGAGAAAAGGATTGGCACCAGAACCACCAGGTGTTAACGAATTTATCGATAAAGCATAAGTTCGTTAGATGATGTTAACAGGTAATTATTATGCATTTTTCTTGATTTGTTTGAATCATTAAATTACTCTAATCTAAGGTATTGTAGGTAAAATCAAAATGAGTGAATCAGAAATCCCATCCAAGGAAGAAATTATCAAAAATATGTCAAAACACCTGCAAGCCCATCCTGAAGATGGAGAGGAAGTATTACTTCGAACATATGATCTTGCTTTTATCACAGGCAAAATTCAGGGTGCAAAAAGTAAGTGATTTTACCGTGTGTTTTGAATGTGAAATAATAATTACCAAATGGATGATTTGTTTGTCCACCAGGATAATCTGAGAAAACAAAATTTACGGGATGTATAACTAGCGTGAGCTAAACATAAAATGCAAAAAATCCAAGAATTCCTTATGTTTTGGCGAGAGGTGGTTTTTAGTGCATCGAGTTTGATGTGAAATGCTGGGAAATATGCCTTGAAAAAATCTGTAAAATTATCAAAAGTGGACAACGCCAATCCTGTCTTAAAGTTAATAAAGAATTATTAAAAAATTAATAAAAAGTTAATATGTAATTAAAATTAATGGGTAATATGGATAACTCAAAAAAAGATACAATTAACGAGAATTTTGCTTGTACGTTCCCTTATACTGCAACCAAAGACACAAAGCCTAAAATTGATATACCTACATCATAATTTCATATTCTAATCCAGTTCTGGCAATCTCAATATTTTCTAATATTTCCTTTTGTATTTTTGTTAATTGTATCCAAATATCTATTATAAGATCAAAATATCGTTCTGTCCCTAATTCTATATTTTGTTGTTTTGAAAATAATAATATATCCTGGCTTTTATCTATCATTTCGTTATTTAGCTTCAATCTTAGATAAATCTCATTTAGAGTTTTCTGTAATTCTTTAGAAAATAATGCAGTGTCCTGAATGAATCGAGCTTTCAAAACCTGTAAATCCTAAATAAATTGAATAAAATCTGATCTCTTTTTGTTTATTATGATAAGTGTATTTTACTAGGTTATTTTTTCCATTACCCTTTAAATCATCCTGAATTGTTTTTAATTCCTCTAATATTGATGATCCCGAATTATGCCTATTTGTTCTTTTATCATATTTTCTTTTCCAAAAAAATACTATTGGTGATAAAATCACAGAAAATATGATAAGCATATTAGTAAAAATTTCTAACAAATACTGATCTATTTGTGGTATGTATACTACAATATTTAATATAATAATAATTAATATTGTCACAGTTATTCCAATTTCAGACTCTATTCTCAATAATTTTATCTTTTTTCATCTATTTTTAAGCCTATTATTTACGGGAATTTTAACAAAGATTGTTTAAACAAATTCTCCAAAGTCTGAAAATCATAATTGATTTATAATGATCCTCAATTTTGTGAAGAACAAGAAAAGTTAAGATAATCTTAAATTATTTTAAAAAAATAATATTTTCTTAAAAATGAATATAATTAAAATTGATTATATTGGATATACTGTTTTTTCTTGGTTCTATTGCCGTGCTTAGTTTTGAAATAAAAAACTGAGAAAAAATTAACTTATTTCCGTGTTCACCTGAATTATTAGGTTCAAATTACTTTTATCATTCTTAATCATGCCGCTATATTCAGATTATACGGGTTCTTACTTGATTCAATTATTATTTCCGTGCTATTCTGGTATTGTGTTATGTGTGCTTTTCTTTTTTCACCCTCCGCTAAATTTTCGCGGGAATTTTTTAATTCAATAATATCTTTAATTCCTTTAATATCCACATTAGACGTAATACTAATTTTAAATCTAATATCGTGTAGTGCTGGTATGCCTTTTATGAATAGTGCTGGTATTGTGTCTAGTTTATCGGGCCGTTCCAAATCTTTTACTTTGATATATGATCGGGTTTGGGGTATAGGGTTTTCCTTACTTTTAGATTCTTGAATTAATTGTTTAATAGATTCTGAATTTGGAGAATTTTTAACGGTATATTTGCCATTTTTACCTTTTAAACCGTCTAAATAGCCCATTTTTTTTAAATTACTAATAATTTTTTGGATATTTGGCTTTGTTGCTTTTGGTTTTTTTCGTGTGTGCCGTGTATGGTATTCGTTAGTTTTGTTGTTAGTTTTGTTGTTAGTTTTCGTGTGTGCCGATTCGTAAGAATTTAGATAATCTATTATTGTTTTTGTTGTTGCATAATTATTCTTTGCAGATATTTCTTGAATCGAGTAAAATACAATTCTCTCATTATTGGTTAGTTTATTTGAACAAACACCTGTTTGTCCATTTGAACAAACAATTTCTGCGCCTATTTCAACCCAAATCCCTCATTATCTGCCATTTATTGGCATTCATTACCATTCATTACCAATAGTTATATACCTCTCTTTCAACCCCTAATTCATGAGTACACAATCTCAAACCAGCGACGCATTTGCAATGTACAAGCAAAATGTTCAGAAATACTTTGAAAATATTTCAAAACTAACACCACAATATTTTCAATCTGCAACAGAATTGCAAAATGAATGTGTAAAAACTGCTCAAAAAACAATTAACGCTACAGTCTCAATGCAACAAGAAATTGCAAAAAAATCAGGAATGAATACTGAAATTCCAGACGCTGCAAGAACTGCATTCATTGACACAAACAAGCAAATTGTTCAAGCAAGCACAGTCAACAACCAATTGGTAAAAACTACCATTGATGCAACTGTTCAAAATTTCAAAACATTTAACGACAACGTTAATGCCTTTGCTGAATTAAACAAAAACATTGTCCAATCTTGGATAACTCCTTTCGCACAAACAAAATAGTGTGATTGATTTTTCTTTTTTATTATTTTTTTAGAATAAATTATGAGATTTGATGATTGCTCATCAAACCCCACAGTGTGTTAGGTAATTTGTCTTTCAAAATTTGTATTTAACCCCGATGGACGATTCATCAGTGGTTTATCTGAGTTCAGATGTTCCTCTGTTAGTTTGATAACTTCCAGCTGATGAACTCGTAGATACTGCACACAAGTCTTTGGGGTCTATTCCTGTTTGCTCGGTACTGGTCTTTTTGCTTTTCTTGTCACTCCAGACAAAAAAGCTAGCGGCAATTGCCACACCTATTCCAGACACTGCATACATTGTTGGAACTTGTGGGTCACCATCATCTATTCCTGGCGCATTCTCTGTAACTAGAAATGACTCTATCCTTCCAGAACTTTGCTGAACATATCCTTCAATGATTATGGTTCCATCATCTTGAGACTCTATGGAGCGGATAGAGTATACTTCTCCATCTATCTCAAATGGTACAGTAACATCTCTGTCTTGACAGACTCCGCGATATATTGTACATATTCCCATGGAATAGTTCGTCACAATCGTGCCTGAAAACTCAAAATCTATTGTTTCACTCATCTCCGAAGTAGGATCAAACATTGATTCCCATTGTGATAATGGCAAATCAGCTAGTCCCGTTGCATCTATCAATTTCATATCTAATACATTCATTGCATCAGAGTTTGAGAGATATTCTATAATCTCTGGTGATTCTGTAAATGCTGAGATTGGTGAGTTGATATCATGGATGCCAAATTCAGTCTCTATTGGAATTTCATCTGATACCTCAAATCCCCTCCACTGTGCATCAAGAACAGATTCTGAAATGAAATGCCCTCTCATGCTTGGTTTTACTATTATCTTGTATTCTATTGATGCAGATTTTTCATATGGAGTGATGGTGACAGAATATTCTCCTGACATATCAGATACTGTAACAAATGATTTCTCTTTTAGTTGAGCGTTTATTTTCTCAATTAAAACTAAAGCATTTTCTCCATCTATGTCAAATGATATTTTTTGTTGAGAACTCCCGAACAATTCAGCTAGTTTACTATCTTCAGAATATTGTATAGATACAATTCTTGTAAATGTATAAACTGGCAAAAATTCCTCAGATCCTTTAGGGATTGCAGCATCTAATTGAACTGCGTGTACCGGAACTACAAATGACACTAGCATTACCATTACAACAATTAAAAAATATTTTTCATTCATATCATAAATTGTATTTTATTCTATAAAACAAGAACAAGAAATTATTTTTTTTGAGAAAACCATTCTTATTTTTTATATTATTTTCACAATCACACACTCATGCAAAAATACACAGTCTTTTCTGGACTATTTGTTGCTGCATTGATGGTTACATTTGCACAGCCAGCATTTGCACAATATAATGTTCTAGACAAGGGAATATACCAAGGAATGGAAACCTCAAAAGCCAAAGTAGAGATTGCAAATAAAGAGGGCGCCGTAGGTTCTGGTACCCCATACTTTGCTGCAGATGGAGTGTTAGGTGCATCACTTCTTTCAGGTGGGGTATTTGGAGGAATTGCCACTATGCTTTTCATTCGAGGTAAAAAAGGAAAATATGCTGCAATTGGACGGGGATAATTCCCCTTTTTTGTGCGTAAATTTTAGCAATTATTTAAAGAAATTTTTTTTTCTCACAAATAAGAAGATATAGTATTTCTTAAGTAGGATTTTGACGTATTGTATGGTGATGCCAAATCAGTTCTCCCAACTATTGTGTATGGATACAATAAGAAATGCAAATAACCATCTGGAGCCAGGACAAAGAACTATGCTTGCTTGTGAAAACAAGCTTCCAGCGTCAAAAGTAAAGGCTGCATTGACGATTCTCAAAGATCATGATTATGCACTTTGGATTGAACTACATGAACACAATCTAGCTGAAAAGATTATCGGAATTTATTCTGATCCAACAAAACGCCATATTCTATTGCAAATAGATAATCCTATTTCAAAAGATGAATTGTTAAACCAATGTGGTGCATCACAATCTTCAGCTTATAGAAAGTTCAACGAGTTGTTGCAAGATGGTTTTATTTTGCCAGTAGGGTATACAAAATCTACAAAACGTATACGACTATATGACAAAATAATCTCAAAGGCTGAGTTTAGCGTTTCGACAAAAATAAGTCAAATTCGACTCCAGGTAAACATATCACGTTTACCAAAACGTCCAATAGGAGAGCCCATATATCCATGACCTCAATGGAGACTCTCCTTGCTACTTCTTTTGAAAAAAAGTTTTCTGATTTTGTAGGTGATGCAGAAATTACAAAAATCAAAAACTCTGTTTTTGAGCAATATGATATGACTCTGTTATCTTCAATCAAAGATTTTGAAAAATTCCAATTAATCACGGGACAGGTATTGGGAGATGGTGGAACTCCAATGATTAAGAAAACTCTAGAGTCTATTTGCTCTTTAGAATCAAAATCTGAACACGTTGTAGAGATTAAAGATGAATCTATAAAAAATGCAATTCTGGCCTCTTTTGAAGATGATGTTAAAAAGCAAATTTTAGATATTGCATTTGACTATCCTCTTACCATTTGGGAGATTGCATCTAGAACAAATATTGAATCTGGAATTATTTCTGAAAATATTTCATATTTAATTTCTAATGGTTTACTTGCAACAAACGATCTACAAGATTCTGAACACAACAAAAAGTATTGTTCGGTAATTGACAATTTCTCAGTAAAAACTGAAGGTGATGAATTTCACATGTATGTTACAATTAATGAAATCACAAATGCTGATCCATTGAATATAATTTCATAGCCTAAATTCAGTCGAATAGATTATTTCTAAGAGTTCTAAAATTAGTATGACTATACATGGTAAAGAATTATTGGCATAAACGCTTCAAAAAGGAACTTGTTGAGGAAGAAGACAAACTAAAACAAGAAGCGGATGCTGCAGTAAAAAAGAAACTAGTTAGTAATCCTGAATCATTTTTTATTGATCTAATAGATAGTATTGGAATTTTAGATTTAATAGTTAATACCGTAATTACTGCACCTGAACCTCCTGCACAAAAACAAAAGTCTTCAAGTGGTGGAAATAATGGCGCGGTTACCCCCCCCCCCCGATCCCAGGGTTTGCGGTGGTGTTTTGTGTTCTGAAAAAGTGAATATTTCAACTCCTGAACCTACTGCAGCTGAACCAGTCCAGGAACCAACTCCTGAACTAATGAATAATGATGTAAAATGTGGTATCGGTACCCAAAAGATAGATGGTATATGTTATGTTATACAAACTCAAGAACCACAAAATATTTTCACAAAGTTTTATGATTGGATATATTCAATATTTGAATAATTAGATGAGTTGTGTAATTATTTTTAGGCATGGGTTGAGTAGGTAAATTTCCAAAAATTCGCTTATATTGAATTTGTAGGCACGAATTTGACTAAAATTCAAAATGTTGTCAAAAACCATTTCAATTACGCAATTGATCTATCAAGTAATGATATACATTGTATAGCGAGAAGAACTCTGTTTCCTAATTCCACATGTTTAGGCACAAATCACGACCGGAAAATATTTGGATCACTGATTTTACAACTATTTTGTGTCTGAGAAGATAAAATATGATGACCAACGATACATCTCACGCGGGGAACACTGTCTTGCATTTGGATTCAGAGACAATGTCTGAAGGCGTTGATGAATTAAACGATGGCAAGGTGGTGGGGACATCCTTTTGTTTATTCTGATGCATGTTTCATGACTGCTGCTGCATTATTTAAAAATACAATAAAGATTCCATACAGACAGTTGTAGGGAATCATTGAGATCTGTCTTAATGGAAAAGACACTCCAAACTATTCTGGAATATGGAAGAGAATCAGCAAGATAAGATAGAGGACAGTGACGGCAAAACCTGGTTTGCAGATGGAAAAACAAAGACAGAGGTTGTGTTTCTTGCAGGCGACTCGACAGGCCTCAAACCAACCAGTCGTGGTGACTGGATGGGAGACAAGTGGAACGTACGACGTGG
>JARPSM010000082.1 GCA_029782475.1 Nitrososphaerota archaeon
GAATCGTTTCACAAAACCCTCAAGAAGGAATACATCTGGCCGCATGAGTTTGCAAACTATCAGGAAGCTGAGGTAGTTCTAGAACAATCCCGTACAGATTACAACGGTTCCAGAATCCATTCTGCCTTGGGATATCTGACACCTGATGAATTCATGGAATTATGGGAGATGAAACATAAATGATATCAACTGTATGTAAAATCATGCAAAAAGTGGTACTAAAAACAGGGGTCCACTCCACCGGACCTCATAGTTGCAGGATTAATTGCAGTTTTGTTTCTTCAGTCATCTTGGTCAATCATCAAAGACGCTAGAATGGATCTAAAGAAAAAAAATAGGAATATTGTAAGCGTTCCAATCGCTTTCTGTCGTTAATTTGTAGAATAATCAAAAAGGTATCCGCACCCACAGTGGATTCAAACCCCATTCGGTCCACCATTTTATCTATCCAAGAATACATGAATTTGATTGAGAGTCAAAGATAGTTCCAGCACCACATTTTGAATCAGATTCATCTGAACTTGTTGCTTTTACACTACCAACTCTACATGCATTTGTTTCAGGATCAAGAACAGTACCAGCACCACATTTTGAATCGAATTCACCATAGAAAATATCTTCATCTTCAATTACAGATGTAGATTTTTTATCTGATGATGAATCAAATGTATTATCAAAAGAACCCATAGAATATCCAGCTCCAAGTATTATCAATATCAAAACAGGAATTCCAATAAGAATTGGAATTTTCAGTGGAATTGATTTAGAGAGTCCAGAAGATTTTGATTCAGGAATAGATCGAGGACTGCCATCTATTTCAAAAATTGAAGTCCCACAAAGCATACAAAAGTTAGCACCCAATGGGCCTTTTTTTCCACATTTCCAACAATGGATAGTTTCTGTATTTTCAGGTTCATTTTCAAAAACAATCTCATCAGTTTGTGTATCAGTAGGATGTTTAACCAGATATTTTTCTCGTAAATTTTTTAGATAATTTTCATCAGTAACCCAGATTTTTTTATTTTGAATAAATGTCTGTTTTATATGCTCTAATCGATATGGGTCACCTACATCTAATTTCAATAAAGCATTAACTTCATCTACAATATCTGTGGAATCCATATGTTTCCCATTATAGAGCATGTCATTAAAAACTAATTGAAAAAAAAGAACATATTTCAGACTAAATTGAGGGTAGAATGGCCATAATCCAAATATTAGAACACATGTGAAACAGTAGTAATTATTAAAATCTAGAAAAATAATAAATCCTGTGAACATTTCCCAGACAAAATTAGAGGTAGAAACATCCAAAGAAATTCTATTACAGACAATTCTAAAAAATAAAGAAAATCCAGATACAAATTTGATTGTAATTGCGATGAAAGATATGTTAATAATTACAACAAATATGACTTGGAGAAATTCGGACTAGGATTTAAAATTACTAGATTTTTTCTTTAATTTCAGAATACTTTAAATCAGAAATTCTTTTCAAATTGTGCATTTCATCAAGTTTTGACTTAATTTGTTCAGATAGATAATCAGAGAGTGTCTTGTCATATCTGTCTTCATATTTTTTCTCAGGAGTTTCTACTTGTTCTATCACTTTTTCTACAATTCTCTCAACAGGCTTCTCCTCAATTACTTCAGAAACTCTATTCTTGAATTTTCTAAAACCAACCACACCAATAATCAAAACAGGTATCACAATCACCCCAATTACAAGAGAGTAATTTTTCTCCACTTTTGCAGAAACGGTCACAGGGCCATCAATGAACACTTGGGCAGCATTTCCATCATGTTACATCTGCACCTCCCCATCCAGATACAGAATTTAGTACCAACCCATCACTGCCAGCATCAATACCAATTGGCACAGTTACTCCTTGTTCATACCAACCACTTCCAGTCGTTTCCCCAGCATCAGAAATCACATTGAATTTGTACTGGTATGCAGTGAAAAAATCAATTTGATGATTACTCATCTAATACTATTAGTGGAGTAGTAAAGGAGGTAGAATCATCACACCATAAAAGCAGGTAAAGAGATACTAAAGAACTCTAAAGATCAATGGGTTCACAAGGCATGTTGCGATTTAGAAGAAGAATTACCATAATTAGGAACAAAACTAGTACAAACTAGTCTGTTGTGCAAAAAGTAGTATACCCCCTCCTCCACAGGATGGAATTGGAGGCATACCCTATTGATGCCTAAAATCCATAGAGTGGAAGTACTGGTGTGTGGGTTCTACAAGCACATAAAACAATGGAGGCATATTGGGACTCGTCGCATACAAGTCATGAGAAAGCTCGACGAATCCAAGG
>JARPSM010000122.1 GCA_029782475.1 Nitrososphaerota archaeon
TATTTTCCCCTGTCTCAACTGATTCACAACAATTATTTCAATAAAATAGGCACATGATGCTTGTATCTGGATCTTTTTATCTTGATAATTTGAGGAATTGATCATTTTTTTGAGCCAAACGGATTACTTTTCCATCTACTGAAGTTTAATTTCTTTTTTGAATATTCTATTCTTTATCTTTGATAAAATCAAAATCCAAATTACAACAAGAACTATTGCAATGACTGCTTTAATCACAGATGCAATAAACAAATCAAATTCTCCAAAGCCTGAAATTGTAATTGGGCCTAAAACAGTAACTATAATTCCACCACCTACAATTATCAACCCCCACATTGCAAACAAGAAAGTAAATAATCCAGATTTCAAAGCGATACTCTCACCATCATAAATGCAGTAATCACTGCCAAAATTCCTGAAAATAATGTTAATTTGAAAATTGCAAATCCTACTTGTTTTTCAGACATTGGTCCACCTGCAAGAATCAGTCTAACCAAAGTGATAGGTGCCTTTTTGTCATCAGTTGCCTTTAGTAAGAAATCTTCAGTGTGCTCTACTGGTTTTCCCTTGATTTGCCTATGCTCTACAACCCGTTTTACGCTTGATAGGAACAAAAATGAATTGATTACTGCAGGCAATAATGCAACTGCTGCAATTATTTCAACACCCCCTACAATTGCAATAGCACCATACATTGCACCCAGGGTTAATGCTCCAGAATCTCCAGGAAATATCTTACTTGGAACTTTATGATATTTGTAAAATGCTAATGAAACAAATCCAAGTGGCAAACTCACAATTGCAATTTCATAATTTTGTACAATGAATAAACAAATGGATAATGAGAAACTAGCAATTACCATAAACCCACTTGCAACACCATTTAGAACATCAATGGAATTGATTGTATTGCCAGTAATTGGAATCATGAATATAATTAATGCAAGATACAAAACTGGAATTTGAACTGGTCCAAATAATGGAAATTCAAGATTAGTATCATATGCTCCAAGTGCAATGATTGGAATTGCAGCAATTGCTAATGCAAGTGGCTTGAACCATCCACCCATTACTTTTCGGTCATCAACATATCCAATAACACATGCAGCAGATGTTGTAATTAGTATAGCAAGAATTTCATTCATTTGTAGAAATGCATAAAGAACTAGCTCTGATGCAATAATTCCTGCAAGAATTGCTGGACCAGCAGGTCTTACTACCATAACATCTTCTTTTTTGTTCATATCTTTTACTGCAAAATTTCTTTTTTCTAAAATTTTGATTAAAGGAGGAATCATAAAAAATACTACAAAAAATGCAACAATGCAAGAGATTATTGCTGGAATTAGTAAATCAAACAATTATCTAACCTTTCGTAACTCTGCCTTTATGTTATCTGCAATGGTTGAACCAATTTTATCAATTTCTGCCAATTTATTTACCGGAATTTTTCTCAAATCATCTAAATTCTTGATACCGTGTTTGAATAGAATTCGTGATCTAACCCTTCCAATGCCCTTAACTCGGACTAAATCAAGGAGTTCTTCTCGAATTCCATAAACTATTCTATTTCTCAAATCACTCAATTCTTCAAGTAAATCTGCCCTCTCAACGTGTTTGGAAATCTCCCTAAGACAATAAGATAGCCAGTTTGCATTCTCAGTCATCCTATGCATGTCCCCAGATTCAATTCCGAGGCTGTCTGAGAGAGATAATTCAGTAGATTCAGTAATCCAAGATTGTAATGCCAAAAGACTCCTTGAACAATCATACTCAGATATTGGCTCTAAGAGTTGCGATGAATGATTATCTATCATCAAACTTGCAGTTTCATAATCTTTCTGTCTTAATGAGAACTTTGGGAAAAATTCTTCACAATTTGTAATCGTGTGTAAAAATCCAAAAGTGTGTTTTCTTTTTTGGGATATATTTTCAATTGAATCTCTAAAGTATGTTGCAGTTAATGGATCAATATACAGCATTGATGTCTTTTGTCCAAATTCAGTAGCTGCATATCTTTCACCTTTTTTAATAATTAAAAATTTACTTGAAAGGAAACGCAATGAAATATCAATTGCAAATTTTATTGTGGGTTTTCTTGATTGCAATCCACCTAATGTTTGTAAAAAGAATTCTAGAATTTCTTCTTTTTTAATTCCCGGATGTGTAACTATGACACTGAGAATATGAGTTCGTAAAGATTTGTCATCGGTAATTTTAGATACAATTGGTTCAGGCTCCCCATTAATGTAATACTCTATTAGATCTTCTGTATTTCCTTTTCCAACAATAATTGATTCTCCATAATCATCGTACTGTGGTCTTCCAGCCCTACCACAAAGTTGTTTGTATTCTAAAATACTAATTGGCATGTTTGCACCAACTTTTGCATTATACCTGTTGATATTAGATATCACAACTCGTCTTGCCGGAAGATTAACACCTGCAGCTAAAGTTGGAGTAGATGACAATAGTTTGATTGTACCTTTACGAAATTCTGCCTCTATTGTTTCTCTGCATTTTTGATTTAGTCCTGCATGATGAAATGCAACTCCTTTTTTTACCAACAACGCTAATGTTTTGACTATCTTAGTATGTTCATTTTCAGATAGAATCTTTTTTGATGTTTTTGCTAGTTCTGTAATTTCTTTTTTTTCTAATGTCTGAAATATTGTATCTGCGGCTTTTGTTGCAAGGGATTTTGAGCGAGTTCTAGTTTCTGCAAAAACTAGAGATTGACCTCCCTGTTTTACTGATTGTATGCCTAAATCAATAGGAGTTCCCATCAAACTACGCTCAACTTTAAAGGTTTTACCATCACTCATTGTAACCAAGCCTTCAGATTCTACTCCTTCAGAAAGTGGAACAGGCCTCCAGTCATTTTTTACGAGTTTACATTCAAGCCAGTCTGCAATCTCATCAGAATTTGTAATTGTTGCACTAAGGCCTACAATCTGAGGTTTTGATTCTAATAGTTTGAGTTGTGTAAGAATCATCTCAAGGGTTGGACCTCTGTTCTCATCTCCAATCAAATGAACTTCATCAGAGATTACTAGACCAATTTCATCAACCCATTCAGCACCATGTCTAATTATTGAATCCATTTTCTCATTTGTTAAAATTAACACGTTGCTTTTTTCTAAATTCTTTTCAATATTTTCAAAATCACCTGTAGATATTGCAACCTTTACTTTATTTCCTAGAGCAACTTTTTCTAATTTTTTAAATTCTGTAAACTTTTCAGCAGCTAGTGCACGTAGTGGGCTAAGATAGATCACCTTTCCTTTGTTCTTTGATAAATAACTCAACATTGCAAGCATTGCAATCAGAGTTTTTCCACTTGCAGTAGGGGCAGATACCAGAATGCTTTGTCCATCTAACAATCCAGACTTTACACTATCAGCTTGTGGTGGATATAATTTTGCATATCCTTGGGATTTTAAAAATTCAATTGCAGATTCTTGAAGTTTTAATTTATTTATATTCATACTCGGTTATAGTGACCTGGTTTTGATTCATAAATAGATGCTTCTCTAAGCATTCTTCGGATATAGTTTCTTGCCTCTTCTTCAGTGAATTTTTCACTCTTTTCTAGTTCTTTTACAAATGTCTTCTCTTCAACTGGAACTTTGTTATCCCCTTCAAGACCCTTGAGAATATCCATGAATAATTGCATCTTGGAAACCTCACTTCTTGGTTTTCCTTGTAGAACACCAAGATCGACTTTACCAGTATTAACATCGACTCCTGCATCTTGAAGCATACTCTGAATTAAGAAAATTGCACGATCGGCATCTTCTTCTTCTACTTTGTCTTTCATGAGTAGCCTTGCTCTAGCAGTTGAAAGTCTGATAATTCCCTCTAACTGTCTAGGAGTTACTGTAATCATCTCTTCTGATTCTACATTTCTCATTTGTAGATAGTAATCAAGGATTTTGGCCTCAGCCTCTGGAGTCAATTCAGGTATTCCACGTTTTGCATATGAGAGATATTTTGTTAGCAAATCAACTTCAATGACAGATTTTTTGTCTGTACCTTGCGTAGTGTTTCTTCGAATAATGTGTTTTGCAATCATCATGTCTCTTTCTTTAGTTGGAATATCTCGAACTACAAAGATCAAGTCAAATCTTGTAAGCAGTGGAATTGGCAAGTTGACATTTTCTGTAATATTTTTGAAAGGATCATATTTTCCATACATAGGGTTTGCTGCAGCTAAAATTGAGGTTCTTGCATTTAGTGTAGCTACAATACCACCTTTTGCAATACTTGCAGACTGTTGTTCCATAACTTCGTGCAATGCACTTCTGTCTTCAGGTTTCATCTTGTCAAATTCGTCTATACTTACAAGACCTTGATCACCTAGTACAACTGCACCAGCTTCTAACATCATAATTCCAGTTTTGTCTCGAACTACAGCAGCTGTAAGACCGGCAGCTGTAGAACCTCTACCAGACGTATACAAACCTCTTGGTGCAATTCTTGCACAAAACTTTAGTATTTCAGATTTTGCAGTACCAGGATCTCCAACTAGAAATACGTTAATGTCTCCTCTAATCTTACTTCCATCACCAAGTAATCTTTGGTTAGAACCAACAATTAGTAATAGAATAGCTTCTTTGATTAATGATTGACCTTGGATGTGTGGTGCAAATGAATCAATTAGTCTTTGATAAACATCAGAGCTTTGACTGAGTGATTTGATTAGTTTTTCTTCTTCAGGGGAAATTTCTTCTCTGCCAATTTTTCTATCAGTTTTAGAACCACGTCCACTCAAAAATTCAATGTTATTTCCTTCAACTCTCAATCTGTATAATCCACTGTGTCCTCTCTGAATTCCTGCAACTGCCTCTTGCTCAACTCTCACCACACCAGTTAGAATAATTCTATCTCCGGGTCTTGAATTATCTACCAAATCCTGCCTAATTGTGACATCAATGTAATGAGGTAATTGTCCAGGAGGTAAATCTTCAGGGAGTTCTTGTAATCTTAAAATTTGGAAATCAATAAACTTGCTATCTTCAGGCTTTAACTCAAAGTCTCGGTGTTTACAATTAGGATTATCACAGACAATTGGCATTTTAACATCCATGCCCTTTAGTTGAATTACTTTTGTTTTGTGTTCATCAGGACATACAAAGATTAGTTCTTTTGCAAGAGGTTTTACTTCAGATGCTCTAACCACCATTCCTGAAACACTTGTAATCTTTCCAATAGTTTCAGCAGTGATTTGTCTTAAACTTCTCTCTAATGGGAAATTAATTAACCTAACACGAACTTCATCTTTAATTTTTTCTGCATATGCAGGAAATCTTGTTTGAAGTGCTTCTTTTATTGCTCTTCCAAATGCATCAAACAATCTATCAGGATCTTGAGAAAATATAATTTCAATTTGTGGTTCTATTACCAAATCATTGTAATCAACGATAATGTATTTTGCATTCTTTGGCATCATCTCATCGATTGCATCTACATACTTGTAGTTCCCACTCCTATCTTTGAATCGAGTTAAGAATTCTTTTACTTTATCGGATAAAGCAGAATCTGTAAATGTGCTAGCTTGAGCCATTATTATTTAGTTCTCCTCTTATTTGATTTTCAAACTCTACACTGTTTTCATAAATTGTTTTGTAAAAAATATTTTCTTCAACAGTTAGCTTGTTGTATAATTCTGTATTGAGTTTAATAGAATCTGCAATTTTTACTAGTTTTCCCCTTCTCATTCTAAATAATTCTAACATCATACTTTCAACTTTATCAAAGTCATCCTTGTTTAGTTCATTCATTGATTCTTTTAGCTTTATGTAAAAATGAGGATCAAGTGTAGAGATTTGATATTCGCCAACCATCTTTTCTTTTGATAGGGCTTGTTTTAGTTGTGTAATCATGTCTGGTGAACTTAATGTGGCTACTTTATTCTCTGAGAGGATTTTTCCTATCCATAGAGGCATGTTGTTTGTATCACCTTGAGTACCCTCAATTTTCATACCTGCAACATTATACTTGAAATCTTGATTAATTGTAACTTTAGCAACCTTTAGGCGATATCCAATTGAATGCACTTTTTCTACTTTATCTATTTCCATTTGAGATCACTTTTTTGATTTAGATCCTCAAGTATCGGATCGATCAATTCTATTAACAATTTAGTGAGATCAATTGATCCTAATTATTTTCAGGCTAATCATGTATTATTGTGCCAAATTTTGATTTTAACGTGAAGTATATGATAATAACCAATTCGGATTTATTAATGGGATTTAGTCTTGGATATTCATGACTGCAACTGGAATGTGGGTAGAAAAATATCGGCCAGTAAAACTTTCAGAAATAGTAAATCAAACAGAAATCATTGGCAGTTTGGAGGCTTTAATCAAAGATCCAACAGATATGCCACACTTGATGTTTTCAGGTTCTGCAGGTGTTGGAAAGACCACTGCAGCGCTATGTCTTGCAAGACAAGTTTTAGGAGATAACACTAAAGACTACACATTAGAGCTAAACGCATCTGATGAGAGAGGAATAGGAATGGTCAGAGAGAAGGTAAAAAAATTCTCAAGATTTGCAGGAATGGTTGAAGTTCCATTCAAGATTATCATTTTAGATGAAGCTGATGAGATGACAAATGATGCACAAACAGCTCTGAGACGAATCATAGAGGATACTGCCAAAATATGCAGGTTTATTTTCATAGCAAATAATATTTCAAAAATCATAGACCCAATTCAGAGTAGATGTGCCACCTTCAAATTTACAACAATTTCTGAAGAAGACATAATTGGAAGACTCGAAGTGATTGCCAAAAAAGAGAAGGTAAAGACTGACAAAAAAGGCCTCAAAGCAATTTATGATTATTCTGAAGGGGATTTGAGACATGCGATTAACTTGATGCAAGCAACAGCAAGTCTTGGTGGAATTACTGAAGAGAATGTAATATCCTCAGCAGGATTGACAAAAACTTCTGATGTTGATAAAGTTCTAAAAATTGCATTATCTGGAAAAGTTCCAGAAGCTAGAGAGAAGATGATAGAGTTAATCAAAGTTTATGGAATGTCAGAATCTGATTTTCTAAAATATATCAACTCGGCAGTATTCAAATCAAAACATGAAAAATTAGCAGATATTTTAGAAATAATTGCAAAGTATGATTATAGAGTTCTAGTTGGAGCAAATTCTGAAATTCAACTATCTGCAATGTTAGCAGAACTAGCTAAAGTAGAAAATTAAAAGCGCAGAGAGGGGGATTTGAACCCCCGTGTCCTTGCGAACACAGGCTTTCAAGGCCCGCGCCCTACCGGGCTAGGCGACCTCTGCAAAAAAACTTGGAGAAAAGCGGTTAAAATCTGTTGATGTAAAATAGAAAAATAAGAAAAAAGAAAAATTTTCTTTAATCGTGTGCGTGAGGTCCGCCACCACTTGATGGCATTTTAACATATGTTCCTGCTGCTTTCTCGTGCCATTCTTGATTTGATGCTTCAATACGAATAGCTCCTTCAGGACAGATTTCTTGACATGCCATACAAACTGTACAATCATGTTCTCTGATTGGTTGTGATTTGTCTGTATAATCTAATCTTTCATCTTGTTCTGTAAGACCAGTACCTTCAAAAGTTTCACCCATGCAAGATGCTGCTGGGATATCTTTTTCGGTTCTGAACCATTGGAAGGTTTGAACAGGACATACACTCATGCATGAACCGGCTGCAACACATGAATCCCAATCGACTGCAACTGTAGTACCATGAATTCCAAGAGGAACTTGTTCTTCGCCTCGGTCTGCATAGGCTGCCTTTACATCGTCGTTTGAGAATGCTGCACCATCGGATCTTCCGTCACCCCAGATAAAATGAAGATTTTCACCATCTGAATGACTTGTTTTTCCTGTTGGCTTTACGTCATTATGACAAAAGTCTTCAGGAATTTGTAGATCTACCATAATACCATATTTGTAGAATATTATTTAAAGCTAGAGAAAATTAGTTGGGACTAAATTAAAAAATAATATAAAAATCAGAAATTTTTAGGTTTAGATTCTAAAGATTACAAAGTTTTTGCAGCGCTTTCATGTTTTTCAACATTTGACTGATCAACCTTAATTGCTGCTGGTGGACATACTGAGACACAAGCCATACACCAAATACAATCATGTTCTCGGATTGGATCTGCTTTATCTGTAAGATCTTTACGCTCATCTTTTACATCACTGCCAGTACCTGCAAAGGTTTGACCAACAACATCTTTTGCTGGAACATCTTTTTCAGTTCTATACCATTGGAACACTTGTACAGGACAAGCTTCAATGCAAGCACCATCTGCAACACAAGAATCCCAATCTACTGCAACCATTGTACCGCTGACACCAAGAGGAACTTGTTCTTCGCCTCTTGCTGCATATGCTGCAACAACATCTGCATCTGCTAATGTTTCAGCTTGTGAACCATCAGTGTTTGTTGTTTTACCTGGGCCCCACATAATATGGAAATTTCCATCATCGAGGTTAATTTTTCCAGTTGGCTTTAGGCCTTCAGGAAAATTTTCTGCTATTGGCATGATGCAATTTTCTAGTAGTCATTATTTAAAGCTAGATAGCTGTATTTTGAACAAACTAGTAAGGAATCGATCAATTAGGAACAAAAAATTTCCTTACGTTCATAACGATCAAGTGTTAATTCTCGGGATATGGATATTATCAAGTATGATGTGTATAGGGGACCAAATCTCGGAGTATACATTACTGTCAATGATAGTATTGGCCTAGTTCCAATGGGATTTGCCCAAACCAAAGCTGACAAGCTTGCAGAATATCTAGACATTGAAATTCATCATACTGCAATTGCAAATACCAGATTAATTGGTGCATTATCAGTTATGAACAATAAAGGAGTCTTACTTCCAAATACTGCTTATCAAAATGAATATGATTATCTAAAAGCTGAAACAGATTTAGAAGTTGGTGTACTTGATACTAAATTTAATGCATTAGGAAATGTAATCTGTGCAAATGACAAAGGAGCAGTTGTATCACCTTGGTTATCAAAACAAGATTGCCAAACAATTTCAGATGTTTTAGGAGTAGAGGTAATTCAGAAAAAAATTGCAGGGTTTAATCAGACAGGGGTGGTCCTTGTTGCAAATGCAACTGGTGCTGCAATCCATCCAGAAGCAGATGAGGAAGATATGAAGACTATAGCCAATGTGTTAGGCACAAATATTGAGCAAAGTTCAATCAATAATGGCATTCCGTATGTGTCATCAGGAATTCTGGTAAATAACCACTGCGTAGTTGTAGGTTCATTGACTAGCGGACCTGAGATTATGATGTTGACTAGAGCTTTTCTAAATTAAGAATAGATTTCGGATCTTCAGTTAATTTTTCTAAAGAAATAGTTCCTTCAGTTCCATTTACCATATCTTTGAGAACCACATTTCCATTTTCTAACTCTTGTGGTCCAACTATAATTACAAATTGTGCATTTGTTGCAATATCCATTTGTTTTTTCATGCTACGTCCTGCCAAATCAATGTCACTTGGAATATTGTTTAGTCGAAGTAATGATGTAATAGAGTGAGCAACTTTTTGCATCTCTTCATTGATGTACAATACTGAAACTCTTTTTTGTCTAGTCTCTGAAATTATTTTTTGCTCTTGCATTGTTAGTATAATTCTCTCCACTCCTCCTGCAACTCCCGTTGCACCAATATCTTCTCTATTGAATGCCTTTGTCAGAGTATCATATCTACCGCCACCTGCCAATGCACCCAAAGTTGAATTTTTATCAAAGACTTCAAAGACAACTCCCGAATAGTAATCTAGCCCTCTAACAATTCCAAAATTAATCCTAACATTTGAAACTCCTCTATTATCTAGTGAATCAATTAATTGTGTTAGTTCATCCCATGATTCTAGTTGTGAAACGTCAAATACTTTTTCAACTTTTGCAATTGAGCCTTTAATTTGGGAAAATTCTAGAATTTTTTCTAGTTTTTCAGTTGCATATCCCTTTTCTTGAAATTCTTTTAGAATCTGTTCTTTTGATTTTTTTGCAATTTTATCTACGGCACGTAAAATATCAGCAACTAGATTTGGATCTTTTGAATCAAAGACTTTGTTGATGTATGATTCTACAAGATTTCTATGATTGATGTCAATTGTGATATCTTTGAGTAATAGTGAATCAAATAGTCTGGATGTAATTTCTATGATTTCAGCTTCTGATTCAAGACTAGCTTTGCCATAAACCTCGATATCCCACTGGTGGAAATATCGATATCTGCCCTTTTGTGGTTCATCATATCTAAACACGCCTCCAAATGCAGATATTTTTGCTGGAAGCTTCATTGATTTTTGGGCTGCAGCATAACGTGTTAGCCCCATTGTAAAATCAAAACGTAATGCCACTTCTCTATCACCCTTATCTTTGAAAAAGTAAATCTCATCTCTAATTCCCGGGCCAGATTTAGTTTCTAGAGTGGATAATAATTCAATTGGAGACGGATCCATAAATGAAAATCCATACAGGTTTGATAATTTCTTGAAATGATTCCTAATGTGCTCAATGTTTGCATTTTCTTCTCCCTCAAAGTCTTTCATTCCACGCGGTAATTCCAAGATATCTAGTTCTCAAATGATTGTGATTTAGATATTTCTGTGGTAGTTAGCAATAGGCTTAAAGTGAATACAAAAAATTTGATGAATATCTCATGAGAGTAACCATAAAAGAAGGATGGAGTGACACAAGTAAGTTAGCAATAATTGCCATAAGTGGAAGTCTTTTAGCAATAACTGCAGTTATTCTATTGGACTAGTTTCTTTTTGGTGAAAATGCAGATAGCCAATAGTGCATGATTTTTCTATTCAAATCTGCAAATGTTTCTGCATTGTCATTCCATGTCTTTGCAGTATTTTTTATCGATTCAATGTTTGATATTGCAAGTTTGTTGTAGGCGGATCTAAACTTTAGAGCCTCCTCACTCATACTCTCCACAATATCTCGAGCACTTTTTGGGAAGTTTAATCCAGAATCAGACAAGAATTCTTTGTACAGTGATGTATTTGCAGTAATTGTATTTCTCCATGTCTTGTAGCATTCATTTTGTAAATCAAATAGTGTTTGTTGTATGTGTGGAACCGAAGTCTCAAGTTCTGTAAAATACTTGTTGTTTAGTTTATCTAGAATTTCAAAATATTTGTTTTCACTCATGTATCTACTAAGAAATTTACGAATTTAAGATTATTAAAGTAATTTGAGGCTAGTTCGTGACTTTAGTTGGAATTGGTCTTTGACCAAATTTTATAAAAATCATATTTGCACTCTCTATGAGTGATTGAACGTTAGGGTAGTTTGGATTTCCTAGAACATCGTTTTTGATAATACTGAGATAATGTCTTTGTTGTTTTACCAGTCGTAATTTTTTTGATTTTGATGCTGTAGAATTTTTCAATTCTCCCAAATTTGCAGAAACATCGCATAGTTTGATTAATTTTGCACTAGAAGATGATTCTTTGAGTTGAATTGTATATGCACGCTCTCTCTTTTTTCTAGTCAATGTCATGTCTTTAGATATGGAGGACACCAATACTGTAATTTCACTTTCAAACTGTTCATACAAATCATCAAAAGTTGTTTCTGTTTTCTCTATTGTGTCATGTAGCCATCCTCCACAAAATATTTGCTCATCAATCACACCCAAACTTTTGAGTCTGCTTACAACATCATCAAGATGTTTAGAATATGGTGTAATGCCATCATCTCTGAATTGCCCTGCATGTTTGTTCTTTGCAAATAATTCTACGCTTTTTACTAGATCCAAAATATTCTAAATTTCTGAATGTTTTGTTCAATATTAGCCAAGTAAACTATATTCCAAAGAAAAATTGCATTATACTATGCCAATTGAGAAAACACTTCTAGGAGATTTAGAGATTTGTAGAATTCTTAATGGAATGTGGCAAGTTGCTGGAGGTCACGGTCAAATTGATTCAGAATCAGCTGTATCTGATATGGAAAAATACCAAAATTCAGGATTCACTACATGGGATTTGGCAGACATTTATGGTCCTGCAGAATCTTTAATTGGGAAATTCAGAGATAAGGTGGAAAATAATTTTCAAGCATTAACAAAGTTTGTTCCAAATCCAGGTCCAATGAGTAACAGTATTGTTTCGCACTATATTGATCAGTCATTAGAAAAAATGAAAACAAACTGTATTGATTTACTCCAGTTTCATTGGTGGGATTATAGTGATTCAAGTTATCTTGATGCAATGAATAATTTATCAAAGTTACAAAGTGAGGGTAAAATCCGACACATTGGTCTTACAAATTTTGATACTGAGCAAGTCAAAATAATCAAAGAGCAGGGACACAACATTGTATCAAACCAGGTTCAGTATTCTATTTTAGATCAAAGACCAGACAAATTGATGGCTCTATTTTTTGCAAAACA
>JARPSM010000094.1 GCA_029782475.1 Nitrososphaerota archaeon
CTTTGGAAGTGTTGCAGTTATCTGGTCTATTGCTTGGTTGGTGTGTTTGATCTTTGTGTTAAATTGTAGTTTGCCCGTCTCGTCCATTACTGCTACCTGTATAGTTTCCTTGTGAACATCTAATCCGGCATACATCTTATAATTGCTTTTTAAATCCCCAATCTGAATCTTTGATTTTCGCTTTTTCTTTTTAGCGATTGGAATTAAAGTACCATCTAATTTCCTTGCAGGCGATTTCTTCACATATGGTTATTATAGTCAATTTTTTCAGAGACATAATTGATATATGCATAACTCATCTCAAAATTATGCAAAAAAATCCCATTTCACGTATGTGGTTTTATGCCCGAAATGGATGGGGTGTTTATTTTGCTCTTATTTTTGGGGCTCTCAACACGTTAGTGGTAACATATTATCTAGCAATAGAACAAATTCCTGAATTAAAAATAATATTTCCTACTTTTTCATATTATGTTATTGCAGCTTTATTCATTGGCGTTCCTCTTCTAACCTTTATTGGATTTGTTCATTTCAAACGTAGTACTGCATTCCAATCCGAAGCAGACATAGTAATGGAAACCCATCCTCATTTTAGAAGAATTTTAGATAATACTGAAATTACTTTGTCAATGTTTATCAAATTAAGTGAACTTCTTATAAAAATTTCAAATAAAGAATCAATCCCTGAAAAAGAACTAACTAATCTAGAAAACCTTCAAAAAAACCTCCAAGACTATATTGATCAAAGTTCTTTAAAAGGTAAAAATCGTCTATTTGATGATGATTCTGATAATCAATCTTCATTGTAAAATTTTTCATAATTAATAACATAGATTTTTGCATGATACGTTAAATATCCATTTTCATTTGTATCATAAATTTTTTCCAAGAATGAGTATTTTTTTTCATCGTAAAAAACTTCATCTAAAAATGATTCTTTTTTTGATGTGTTATCCACTACAATATGAGATAACCCTTGATCTTGAAATTTTTCTATAAATTCATTAATTGAATTGCAACATTTTGTATATATGATTTGAGGATTTCTTTGGGGGAAACTATCACTTTGTATAGGAAATCTTTCAAGGGATGATATTTTTACATAGTCTAAATATCCATCTTGAAAATAATCATTTATTATTTGTGTTTTTTCTGATACAGTAAATGCAAATTGATATGCCTCTCTGTTTCTATCTGTAAGATCTGTTTCAACAAGAAATAAACTAGATGCTACAACCAATCCAATAATTATTAAAAATAATGGAAAATTTGCGTACCTTATTTTCGCATAAAATTTTTCAACAGTTATGACTGATAATACTACAATAAATGGATATAGCCAGAAAAGATATCTTATGTCGTTAGCCCTAGAAAGAATATACAACGAACCTAATAATCCTATACTAAGAATTACTATCAATGAAAAATTATTGAAATTCATTTTTTTAAATAGGAAAAAAATTCCAATTGGTACAAAAAATATAAAATAAGGAATCATAGTTTGTGCAATTTTTTTTGTTAAAACTTCTAATCCTACAATGATTTTATCTGAAAAAATATATTCATTTGAATTATCTAAAACTAATACTCTTACGGATACTTCATTTACTTTGTCAAATGCAGTAATATGTTCAGATGGGGATAATGCCATTAATGGAATTAATATAATTAAGAATATTGTAATAATAATTGAGTATTTTACAATGTCCTGAATTTTTTTCCTATATCTAATAAAATACAAAATTGAAAAAATCACAAATAAAATTATTCCTTCAGCTCTTACAAATGTAAAAATTGCTATAATGCAAAATGAAAAATAAATTTGCTTTTTCTCTTGGCTTAAAAAAAACACTCCAGCAATAGCTCCTAACAAAATAAAAAATGATTCTGATAAACCTAATAATGAATTCCCAATCAAATGAGGTTCAAAACCTATCATTGCAGCACCAACAATAGATGAAGCATTACCAACAAATTTCTTACATAAAAAATATACAGGAATAATTGTCAGTACTGAAATAAAAATAGACAGTAATCGTTGTAATGTATGATAATCTAAGAAATTGTTATAATTTACTATTGAAAATAATATCGAAACAAAATAAGGCCAACCAATTTGAACATTATTTGTATTGGTAAGATCTTGCAAAGCTAAATCATTTGCAATACGGAAATACTCAAATGAATCTCTAGCAATGGGAACTTCAGGCTCAAAAAAATATAATCTTATAATTAAAGATACTACTCCAATTATTGTTAAAGAGATAATTGGATTACGAACGAAGAATTCTAACTTAGTATTTATAATTTCTAAATTTTTTATGGTAGTCATTCTTCTATTTCATGTAAATTTATGATGGATACCTTTAAACTATTTTTGTCAACCGTATTAACTTAATGAATATAGCATTTGTTTTAACACACCCAAGTAAAGGTAGTGCAGGCACATTTGAAAGAATGTATGAAATTGCAAGTCATCTTAAAAGTAATAAAATAACTCCTACCATTTTAACTCCTATTCAAGAAGATGTAGAACGAATAAGCGATATTGAAATGCAATTAATACCATCAAGTTTTTCAAAATTTAAAATTTCTACAATTACATATAATTTTACTAGAAAGTTTTCTACATCTAAATTAACTAGTGGGTTATTTTTTTCTTCAAAATCTATTGACAAAATGGTATCAACTATAGAAAAAGGTCTAAGAAAGAATCTGAATGAGAAAAAATATGATATATTACATGCTGTACAGCCAATAGCAGGTTTGGCATGTGTAACATTGTCCAAAGAATTTAACATTCCTTTAGTAAGCGAATTTAACAATATCTGGCCAGAGGAAGCTGTTGTTCATGAATTAATAAAAAATAATGATGATACTTTTAATCGTTTAAGATTGTTAGAAAAAACCATAGTAAAAAATTCTGATAAGATTAATGTTGTAAGCGAACAACTAAAAAATTATTTAATTGAACATTATGATGCTGATGAAGAAAAAATAGTTCTTGTTCCTGCTGCAGGAAGAATTTTACAAAATGCAAATAATACTGAAAGAAAAAATAATATTGTATATGCAGGTATGGTTAACCCCCGTTCAAATGTAGATTTATTTGTCAATTCTATCCCTTATGTGAAAAATTCAACATCGTTTTTTATTACAAACAAAGGTGATGCACTTAAGAAAATCAAAATTTTATTAAACAAAAATTCTGTAAATGTAAATTTTTTCTGGTATCCTAAAAGATTAGAAGTTTTAGATTTTTTAATGCAATCAAAAATAGGGATTGCACCTTTTCATGATGATATTACATGGAAACTTGGAATTCCACTTAAGCCATTTGATTATTTATCTTGCGGCTTACCAATCGTAATTAATGATGTTGATAATTGGTGGACTAAAGTGGTAAAGGATGAAAATATTGGTTTAGTAAGCTCAGGTGATCCAAAAGATTTTGCAGAAAAAATTGACACTATTTTATCTGATGATACATTATGGATGAAAATGCATCATAATGCTGTAAATTTAATCAAAAATAAATATAATTGGAATAACGTAGTTTCTGATAATTTAGTTCCAATGTATGAAAGTTTAATGAAAAACTAATTCTTCTTTACCAAAAATTTATTGCATCTTGCAAAGTTTTTTCTATACTATACACTTGATTCCATGAACATTTTTCTCTAATCTTTGAAGGATCTCCTAAAATTAATGGTTCATCAATTTTTCTAATTTTATTAGGATCTTTTTCAAATTTTATTTCTAGACCACTATATGTGATCATTTTTTTTAATAATTCTCCCATCTGATAACTTGTTCCGCTACAAACATTGTATGCCTCTCCTTCAGTACCATTTTCTACAAGTGCAATTAATGCTGAGATCTGATCACGTACATCAGTCATGTCTCTTTTTGTTTCTAGGTTTCCTACTTTGATTATCGCTTGTTTTCCACTTTTTTTAATTTCTGAAATTTGCTTAGAAACATCTCCTACAAAATCATCTTTCTTTCCTGGACCTATTGTATTGAAAATTCTGGCTCGATAAACTTTGATTCCATACTTCTTAAAATATTGTTCTGAAATCAAATCCTGATTTACTTTTGATAAACCATATGGATGTACAGGTAACAATGGATCTTCTTCTCGCAAAGATCTGTTTTCATTAATAGCCGTATGACCATATTCTGCACTACTACAAGCTACCAACACTTTAGGATCCAAATTTTTTTTCATAATTGAAGAAAACAAATGAATTGTTCCATTAACATTAGTTTCCAATGTGGTAATTGGGTCTTCCCATGATTTAGTAGGATAAGATTGTGCAGCTAAATGAAAAATAATATCAGGGTTTGATTCATGTACTAATCCTTCTACTTCCAGCTCTTTTCTAATGTCACAAGGGAATAAATGTAAATTTGGATGATTTTTTGGTGGTATTTCAGTTTCATCATATGTGTTTCCATATACTACATGACCATTTTTTAGATATCTTTCTGTTAGAAATTTTCCCATAAAACCAGTTATACCTGTAATTAGTATATTAAGAGACATCTGATATGAATAGAATTTTTTTACATTATTATATCTTGAATTTTACAGATCAAAAATTCTCTATGCATATAATTAAAATTCATGTATAATTAACGTAAATGATTGTTTAGAAAAATTCGTTATGTAATGAATCATCCATCAGCATTGACCGACTATGCTACTAGAGTATCAAGACTTTCTAATATTCTAAATATTGATAAAAATACCACCAAATCATTATTTGTAGAATCAACACATGTATGGAAATTAATCAATGAAAGAACAAAAAAATTTAGCACTTTTCCATTCATCAGTTTTCCTAGACTACAAATTCTTTATACAGCCGTACGAGTCTTAAAACCTACTTTAATGGTTGAAACAGGCGTTTCGTCTGGAAGTAGTTCATTTGCAATTTTGTCAGCCATGGAAAAAAATGGTTCTGGCAAACTGCATTCTATAGATATAGGTATAAAAAATAATACATTTTTTCCAGAAGGAACTAACATTGGATGGGTTGTTCCAGAAAATTACCATTCCAATTGGAAATTAATTATAGGTGATGTACGACTCGAACTACCAAAACTATTAGAAAGTTTAAAAGAAATTGATGTATTTTATCATGATAGTGATCACTCTTATGATCATATGGTTTTTGAGTTAAATCATGCATTCTCATTTATAAAAAATGATGGTGTGATTATAGCTGATGATATTCAGCTAAATTTTAGCTTTGATGAATTTGTTAAGAAAAATAATTTGTCTTCTGCAAAATTTTATGGATTTGGAATTGCACGAAGAGGAATATAATTTGCTTAAAAAATCAATTCATGTTAAAAATAAAATTGTTTTTTTAGATCGTGATGGAACTATAAATGAATTAAAAACTGATTATGTAAAAAAATTATCTGAATTTATTATTTTACCAAATGTAAGTAAATATCTTTCAAAATTAACTTCAGCTGGATTTAAACTCATTATTATTACAAATCAATCTGCAGTTGGACGCGGACTTATTTCTTTAGATGAATTAGATAAAATACACAAATTTTTAACTAAAAAATTTTTTGATGAAAAATGTATCATTAATAAAATATTTTTTTGTCCACATGTTCCAAATGATTTATGCCCTTGTAGAAAACCTAAAACTTTATTATTTGAAAAAGCCTTAGACGAGTTATCCCCTGTAGATATTGAAAATTGTTGGATGATAGGTGATAGTGAATCTGATATATTACCTGCAAAAAAATTACAGATTAAATCAATTTTAATTAAAAATAATCAAAGCCTTGAAGAATCCGTCAATAAAATTTTAGATTCAATGTCAAAATAATTCTATTGATCAAACTCTATGATTTTATATGACTAAAAAAAAGTGTAGTGTGTGATAATTAGAAGTAGAGCACCTTTACGAATCAGCCTTGGAGGTGGAGGAACAGATGTATCCCCATATATTGAAAATTTTGGCGGTGCAATTATCAGTACTACCATAGATAGGTATGCATATGTTACAATTAAAGAAAATAAAGAAAATTTAGTTAGAGTGATTTCACAGGATTATGACTTGTTAGAAATTTTTGATAGTATTTCTGACCTTAAAAATAAAGGAAAATTAGACTTGGTTAAAGCATCTTTTGGATTATTAAATTTAAACAAGACCAACATAGATACAATCTTACATGTTGATGCTCCTCCAGGTTCTGGTCTTGGATCTTCTTCTGCACTAACAGTAGCATTAGTTGGTGCTATCAAAAATCTTCACAATGATACTCTAGATCCATATGATATAGCTCATTTTGCTTATGTTATTGAGAGAGAAGAGGCAAAAATTAAAGGAGGAATGCAAGATCAGTATGCATCAGCATTTGGCGGCTTTAATTTTATTGAATTTAAAAAGGATTCAGTTGAGGTAAATCCACTAAGATTAAGATCAGAAGTAAAAAATGAATTGCTTGCTTCTTTAATTTTATGTGATCTTGGAGATACGAGATTATCTGCAAATATTTTGGAAAGGCAAATTAACTCATATGAACAAAAAAATGAAATTATTCTTGAAAACTTACATTCAATAAAAAAAATTGCATATGATATGAAAAATTCACTAATAAAAGGTAATTTAAAAGAAATTGGAGAAATGCTTGAAGATAGTTGGATGTTAAAAAAAACACTTGACAAACAAATTAGTAATTCAAAAATAGATAAAATATATGATTCTGCTATTTCTGCAGGAGCTATTGGTGGAAAATTATTGGGTGCAGGTGGCGGAGGTCATTTACTATTTCTTACTGATCCAGATAATAGAATTCATGTTGAGAAAGAATTACAAAAATCTGGTTGTAAAATTGTAAAATTTAATTTTGATGATAATGGTTTACAATCTTGGAAAATAGATGATGGAAGAGTAATACCATGAGTAATTGGATTGAGAAAATAATCGATGAAAGCATCGATACTAAAAAAAGTCTAAAAAATATTATTCCTATGATTGAAAAAATTGGAAATACAATTTATGAGTCATTAAATAATAATGGAACAATTTTTTTCATAGGTAATGGCGGTAGTGCTGCTGATTCTCAACATATTGCAGCTGAATTTGTAGGGAAATATCAAATTAAACGTGATGGATTAGCTGCAATTGCATTAACAACAAATTCGTCTATTATTACTGCCATAGGAAACGATTTTGGATATGACTATGTCTTTCAACGACAAGTTGAATCTTTAGTTAAAACTAATGATGTTTTGATAGGAATCTCAACTAGTGGCAATTCCAAAAATATTCTTAATGCAATTCACAGTGCAAAAATAATTGGCGCAAAAACAATTGGTTTAACTGGAAATGATGGTGGTGAGTTATCTAAATTAGTTGATTTGGCATTAAAAGTTCCTTCTGAAAGTACACAAAGAATACAAGAATCTCATATTTTAATAGGTCATATTTTATGTGATATAGTTGAAAATAAACTTTCACAATAATAATTACATTTAATCAGAAATAATTTGTTTAATGTTTTCAACAGGTTTGTTATTGTGATAATTTGGATAAAATGTTGAATAAAATTTATTGGAAATTCTATTGTGTTTTATAAAATTATTTAATTCATCAAACTTTGAAGTAGATTTATCTAAATTACTTGCTGTAATCTTTCTAAGAGATAAAATAATTAAATCTTGAATAGAAAAATTCAGTGGAAAATTATCTAAATCTACGTTTGAAAATTTTTTAACAATACTAGGTTCTGCAATATTGTGTATTCGTTTAAAATATCGTTCTTGAATACTGTCAAATCCAAATTTTTTCAAAAGATTGTTTGCAGATATGAGTAAAACAAAGATTGCATTTTGAAAATGAAATTTCTCTGAAAGTGAAATAATTTCATCTAAATCTGGATCATCTTCAAGAATTATGATTGCTGTATTGATTACTTCACTCAGTAAAATACGCCCATGATTATATGCATGTGAGGCGATAATGTAGATTTCATGCTCTGGACTTGGCACATATGCATCAATTTCGTGTTTTTTTACTCTTCTTCGATTTGAAATAATTAGTTCATCTGGAGCATATCTTAATTCTGACCATTTTGGTTCTGGGTAAAAATCAATTTCAAAATTAGATTTAGGATCTTTAGCAGTAATCTTCAATTTTTCATTAAATGGAACATGATGAAAAATAAAGTTCATTTCATCTAAATTTTTGTAGATATCTTTCAACTTCTCTTTATCTTCTATCAAAATATCAACATCTCCCATTTTTGCAAATGAAAAATTATTTACTTTAAATAAACAATATTCTACATTTTTGTTTTCTAAGAAATTAATTGCAAATTGAGCATGTTTTTTCCAAATCTCTACTGTTTTACCACTTAGATCTAAATGATTAATTTCACAAAATATTTCATTTTTATTCTGAATTGATATTTTTACAGATTCCAAAAATTTTTCTATTTTTGAATCATTCAATTTTTATTACCTCTGGTTTCTTTATCTAAAACTTCTTTTAATGAATTTAGTGTCCATTTTGCTAAAGATTCCCATCCTGGTAATGATGAAGCATATTTTTGTCCCTTTAAACCAATTTCTAATTGCTTCTCAGTATTATCTACCAACTTCTCTAATTCATTTGCAAAAATTTCTGGTCGTGGATTAACAGTAATTGCATTATCCGCTACCATCTCTGGTAATCCACAAACATTTGATGTAATAACAGGTTTACCTACCAGCATTGCTTCCAAGATGGTCACAGGTGGTTCATTCCAAACATACTTTGTTGGAATAGTCACAATTTTAGATGATGAAATATATTCTAAAAACTCTTCTGGTTTTAATACACCTGTAACTAAATTCACATCTTCAATTAAATCGAGCTTTTGTATTTCATTTTGAATTATTTCTTTTTCTTCATATTTTTTTGTCCTAAGTAAGAACAATAAATTTATTTTCTTACCACGACTTTTCAAAATTCTAATTGCTTTTAATATCAGCATAGAGCCTCTTTCAGTACTTAGCGGTCCAGCATAACATACTGAAAATTTTTCTTCTATATTTTTTTGAGAAATTTTAAAATTTGGTTCAAAGAATAGTGGCGATGTGTTGATCTTAGATTCTTTAATACCTAATTGAATTAATCTATCTGTAATTGTTTTACTGCTACTAATAATGCCTGTTATGGATGAATTATTTAATTTTAAAAAAATTCGATTAAAGGGAAAAAATGACGTTAAAAATTGTAGTCTATTATTTGAAAATAATTCTTTGAAAGAAAAATTTTGCCATTCTTTTTTTGATATGGGGAGTGTGCTGATGTGTAAAACTAATGGTATATCAAATCCAGATTTTTTTAAATATGTTCCACTATATGGATTTCCCATCCAATAAATTAAATCTGGAGAAAAATCCATAATTTGTTTTTTTGATTCTTCATTTAGAATTCGTATTTCTTTTTGTTTAAGATTAATAATTGGTATTCCTTCTATGGTTTCTTTTTGTATGTCTGAAGTTGCTATTGCTGTTTTTACTCCCATATTATTAAATTGTAGAGCAATTTCATACATCTGTCTCCAAGGTACTTTTAATTTTGTTTCTTTTTTCAAGCCTGGTACAACAATAACTAAACGCTTAACCAACATGCATCTCTCTAATAGACAATATTAGAAATGTAACTATTCAATATATTGACTTTCTTGGTACCTTGGAAATACTCAAAATTTGATTCCAAATCAACAAAAATTGCTGTATTATGGATAATTTGTATTCTACAAGTATAAAAAACCAAAAATCATATTTTCATCATGAATATTATTGCTATTTCCTTATTCTACAAGCCAATTATTCCTTCATTTGGAACTCGATTTGCCCAATTAGTGATTGATGAAATGGCACAAAAAGGTCATCATGTAAATGCAATTACAGGTAAAATACCAAAGAAATTTCAAATTTCTTCATCAAATGCTGACAAATGCACTGTTGAAAAAATAGGTTTAGGAGAAATAAAGACCGATCGTATATGGACTCCAGAAATAGGACATACAGGATTGCTAAAAAGATTCATCATTTATTTAATTTTTATGTGGCAGTGTTTTTTCAAAATTCTCTTTTCAAGTAAAATAGATGTCGTAATAGGATTACATCCATATCCACTATTCTTTATTTTCATAGTTTATTTAGCTAAATTAAAAAATATTCCCTTTGTTATGGCTCAAGCTGATATGTGGCCTGAAAATCTAATTGAATTAAAAATTATTAAAAATTCATTATTATTTTTCATTATTAAAAAATTAAGTATCTCTGTATTCAAAATGGCAGATCAGATACTTGTAATTACTAATGAATTAAAAAAAGGGATGATGAAATATAATCTAGAAGAATCAAAAATCACAGTTATTGAACTATGCACTGATACTAACATTTTCAAACCTCTTGGTGATCAAAATAATTCTGATAACTCACAATTTACTGTATTTTATGGAGGAATTTTTAGTCCGAATTATGATTTTGATATTATCTTAGAATCGGCAGATATTCTTAAGAATGAAAATATTTTATTTGTTTTAGCAGGTAAAGGTGAATTGGAAAATGAAATTAAAGAAAAAATCAATAAATTAAATCTTCAAAATGTAGTTCTTCAAAAACCTGTAAATAATCTAAGTGATTTTATTAAAAGATTGAATGATGCAGATGTGTTAATAATTGGAATGCATGATAATCTTCAATCTAATACTGCACATCCTTCAAAAATATTTGAATTCATGGCTTGTGGTAAACCTATAGTATGTAGCTGCGAAGGTGCTGTTAAAGAATTACTGATTAAATCTAAATCTGGAATATGTGTGAAACCTGGTAATTCTAATGATTTTGCTAAAGCAATAATCACTTTTTTTGAATCTGAAAATATGCGTAAAACTATGGGTAAAAATGGAATGGAGTATGTTAAAAAATATCATTCTATGCCTATTTTTGGAGAAAAAATTGAAAATCTTATTCAATCATTAAAATGAAAATAAATTAATTTTAAATTATTTTTTGATAAATGTTTGAAACTTTTTCACATACATTTGACCAATCGTTTTGTTCAGCAAAATTTCTGGCTTGAATGTTGAGAGTTTCTTTTTCTGCATACACTTCTTTGATCTTTGAAATTATATCTGATTTATCTGCTAATGAAAAAGTTCTACCAGCTTTTGATGCATTAATTAGTTCCTTATGAACAGGAATATCTGATAGTACAACTGGTTTTCCACAAGCCATAACTTCTATTGCAGGTAAATCTAACATTTCATGAATACTAGCTGAAATATAAATATCACATGATGCATATCTTGATTTTAATTCATCATCAGATATTCTTCCTAACAATTCAATATTATTTTCTAGTTTCTTTATTTTAATGAGATTTTTTAATTCCACATATTTTTCTCCATCACCAACAATTTGGAAATGTACTTTTGGAAATTCCTCTATTATTTTTGGCATTGAATGAATTATTGCTTTTAGATTTTTATGTGAATAAAGAACTCCTACAAAAAGGAGTTGTGGATTTCCTTTTTTATTATTTACTGGTAAATTTGTATTGTAAAATTTTGTATTTACACCTGTATAGATTACATCAGTTGGAATATTTTCCACGGATGATTCTATTTGTTCAATAACTGTATTTGAAATAGTGATTATTCTTGAAATTTTCCTTTTACATAATAACATTGAAGTACTTAGATTGAATCTTTGAATTGTATTTGCTGCTCCATGAAGATGAAAAATAAATGGCTTGTCTGAAAATAATGAGTAATAATTCATTATTGGATGATGATTATGAATTATATCAAATTGAGAATTTTTACCCCCTATTCTTTCAAATCTGTTCAATTTTACCTTCTCAATTCCTAATGGTAATTCTGAATCAAAAGAAAATGCACCAATTGATGTTTTGTAACCTAATTCATTTAATCCTAAACAAAGATTCGTAATGGTTGAGCCATGACCTCCAAAAAGGTGAAAGTTTGAGACAGTCATGAGTATATTTCCTTTTACCATTCAAGTTTTTTTGATAAAATATACTTCTAAATCTATTTGTTAATTTTCTTAATAAGCTGAGTTGTTTTCTTGAGCAAAACTAAAAATTACAATTTAGATTCCAAATTCTATATGAATTGGGAAAATTTGTCTGTCTTAGTTACTGGTGGTAGTGGTTTTTTAGGTTCTAGAGTTGTTAATACTCTCAAAGAAAAAGGTGCTAAAAACATCATTATCCCCTGTTCAAAAGATTGTGATTTACGATTAAAAGAGAATTGTTCAAGAATAACAAAAGATGTAGATATTGTTTTTCATTTAGCTGCAAAGGTTGGTGGTATAGGGCTTAATAGAGATAAGCCAGGCGAATTGTTCTATGATAATATAATTATGGGTACTAATTTAATTGAAGAATCTAGAAAGAATCAAGTAAAAAAATTTATTTCATTAGGTACAATTTGCAGCTATCCAAAATTTACCCCTATGCCATTTAAAGAAGAATCCATCTGGGATGGCTATCCTGAAGAAACAAACGCACCATATGGATTAGCAAAAAAAATGCTCCTAGTCCAATCATTAGCATACAAAGAACAATACAATTTTAATTCAATTGTAGTATTTCCTACAAACCTTTATGGTCCAAATGATAATTTTGACGATAACACATCCCATGTGATTCCTGCATTAATTAAAAAAATACATAATTCAAAAAAAGAAAACAAGGATTCTATCATAGTTTGGGGGGATGGTACACCCACAAGAGATTTTTTATATGTTGATGATGCTGCTGATGGAATAGTTTTGACTGCAGAAAAATACGAAGATCAAGAACCATTGAATTTGGGTTCTGGAAAAGAAATTTCAATTAAAGAATTGGTCGAAAAATTATTAGAACTAATGGATGCTAAGATGGAATTAAAGTGGAACACTGACAAACCCAATGGTCAACCTCGACGATGTGTCAGTATTGATAAGGCCAGAAAATTAATTGGATTTGAACCTAAAACAAATCTAGAAAATGGTCTTAAAAATACTATATCTTGGTATGAATCCCACTCTGAATAAAAAATTAATTCATAATTTTAGATTTGAACTTTCTTTTTTCAAATAGTGTAGCTGCTAAAATGGTTATAATAGCTATTATCTGTAAATATATCCAATCCAAATCTTGGAATTTAACCGACTCATCAAAAAATGGTACAAAGAGAGGAAATTTCCCTGCATTGATTAGTGTATCAAATGACATGTGTGAAAATACTGCAGCAAATGATATTGCTCCCAATCGATAATCTTTTTTATTAAATATTAACATCATCAGAATTAATGACAATAGTGCAAAAGGCAAGGAATGACCCATCCTTGGTACTGCCTCTATTCCAAAAAATTGTATTATGTGATCAAAATCTAAAATTATTGCAAATATGCCTGTAGTAAAAAAATATCTTAATGAAAATGCAGCAATACCTGCTATCATTCCCCATACTATATGGCCTACAATGTGTTCTACTGTTGCACTAGATAGAGGATCTCCAAGAGAAGATGAATACGGAAGTAAAATACCAATTAAAGAGAAGCCAAATGCTAGAGTTGCATATACTATGCTAGTTTTTGTAATATTTGTGAGAAATTTACTATTCATAATTATACCCAAATAATTTTCCATGCCTTGTCTGAATTATTTTAAACCTGCATCTCTAAGCATTTTATAATGAAAAGGAGCTACGTTGTTAGGAATTTTTCTAAAGAATTTTCCTTTTGATGCTTGATGATCTAAAGTAATTTTACTATCATTCGTTTTTACTATGAAACAATGTGAAATATCGTGTCTGTCACGATATATTTTTTCGTAAAAACCCAGAGTTTTGATCACTTTGATCCTTATCCCCAACTCCTCTCTTCCTGCCTGTTTTAGTCTATCATTAATTTTTTGACCTCGTTTTATTATTCCTCCAGGTAAACACCACTTACCTTTGTATGGATGAATATCTCGTTTAACTAAAAAGAATTCATGATTTTTTATTAGAATAAGATCAACACATGAAAGTGGTACATTTTGTTTTATTTTTTTGAAAAGATTTTCAGGAATATTGTTTTTCATTTTATTGTTCTAAACAATGTTTTATCTTCTTGAATATAATTTGGAGCATCCCATGCAAATTTTTCTCCTTTTTGCCATCTTTGCCATCTATCTAAATCAGCATCTGTCATTATCTCCACTAATTTTTTGAATTTAGTTTTTGGATTCCATTTAATTTTTTTCTTGGCTTTTGATGAATCACCTTCTAACCTATTAACTTCCACAATTCTAAGAAATTTTTTATCAATTTTTACATATTTTTTCCAATCTAAATCTAAATGCTCAAACGTATTTTCTACAAATTCTTTTACAGTATGACTTTCATTTGTTCCCAAAACAAAATCTTCTGGTTTTTTGAGTTGTAAAATTTTCCACATTCCTTCAACATATTCTGGTGCATATCCCCAATCTCTCAATGAATCTAGATTTCCTAAAATTAATTTTTTCTGTAATCCTAGCTTGATTCTAGCAGCAGCATTAGTTATTTTTCTAGTGACAAATTCTAATCCTCGTAAAGGTGATTCATGATTAAACAAAATTCCATTTGCTGCAAACATTCTATATCCATCTCTGTACATTTTGGTAATCCAATATCCATATAGCTTTGCTATGGCGTAAGGACTTCCAGGTTGAAATGGGGTTTCTTCATTCTGTGATGTATTTACCGAATTTCCATAAATTTCACTTGAAGAAGCTTGATAGAATTTTATTCCAGGATCGATTATTCTTATACTTTCGAGAATTCTAGTAACTGCCAATCCTGTAAATTCTCCACTTGTTAATGGTTGATCAAAAGAAGATCCTACGTAACTTTGTGCAGCAAGGTTATACAATTCATCTGGTTTTGAAATTCGAATAGCCTCTGTTAATGATGATGTATCAATTAAATCAGCAGGTATGTATTCTATTTGATCAGATATGCCATGATATGACAATCTCCAAAAATTGGGAGTAGATGTTCTTCTATAAGTTCCAAATACAGTATAGCCTTTATTTAAGAGAAATTTTGCCAAATATGATCCATCTTGACCTGTTATTCCAGTAATCAAAGCCCTTTTGGATTTCATATTTGCTTAATTTAGATCAAAGTTAATTAATTGTTCGCAAACAAAGATTGAATTATTGTCTATACAAAACACCATACTAACACTAATTGAAAAAATATCACCAAAATTATTGTTTAAAATAAAAATTTTGTTGAAAGTTGGTTGTGAAAGAGAAATAGAGTTTATTCCTTATTTATGTAAAAAAGACATGATTTCTATTGATATAGGATCTAATTGGGGACGTTATACTTTTGAAATGTCAAAATATTCAAAAAAAGTATATGCATTTGAACCTAATCCAAAACTTTGTAAATTTTTAAGAAAAGTTTTTGATTCTAATATAGAAATTAAAGAAATTGCATTATCTGATACAGAGTCAAAAACAAATTTAAGATATGTTGATGTAAATCTTGGAATTAGTACTATTGAAGAAGAAAATCAATTAAATGGAGAAAATAAAATTTCATCTATACAAGTTAAAACAAAAAAATTAGATCAATATAATTTTGAACCTATATCTTTGATAAAAATTGATGTTGAAGGTCACGAACAAGTAATTCTAAATGGTGCAAAAAATATTTTACAAAAATTTAAACCTGCAATTATAATAGAAATAGAAGAAAGACACAAACCAAATTCAATAGATTATATAACAAAATTTTTAGAGAAAATTGACTACCATGGTTTCTTTATTCTAAATAATAGTTTACAGGAAATAAATAAATTTGAAATCAACAAACATCAAAATTTTTCTGAAAGAAAAAATATTGGTATTTACATTAACAATTTCATTTTTTTGCAAAAAGATCAGATTTCAATGGTTCAAAAATTCCTATAATGAGACATTCAGCATTAAAATAGTATAAAATAATGTTATAATCATATATGTTGCCAAAAAATATTACTTTACTAACTATACATAATAAACTCCCAAATCAGGTAGATAATAGAGCACTAAATATACATCAAATTAAAGAATCATTGAATAAAAAAAATTTTCATTGTAAAGTAATTTGGGTTCTCTACATGCCAGAAAAATTGAAAACACAAAATTCTGATAACTCTGATGATAAAATAATTTATTATCAAGACTATCAAAGTGCGGTAGAAATTCTTGATGAATTTAATCCGAACTATGTAATTACCAGACCTGCTTTTGAGTTAACAAATCTGTCCTTTATTGTATCAAGTAAAAAGAAAAACATACCTACAATAACCACTTTTTTAGAACCTGTAAGCCAATATCAAAAATCACCATACAAAGATACCATAACTAGTTTTAAAAACCAATTAAATTCATTTTTATCTAATCCTGGAGATTTGACTAAAGATTCTAAAAATCATAAAGGGACATCATTTTTTAAACAAAGACACAATTTTTTAATTTCTACGTTAAAACATTTAGAATATAACAAAATTGATATTTTCATTTTTAATTTTTTTCTTTTTAAATCTCGAATTTTTTCTTCCAGACCTCTTGCAAAAATTTTTGAGGGAAAATTAAATTTTTGTAAAAATTTTGATTGGCAAACTAAATTATTAAAAGTGGGATTTAAAAAATCATCATTGAAAATAATTGGACATCTTTCTTATGATTCTTTGTATTATAAATTACAAAACATGGATACTAATAAAAAACATCTTAATAAAACTAGAATTCTTTTTGTTACATCTTCAGTTCATGAACATGGTGTATGTTCAGCTAACAAAGAATTTGAATTAATAAATAAAATTTGTAATGAAATATTGAAACATGATGAATATTTACTTACTGTAAAAATTCATCCTTCAAGTTCTAGTGTGGATGAATATAAAAAATCCCTCAAAGAAATTTTACATAAAATTGATTTAATTCAGGAAGGTGATCTATTTGAATTAATGAATAATCATGATGTGATGGTTACATATGGACTTACAACTGGTGTTACAACTGGTATTTTATTAAAAAAACCAGTAATATTTGTAGGATTGAAACTACACAGATTATACAAATCATCAGAATACAATGAAGATGATTATTATGATAAAACTGTTACAATTGAATGTACAAAAATATTGGATCTAAAAAATTTAATTAGCGAATCATTATCTCAACAAATACCTGATTCGAATTACTTCCAATTTATTGAAAAAACTTTGTACAAATTTGATGGAAAATGTTCAGAAAGAATTGCAAATTATATAATCGAAGATTTTAAAAAATTTTCAGAAAAACAAGGGAAATAAATTGTACAAAACCATAATTCTTTGTGGACTTGATGGTTGTGGAAAGTCAACTCAGGCAAAAAAATTAATTAAACATTTAGAAAAAAAGGAAATTTCTTGTAAATATGTTTGGTTACGATTTCCAAATAAATTTAGCTTGCCTTTTGCTGCATTTGTTAGAATGTTAGGTATGTCAGTATATCCTTTAACAATTAAACGTAAAAAATCTGGAATATCTAATATTGAAAATCACCCTATATTGATAAAATTGTGGAAAAAGATTTTGTTATTTGATTTACAATTTGTTTCATATTTTTTGATACACAGGCCACTTAAACAGGGTAAATTGATTGTGATTGATAGATTTGTAATAGACTCAATAGTTGATTTTGATATATCTACTGGGGATGATCAAATTTTTCCAGAAAAAATCAAAAAATTTCTAAATTTAATTCCGTCTGATTCTTATATAATTTACCTAGATATATCTCCAAAAATTTCTTATCAAAGAAATGAAGAAGAGTATTTGACAACATTGGAAAAAAGAGAAAAATTATACAAAACTTTATCGAATTTAATTAATATCGATATAATAGATGCAAACAGATCTATTGAGGAAATTCACTCTTTAATATTATCTAAAACAGGTTTAAAATAAAATATTTTTATGTTCTTCCATTTTAGTCATAGTTTCGTTTTTGATTTCAATTTAAAGGATTCATTTAAATTTGATTTTAATATATTTAGATAATCTCCTTTTTTACGCATTTATCATTTATTTTTAAATTGTAATGAATAAGTTTACAAGATGATTGTTTAATAGAGTTGATGCGTAATCAACCTTCTCATAACGTCATTGCATGAGATCAGTCTAATTTTGCATGTACAAAGCTTCTGCATGTACAAAGATCCACATGTATAGCAAAAAGATAAAGTTCGTGAACTAGAAATTATCAAAAAACTAGGGATTGAAAAATTTCACCTAGACAAGTATGAATGATGAGATTGAAGTATCCTGAAAATAATTCACAAACTTGTGCTTCTCGCTATACAAAGCTTACACATGTAACAACTCGGACAGTTTCATCCAAAAATAGTCAGTTTTTCATACAATAATGCGCAGAATCACAGCGCAGCAATGCCGCCCTGTATCATAAAATTAAAAATCAAGCTTGAGCCGTTCATGCTTTTCATCCCACAAAAGATCAAAATTTACCAGTCCGGTTAACACAACAA
>JARPSM010000095.1 GCA_029782475.1 Nitrososphaerota archaeon
TGGAGTTATGCAAAGAACTGGCTGTATCAATATCGTGGAGTTTCAAAGTTGTATTTTCATTTGTATCTCAAGGAGATAGAGTTTAGATTTAACAATAGAGATAGAAATATCTTTGAATTATTGGCAAAAATACTAGTAAAACAGTGATCCAAATGACGGGGTATTACCAAAAATTAAAATAAAGATATTTCAAAAGATACTCTAATTCAATGGGATGATTTAACTTGAAAATAATATTATTTTATAACAAATTGAAATATTTTTTATAATTAGTAATCAATTTAATCAATATTGAAACAAGGTATCTATGACTCATATTGAGAAAAAAATCACTGTTTTAATTCAGGCTAGAACTGGTTCAAATCGATTACCCGGAAAAGTTCTTGCTGAGATTGAAGGTAAACCACTAATTTGGCATGTAATTAATCGAGTAAAACAAATCAAATCAGTCCAACAAATTGCAATTATTACAACAAAAAAAGATGATGACAAAATTTTACTTGATTTTGCTGAAAAAAATGAAATCATTGGTTTTGCAGGTGAAGAATCAGATGTGTTGGATCGACATTATCAATGTGCAAAAAATATTTCAGCTGAGCCTATTATTCGTATCACAAGCGATTGTCCATTAATTGATCCATTTTTAGTTGAAGAAATAATTCAGTTTTTTTTAAAAAATAATTATGATTATGTATCAAATGTATTGCCACCAACATATCCTGATGGATTGGATACAGAGATTTTCACATTTAAGACATTAGAAAAAATTGCAATGGAAGCAAAATTAACTTCAGATAGAGAACATGTAACAACATACATTTCAAAAAATCCTAATAAATTTAAAATAGGCAATTATACAAATTCAAATAATCTTTCAAATTATAGGTGGACTGTTGATAGAGATGTTGATTTAGAATTTGTTCGACAAATATATTCCCAAATAAAGCCTGATACAGTATTTGGTTTTAATAAAATTCTTGAAATTCTCAAAAATAATCCACATCTTTTAGAAATAAATGAAAATATTCAAAGAAATGAAGGATATTTAAAATCGTTAAAAAATGATCACTAATTTATTTAGAAAAATAACTTTTTGTTAATTTCAATCCTTTTAGATATTTTTGGCTATTAGTGTTAATCTGTATTCTTTATCGATACTTTCATCTTGAAGTATTTCTATAGGATATGTTTTCCATCTTTTAGCCATATGGTGGGTGTTTAGGTCGTGCCTGATTATTGCCTCGATAAACCTACTTTACAGTTTCAAAAAATATGTCATACCATCTCTCCAAGGGTAATTTTATGCCGATTTTAACACTAGTTAATAGAATTTGGCAAATTAATAGATAA
>JARPSM010000097.1 GCA_029782475.1 Nitrososphaerota archaeon
TGCCTTTGCATTTTTTTCATTCTTGCATACTTTTCTTAAAAAATTGATGCTTGTTCCTTTCATGAAATGGCTTCCTGAAGATACCATTGATGCTCTAGTAGTTTGTTTTGACATGATTCTGTAAGTGTAAACTATGATCTAGATCTTTTGAGTTGAAATAGTTGATAATTCGTTCAAAATTTGTATGCCTAAACTATATTCTGTCATTGCATCAGGATCTTCCTGTTTTAGCTGGTTTTGGCAAATATTTTTCAATTGACTTCCATTGGGAATCAGTCATTTCCTTGTGGATCATAAAAAATGTATCTGTGCTGTTATTGTTGGATCTAGATTATCACAAATAATTTACAAAATGATCTGTTTTAGGATGAGTTGATAATCTATGAATATGTTGTCAATTCATTCTTGCTTTTGAAATTAAAATATTATCTTCTTTTTTATCTATGCATATGAAATTTCTGTTTAATGTTTTACATGCCAGAGCTGTTATTCCATTACCTGAAAACGGATCTAAAACTAAATCATTTTCTTTTGAAAATATCATTACTAATCTAAGAATTAATTCTTTAGGGATTTGATCGTTATAATTTAATTCGGATTTTTTGGGAATAAACCACATTGAATCAAACATTTCTTGTTTTTTTGTATCTGAAATTTTTAAGTTCTGGATTCGATTTGAAATGTCTAATTCTTCATAATCCTTATCATTTTCACTTTTTACCATGATCCATATTGTGGAGAATGGTGTAAGATCAAAACTTACTGCAGTAATATTTTCTACATGGAATAATGATTCAGCAGTGTCTCGTGCACTTTTTGACCATATTATATTTTCAGGAAAAACCCATTTAGAGCCAATTTCAGGATCATCTTGAATTTCTAATAGTGCTCTTGTTTCTGTTATGTCCATTCCATCTTTAGTCATATCTTCGCTAATTATTAGACAGCAAATACCGCCAACTTTTGTTATTTTGGTGATTTTTTTCATGATTGATTTGATGAATTGTATATGCGTACCAGGATCGTCTTCCGGTTTATGATATGGTGGCTTTACTATGCTCAAATCAACACTATTGTCATTTAGAAATTGATCCATTTTTCTGGAATCACCTAAAATGAACTTGTTATGATCCAATGGAAATAATATATGTTCTAATGATTTACGAGTTGTGCTGGATAATGTTCTATGCTGGCAATTACTCTATGCTGGAATGCTGGATAAAGCTTAAATAATCTATGTTTCTGATATGATGTATGACAGTATCAATTGATGCCCGTTTTGGAAGTAAAATGGCATTTGTTATGGCGGTCCCTAAAGAGGATATAGAAATTTCAAATTTTAGAAATTACGTTCTGACTGTAGAAGGAAAAAAAACTGTTTCAGAAAATAGTGAAGATAAGAAATTGGTCTTAAAAATAGGTCGGGATGGAATTCTATATGTTGAACTTATTAGTTCTGGTGAAAAACCTGTGGAAGATTTTTCAGTAATCGATGCACATGCACCTGATGGTTTTAAAAGATATTTCCAAACTTCTGCTGCAAAGGCAATTCGTGGAATTACTGGAACCTATCTTTATTACAAAAATTACGTAGATGATCATATTGCATATGCAGTTGGTCCAAGTGGCAAGGCGTATAGAATTAATCTTGGAAATGTTATGGATAAAAATTCAAAATTACGAAAGGTGTTAGATAAAATCCCGGAAGAAGGAACATTTCATAAAGCATATTTTAATGACCGATTACCATCAGCGATAGTAGAAAATCGGCAACCTATCAAAGCAGCATTGGATGTTTTAGAAAAATATGGTTATGTAAAAAAAACAGGTAGGAAAGTAGGCATATCTGAAGAATATCAAAAAACATCAAAGTTGTTATCTGTATCAACAGGTAAGGAGATTAATCAATAACCAGAATGGATGTGCAAGAGACTCTGTGATCAACGGAGGATGATACTATTTGACTCTCTTACTAACCCTGGCAATTACTGATTATGATACTTGTTTTCTTATTTATCTTATTTTGCAAATTTTAATTACTTATAGTTAACTTTAGGAGTAATTTTTTTAGTCGGAAGTTTTGTCCATTTGGGAATTGATCCTCCATCACGTTCGAATTCAAGTGTAAGAGATTCATCTCTTATATGTGGCTCTTCTTTTAGTCGTGATTTAGCATAATCTACATATGTTTTTTGTATGTCGATTCCAACATATTTTCTGTTTAGGTATTTTGCTACTTTGGTAGTTTGTCCTGCACCGTTAAATGGATCCAATACTACATCGCCTTCATTTGAATAAAGATTCAGCAATCTGTATGGGATTTCTTCGGGATATGGACAAGGATGTTCTAAAAATCCTGGTGGTACTGGTGCAATATGCCATACAGAATTTACAATTTCTTTCCAAGTAACATCTTGGTTAATGTTTGTAAATGCATATTCCATTCTTCGTAATTGATTTTTTCCTTTTCTTAAAACTAAAATTACTTCATGCATAATATTTGCTCTGAAATATGATGGATATGGGTGCTGAACAAAACTACCTGCTCTATTTGCACCCCCTGTTACTTTGTGCCAAATAATTTCTTCATGAAGAAACCATCCTTGTTCATAGAGTTTTGAAATTAGTAATGCTGGAAGTGGTTCAAGTGTACCTTTATTGATTTCATTACCTATTACAATACAACAGTATCCTCCTTCTTTTGTAACTCTTGCAACCTCTTTGAAAATTTTAGTCATATCGTTAATATAATCTGAAACTGAAATTGATAATTTTCCACGATAGTTATTTTTTGGATTGTTACCATGTTTTGCATGCATACTATAATCTATCGCGTTTCTATATGGAGGAGATGTTATGGTAATATCAACAGTATTCTCATCTAATTTTGAAAGAACATCAATGTTATCTCCACATTTAATTTGATTTAATCTCATCTAATTCATTTATGAAATAAATTAATAACTTAAAGATTTAGAGGGTGAAATTTTGATCGCTATTAGTCAGAATAAATATATTGGTCTGGACCCCTCTAGAATAGGACCGGTAGCATACATACACTTTTCAGAGAATCCAGAAGGAGGCTTGATCTCATGGTAAAGAACAAATTCACATCAGCAGAAAAATCAAGGGTAGTTTTAGTCCCTGAACACAAACATCAGTACGGCAGAATTGTGCAGAAAATACAATGAATTTTGTTTGAATTATATTAAGATGTGTGTCTAACGAGAATCAATTTTTTTCTTAATTCGTCGAATACATTTTTCAGGGTTTCTTTCAATGTCATGTTCCCAAAACCGTAATATCGACCACCCTTCGTGTCTCAGCTTTCTCGCATATTTTTTATCCCGTTTCATGTTGTTTTCAATCTTGTCTCGCCAGAATTTTTTTGCAGGTTTCTTTTTTTTATTAGAGTCTATGCACAATCGACTTGTTTGAATAGAAAGGTTTAGATCATATTAGATCGCCGAGCATAGCAGTGAAATTTGAAGATAAAGCAATGCAGGCACTGCTAAACGAAAACAAGGCACTGAAAAAAGCAATCAAGA
>JARPSM010000098.1 GCA_029782475.1 Nitrososphaerota archaeon
CATACCTGTCCTCCAAAGAAATCATGAACCATGATATTATGATGGACAACCATATAACATTAGACACACTATACAGAACCAAAATGATAGCTATTGAGATATCATCTGCAATTAAATCATATTTTCTTAAAAATACACCAACTTGAAGACATCTAAGAAATTGTATTTTTAAAAATAGATCTCAAAAACCGGCAACCATAGGATCTTGAGGCTTTATTATCTCTCGTAACAAAATGGTTGCAAAGGAACCTCGAGATAATGAAAATTCTACAACATCATCATGTGTAGAATAGTCTGAGCATTGTATTGCAGCTTGTCTAAATCCACCCTCACTACTTGCTTCTTGCATTTCTTTAATCAAGAAATCTTTTGGAGAGAGTTCTTCTTGTTGAAGAATTTTTGAAATTTGAAAATCAAATCGTGTTTTTTTGTAGTAAGAGTAACCAACAAAAGGTAACGCTAAATTTTGATCCATACCTTTAACATATTTTCCAATTATACCATTATGATCAAAACAAACATCTCCTGTCTGCGCTTCAAAGAGATTCTCACCATCCAAAAATGCAGCACTTAGTGACTGATTGAAAATAAAAGACTGGTATGCTTGAACATAAAATCGCCTCAATGAAACAGAAATCGCTCTAATAGCACGAATTGGATCCCCATGCTCTATCATTTCCTTTAGAACAATTCTTTCAATATCCATTTGGAGTGGAACCTGATCAAAATATTGCCGGTAGTTGGCCTTATCAGATAATTTTTGACGAATTTCAGTATTTTCTTTAGAATCATATGAAGAGGTAAAGGACAATATCAAATCAACGGTTTTCTCAAAATCCTGCTGCAAAATGCTCTTACCAATTAGATGAGTGACAGGTCTTTTAGAGCCAAACCTCTGATAACCATAAAAATTAAGAATTTTATTATATTCTGTAAAAGATTCTAATTTATTTTGACAATCAGAAATTTTTAATTTAAAATGGTTTCCAATCATATCTTTTTTTGATAGTGGTTTTTTTACAAAACCTAAATGCTCTAAAGAATATTTATCACTAGAAAAATTTTTGATGGATTTTCCTTTATTTCCAGAGCAAACAAATTGTTCTGTAACTGCTGATGCATCTTTTAATCCAAGAGATTTTAATCGAATACCTTTTTGTCTAAAAATTCTAGATAATGCATGATTAGTATCAATTTTTCTTTTTTTTAATTTATACACAGCATATCCATTTTGTTCACTAATGGATTTTTTAGATTTTTCAGAAATTAATTCACTAACTTCAAAATCTTCAGGTTCAACTCTAATTCTACCCCCCTCAAGACCAGAAAATGTAGTACTGTAAACTAAAATCCCAATTTGAGAGTCTAAGTCAGGTATCACTCTATTGTCACTGTTAGATATTTACTAATTGCAACATCAGATAATTGTGCACCTACCAGGACTTTGTATGTTCCAGGGATTGTATCTTCAGCAGTGTTAATTATAAGAGATATTGGACGAGATGCATCTGAATCAAGTTGGAATGTTTCAGGGGCATCAACTAATTCAATATTTAAAAAATCATGTGTTGAAGATAAAATTAACGAAACACCAAGTAGATCTTTTTGAGACAAAGACGAAACCACAAAGTCAACTGGTTTTGAATTTCCAGGTGTAATGGTTAAAGAAGCAGATGTTAATTGAATTTCCAAGGGTAAAGGAATAGAAGTATCAACTACTCCAATATTGTTTTCAGCCCATTCAGTAAACCAGATTTTTTCACCATCAATAGTAAAATCAAAAATTTGTGCAACACCACAATCAGCCAACATCATGCCTGTTCCAGGGTCACAATCAGCCCAATTAGGATTCTTTGAAGGAACGTGGTATTCAACAAGTGATTGAGACTTTGGATCCATTACAGAGATATTATTTGCAGTTTGTTCATTGAAAACAATTCTACCTAGATCATCAGATTCAATCCAATAAGGTCTGGATATAGGGGTGGTCTTTACAACCCCTGTCTGATTACCATATGTACTCAACATAGGATCAGAGGTCACATATTGTACAAAGTTTTCAGTTACAGGGTCGAAATTAAAGAAAGATGAAGATGTAGTATCAGCCATCCAAACAGTACCATCATCTGCCACGGCAATACCATTAGGAGTTAGAAGTGTCACAGGCAATCTATAGATTTCAATATAATCAATTAATGGAAGGTATTGTTCACCAGAAGTTACAACAGCATTAAGATAATCATTTTGATCAAACTTTATCAAAACTCCGCCCTGCTGATACAACCAATTAGTATACCAGACATTGTCATTTGCATCCACTGCAAAGTCTGCAGTTACAGAGTCATCTGTTGGAGATGGTATACTAAGATAATTTACTTCCTCACCAGATTGATTAGGATCTAAAAATGTGAGTTTGTTTCCAGTAAAGTCATTTACTATTATTTGAGAACCATCAACTAAAAGTTTTTGAGGTAAAGAATCACCTTCAGATGGATAGGATAGACGGTCATATGTCTCATCAATAGTTGAGAATTTCCATATAGAATTATAAGATTCATCAGTATACCATATAGAACCATCAGGAGCATAATCCATTCCCCACATCATTGAACGTGCACCTTGAGGCCACAACAAATTTTCATATTCAGTAAATGTTTCTAAAACAGGATCGAATTTCGATATTTTACCAGTATTAGTTTCAGCAAACCACACATTTCCATCATAATCAGTTACGATTGCAAGAGGATTTGTACACAAGGTTGGGATTGAGAATTCTTGAACAAAAGTTGTAGACTTTGCATCACTTGAACCACAAAATTGAGAGCGTTGTTCGTCTGGGAAATTATCTGCAGGCGTTCCAGTTACAGTAAGTTCAGGGGTGCTGGCACTAGGATCAACTCCAGGCAATACAAGCATAATAGTTGATGAAAGTAAAATAAATCCAAAAAAGATAGTTACTGCAACACCTTTCTTCTTCATATTACAAAAAATATTGTACCTTGTTATATCTCATTCCAAGAAAATGAAATTATAGTAATTTTAGATCTCCAGTAATCTTATCAATCAAGTTCTCAGGAGCAGGGCCAATTGAAATGCACGTAGTAGTTCCAGGGGCTAGTTGAGTGTGTCCAGCATCAGATACTTCAGACCAGGGTAGATTAAGTTCAATTGCACCTCTTTTCACTTCCTGTAATTCCCTAGTTCCAGAGACTTTAACGACTACCTTTTCTTGTCCTCCCCACCATTCTCGATACCATTCAGGATGAGACTTTCTAACATGCTCTGCACCAAGAACACAAGCATGGCCTACTTGAGCTGCAATCTTTCCTTTTCCCATATCTAGATCAGTCCTTACAGCTATCACCTGTTTGATATCACCCATACAATAATCAAAAATAGGCTTAATGAAAAACTTTTGAATTAAATAGTTAGGGTTTGCGAGCTTATTTATTTCAGCGATCCAATCAAAATAATGAAAAACAAAGATTAGTCAGAAGATATTGACCTAATTCTGTACTTTAATTTTATCATATTTACACACATTGTAATTATGAAATAGTAGATAATTCAGATTTGAATGAATTTTTTAAAAGAATTGGTGTAATTACAATTGTTGCCAAAATTACTATGATTAATGTAGTGTAAATAAAATCAGGCAATACACCACTGACAACTCCAATTCCTGCAGTGATAAATGCTACTTCTCCTCTTGCAATCATACCAAAGCCTATACGAAATCCTTTAGTGTTATTTTTCAATAATATTGTAGCAGGTATTCCACAACCAACAACTTTACTTAAAATTGCAACAGCTAAAACTGCAAAAAGAAAAATTATATCTACTTCAGATATTTGTCGAAGATCTACATGTGCACCAATTATTGCAAAAAATAAAGGTGCAACTATAATTTTTAATTCTCCTACAAATTCTCGTACTTGTCCTGCAAGTTTTGAACCTGCCAATCCCATTCCAGCTGCAAACGCTCCCAAAATTGGATTCAGACCAACAACTGATGCTAATGCTGCAAATCCAAATGCAGAACCTATTGCTGCAGATTGTTTAATACCTCTCAATTCAAGCGATGTTGGTTTTGCAAGAGCAATGCCGTGAATAATTTTTGGAAGAATAAACACAGATCCTAACAATAACAATATCCAAAATATCAAAGAGGTTCCAGATGTAATTAATACGGACCCGATACTAGGAAATGAATTTAATGCAATTATTGAAACTACAGTTGACAATACTGCCAACCCTAACAGATCATCCATTACAGCAGCATTAACTAAGATATTTCCTTCTGGGGTTTTTTCTTTACCTAGTTCTTCCAACAATGTTACTGAAATTACAATACTAGTTGCACTCAAAGTTGCACCAATTAACACAGAGATAATCCAATCAAATCCAAAAAATAATGAAATAACATATCCCAAAACTAATGGTGTGATTAAACCAAATATTCCAATTATAGCTGCTTTGTATCCAGCATTACGTAGATCTTTGAACGTAAAGTGCAGTCCTGCAGCAAACAATATCACAATACCTGACATTTGCCACAATCCCAAAGTCAAATCATCTAACTGAACGATGGGTTTATCAAAAAATGGAATAATTCCGCCTAAAGCAAATGGGCCCAGAATTACACCCCCGATTACAAAGCCAATAATTTCTGAAATTCCAATACGAGCACAAAATCTTCCCAATAGCATTGAAGGAATAACCATAAACAAAATTCCAACTATAGATGGAATGACATTAAATTCAGATATCATGGGATTACCTCAGAACTTAATCCACGGTATTGTTTTAATTCAGACAATTATCAGATTACTCTTGAAAATAAAATACGTCATATTTTTTGTGTAATTCTCTTACAAATTCACGACATTGTTTCCAAAACTGCTTGTATTCATGATCAGTCATAGATCTCCCATGTTCAGAATAAAAATGCCCTACAAAGTCATCTTCTAATTTTCCAAAAACAAATCCAAGATGAAAATCCTCTGAAATTTTTACATTAAATTCTTGTTTTGGTTGTAACTCATCCCATCGAGTAAACAAACCATCAAAAGATTCTTCTGTTCTTTCAAGTAATTGCTTCAAATAATTTAGAGAATTTTGTTCTAATTCCACCATATCATTTCACTATTAGTACAGGTTTTTTTGATTTGTGAAGAACATAATTGGATGTACTTCCTAAGAAAATTTCTTTTGCAGCACCCATTCCTCTTGAACCAATTACAATAAGATCAAAATTTTGTTTCTCAGCAACTTCAACAATTCTTTTTCCATCATCCCCATATGACACTCTATCAAAAAATAAAATTCCTTTTTTTGCCACTTTTAATTTAGCTTTTTTCATAATTTTTTGAGCATGACCTAACAGTATTTTTTCCAAAGGGGTTATTGGATCATTAGTTCTAGGTTTTACAATTCCTGCCACATAGAGACCGGTGATTGTTGCATGAGATTCTCGTGCCATGTGAATTGCTACATCCAATCCTCTAAATGAATTCGAGGAACCATCGAGTGGAACAAGAATTTTCTTTATTTGAAATCCCATAGTAAAATAAGATGATTTTCTGATTTAAAGCCAATTGAAATTATCTGAGATGATTTTCATCTTTGATTTTGTCACATTCTTTATAATTAAAGGTAATACCCCCTCCATTGGGCCAAAGAAAAGGAAAGATTTACAAAATGCTCATACCTAAGTTGTACCTGAAATTGATCCGATCAAACTAGCAAATAACATGTAGAAAAGTGAGGTCTATTTTCGGCATCTAAAATGACAAGGAAGAAGGATTTGTCCAAAATGTCAGCATCGATATGTGATGCATCATGAGAATAGATACAGATGTAAAAAGTGCAGATACAAATTCGATGATTTCACAAGAACTCATCTTGCTAAAATTAAAATTCCAGCAAACACAATTGTGCATTTACTTTACTTGTTCTCATTAGGAGTTCCTGCATACAGGATACGATTCTATGTCAAAGTCAATTTAAAAACGATAGAGCATGCATTCAAAGTATTCCGTGAGGCAATTTATGATTCATTAATTATTGATCTCCGACTGTCTGGCAAGCTGGAACTTGATGAGGCCATGTTTGGAGGCCATCGTAAAGGAAAACGTGGATGGGGAGCAGAAGGCAAGACATTAGTCTTTGGAATATATCAGAGAAACGGACATGTTGTGACGTTTCCCGTACCTGACAGAAAATACGAAACTTTGATGAAATTAATCAAAAAGCACACTAGAAAAGGATCATTATACTACACTGATGATTACAAAGCATATGCAACTTTGGAAACGCGAGGAAAACACAAAGTCGTATCTCACGGAAAGGAGGAATATGTTAGAGGTGATGCTCACATCAATAGATTGGAAGGGTTTTGGAGTTATGCCAAGAACTGGTTGTA
>JARPSM010000100.1 GCA_029782475.1 Nitrososphaerota archaeon
TCCCATCACAAAATAATTCTGAATTAGTGGAGCCACTAGGCGTACCAGTTAGAGTAATGGTGTTGGTATATACAGTCTGATCTTGGGTTGTAATCGTTTGAGCAAATGCCTCACTACCAGCAGGAACGACTGCAAGCAGTACTATTGCAAGCAGGCATGAAAACAGGACAAGGCCGTGACTGGAGATCCTGCCTAGGTACAACCCCCCCCCCCTCAGAATTATTTGAATTATTATATGCTATGCAGTCCCATATTTTCTGAAATATTTAAACCATTTTATTCCAGGGGCGTTGCTCCACTTTTTCAACCCGAAAGTAGCGGAGATACGTCATGGTACCATCAGAATATTTCAGGACGGCGCGTCCGGAACGACGTGATAAAGTTTATCAGTAAAAGCCCGCTTACACTCAAGAACTTTTGATCGACAGTATACATGCCATTTCTAACCAATCTTATTCGTAATTTACCGCTCTTTGTGCTTGAAATTTCTTCCTGAATAGAAATGCAGCAATCATAGTCCCAACATACGGTGCAGTCCAATAAAGCCACAGATTTTCAAAGGTTCCAGATAGTAATGCAGGTGCCAATGCCCTGGCAGGATTCATTGACGCTCCAGAAATAAAAGCCAAAAACAAGACATCCAATCCAACTATTCCTCCAATAGCAACACCACTAAACCCTCTCAAACCTTTCGTATACACAACATAGAAAATCACACCCATAAGCATTGCAGATGCTAAAACTTCAACTGGAAAAATTACAAACATTGAAAAATCAAGATTAGGAGCATTTGCTCCAAGATTTACTTTGTCTCCAATGAATGTCAAAACAAAAAGAGACCCAAGTATCGCGCCAATTATTTCGGCTGTAAAATAATACACAACTTGAATTTTAGATATATGTCCAGTGATATAATACCCTATTGTCACTGCAGGGTTGAAATGTGCAAGAGATATTTTTCCAAAAGAGTAGACTCCAATTAATAATGCAATAAACGGGGCCACAGCTGCAAATGGAATTCCCAATTCACCATTAAAAAACTCAGCATCATAAACAATTGAACCAGTTGCAAAGACTACAAGAATAAAAGTGCCAATCAATTCTACTGTAAAAATTTTCAAATTTGAATAAGCCATTATTTGTTCTCTAAATTTTTTATTAAATCAAGTACTTCATTTTTTATTTGATCACGAATCTCTCTAATTTGATTAAGATCTTTATCTTTAGGATCAGAAATATTCCAATCAATCATATCTTTCATAAATAGTGCAGGGCAAAATTCACTATCCATACACCCCATATTTACTGAAATAGATTGAGATATCATTTCATTAGTAAATTCTTTAGGTTTTTGATTTGTAATATCAATTCCAATTTCATGCATTACCTTTACTACATTTGAATTAAGTTCAGATTTTGGCTGAGTACCTGCACTCATGACATCAAATTTAGGAGCATATTTTCGTAAAAATCCTTCAGCCATTTGACTTCGTCCTACATTTTCAACACAAACAAAAAGAATTTTTTTCATATCTCAAAAAATAAATTATTTTATTGCTTTTATTACGAGACTAGAAATTTTTCTACCATTAACTTTTTCGCCATCCATGTATGCTCTTTCTTCCATTATCTCGATTTTTTCAAATCCTGCTTGTTTAATGCATAAAAGATAATTTTCTTTTGTGAGTGCGCCATAAATACATTCACACCATTGATCAGAATTAATTTCTCCCGGAGGTAATTCAACATCGGTAATTAAATCAGAGATAACCATTCGACCATTTTTTCTTAAAATTCGAAAAACTTCTTTGAATGCATTTGTTTTGTTCATAGTTAGATTAATGACACAATTACTAATTACAGCATCAACAGAATTATGATTTAATGGAATATTATCTTCTATGTCTCCTTTTTTAAATTCAACATTAGAATAATTTCCTTTCAAGGCATTCTCTCTAGCTTTTTCTAACATTTGATCTGTCATATCAATACCAATTGCTTTTCCAGAATCCAATACTTTTTTTGCTGCCAAGAAAATATCAATTCCAGCTCCTGAACCTAAATCAACTACAGTTTCACCTTCCTTTAGATTTGCATGATTAATTGGGGCTCCACATCCAACACCCAAAATTGCTTCTTCAGGAATTGATTCAAGATCTTTTTGATTATAACCTATCAATTTTGTTGCGTCAATTGGGGAATCACCACTTTCACATTCACCAGGCATGCAACAGCAGTCAGTATTTCCAGAAACCACTATCTTAGAATATTTTTTCTTGATGTCATCTTTAATCGAATTTTCCACGTTATAGTTTACTAGGTAAACTATTAAAATTGTCAAGTAGAAAGGTTCTGTGTAATTGCCGTGTGTTGGGTTATAGCGAAAAGACAAAGTTCGTGAAACTAAAAATCATCAAAAAACTAGAGATTAGTGAATTTTACTTAGGTGAGACTTGGGCATAACTAATTCTAATTTTTTAATCAGTTTCTCAAATTTGTTCTATCAAAAAAGCTAAGGATCTCATTATGTTTTGATCATTGGAGTGTCAAAACAAACGAAAATCCCCAGCAACATAAGATGTCAATCATTTCTTATTGGTGTTTTGTATCTGGTGGGAACATTATCTTTGTATGAGGATGTACTCAGAATTGGCAG
>JARPSM010000138.1 GCA_029782475.1 Nitrososphaerota archaeon
TTTGTGAAAAGGATAATGTGGGATGTGGACAATATGGAGGATCTCAAATTCTTACTAGAACAAAATGAAAAACCAGAGATATCAGAAAAAATAAGAAAAGTAGCAGGATTATAACAGAAAATCCTCAAAACATGAAAGAAAGGTTCATTCCAGGTATGAAATCACTCTATTATCCTCAAATTAGTTCACCCCATCATTTCTAGACTAAAGTCAAGATACGTTTGGAAAAGAGGAAAGAATCACAGAGTCATGCAAAAGTTAGATCGAATCCCAATATCCCGGATAATCAAATCAAAAGAGGGTGTGGTGGTGCCAAGAATGCAGATGTCGCCAATCCATGAAGATATCTGTGCGTTGGATGCAGAAATTATACTCAAGATATCGTAATTCAGGCAATATTCCAACTCTAAAAAAATCAGGAAGGTCAAAAAGAATCATCACAGAAGAGAGGGTACAGAACAGCGAGTGACTGCAATATGCAGCATCGCTAAACGGAATTAATGACATCAAATCAGACATGGTGCAAAGGGTGCGGTGTCTCAGGGGAATTACATCAAGGGACCATCATGATGTCATGGAGGAGCTGCACAGGGCATACAGGACATGATATGTAGTACATGTGGTTCTGGTGCAAAACAATTATCAGATCATAGAATGCGCCAATGTCCCATAGATTTAAACATTATTTAGAATTTATTAATTTCCACGCATAAAAGCTTAAAAATATGGAAAAAACAGTTAATGAAACAATCCATGAACGAGTTGTTCCATCTATGTAGGTTCCTGAATCAAGTATTTTTAAAAAATTCCAATCACAAACAAGCCTGAGATCATCAACTGTTCTTTTCCCTTCATCGTAACAAACAGGACCACTATCTGTCATTTGAAACGATGATACAAAAAAGAAAACAAATGAAGAACCAAACAATCCAAGTGGAATGAGATACCGTTTTTTCATGTACATAGCATAAAGAAAAGAAAATAAAAAAGATGGCATTTTATTGAATGTCAAGTGAGTGAGCTATGTTGTCCCATGGACTAAATACTTTGAATAAGGGATTTCTGTTGTACTGATCACAACCAGGAATATTGAACAATGTGCCATTGATTCCAGTTATAAAACAGCCTCTTCCAACATGCATTCCCACAAGTTGTGCAGTGTTATTACCTAAATCTTTGTAGATCGGAGCACCGCTATCTCCTCCCACGGGGTGAAATAATTTCCGGAAAAGAGACATCTTTAAAATTCAGGATAATTTCATATACTAAAAAATTAATTTTTGAAGATTAAGCCTGAGGTGTAGGATTGTATGTCGGCAAGAATGCCTGACCGTTTTGATTCTCTATAATTTTGAATATTGGAGTACTTGTGATTGTTAATGCACAAGCATGATGAATAGATAAAATGGTATCTTGTAATTCTGGGTTATCTTCAATTTGCATCACCTTCATACCTATTTCTTTACAAACATTTGTTGGAATGTGTCTTCCGTGAGATTTTGTTAAATCATGACTGCTGAAAAGACCTACGATGGTTTCAATTTTTCTTCCTGCTTCAGGATCGTCTTCAAACATTCCAGTTTCTAAATACTCTTTAGCTAGATCAATAGACCATTGTACCGCCTTTTCACATTCTCCAATGAGTGCTGGACTATACTTTGCAATTATTGGTTGCCATACAGGAATTTTATTTTTATCTTTTGATATTTCTTCATGGGCTTGTTTGAATTCATCTAAAATTCCAGATGCAGGAGTTCCATTAAGCTGTGGATCTATGGGTCCTAAACTAGACTGTCTTCCCATCAACACTTCTTTACATGCACATGCAATCATAGTTCCACCAGACATTGCAAGCTGAGGAACAATTGCACGTATGTCTGAACCAAACTTCTGTCGTAAATAATCTATTAACGATTCGGTTGCTCCAATATCACCACCAGGTGTATGTAGAATTAAATCTAAACCTCTTTCTGTATCTAGTCCATTAATGGTAGACATGAAACCGTTTTTGTCATTGTCATTAATAGAAAGTAAAGGGCCATGATGTCGAATTGGTTTTTGTAACCATCCTGAATAATATACAATTACATTCCTACCTGTTATACCTGTTAATTTTTTTAGATATGATCTTCGTACTATATCGATAGGAGTTCCTTGACTAGATTGAGCTTGTATTTCTTTTTGAATTTCAGTTAAATTTGGCAAATTATTCTGAATAGATTGATAATCCTAACCCATTAATGTTGATTTCATCTTCATGCGTCATATCGCCATAAGTGAACTTTTCACGCTTCTCTTCAGTGTCTAATTCAAATTCACTAAAAATCTCCTCAACACCCATCTTATTCTAATTGATAATTTTTAGTATAATAATATTTTTGTATACTGGCTTCATGGATCTGAATGGCTAATTTGTTCTACAATATGCTAAAATCCTGATGATTTCTGGGAAGCCTGTTTTCCTTTCATTTTCTCGATTGTTTCTAACAATGTATTGATCGTTTTTAGGATGTTTTGTTGTTTTTCATGATCTTTCTCTTGTTCGAGTTCCTTTGATAAATTCTCTAATTTCTTCTGAAATGTTTTCTCTATTGATAATGTCTCATTTGGTTGATTTTCACTGGGTATTTCTTTTTTTTCTGGTTGTCTGCCACAACTAATGCACAGTGCTTGCCCTTCTTTCATAACTCTGACACCTGCACAATATGGACAAGGTTCACTGAGTAATGTGGCTCCTTGAAGGAGCATTTCAGCTGCTTTTTTTGTAAGTTCTTCTGTCACTGATTGTCTTTAATATTCTATCTAAAAAATCCGATTGTTTTTTATTTTTTCATAATATTCAAACAAGGCTTAATAGTGCGAATAATTGAATTTATTTCGAACGAATGGCAGTAATTTGTAATACTTGTGGTCTACCAGAAGATTTGTGTGCATGTGGTGAACTTGCCAAAGATAGTACTAAAATAATTATTCGATTAGAAACTAGACGTTTTAAGAAAAAAGGTACAATGATTGAAGGTTTGGATCCTAAATTAAATAATTTAGAAACGGTGGCAAAAGATCTCAAAAACAAATATGCTTGTGGAGGAACTGCAAAAGAAGGTTACATATTTTTACAAGGTGATCATAGAGATACAATCAAAGAGACTTTGATTCATTTAGGATTTGCAGAAGATACTATTGAATTACATTAGATATCTTGCAAGTTTCAAATAAAATACTTCAGTCAATTGGAATCCCGTTTACTGCATTACTTTCAGTAATTTTCGGTTTACTTTTAGTTTCATTTCCAATTGGTATCTATGTTGTTTTTGAAACTAATGTTGGTGGCGATATTAATTTTGAATACCCTTTAACGCATTTGGAACTTTTTACTGGTACTGAATTTTATCAAATGCCTCTTGATGTTAGTATTGGTGATGCTTTTGTTGTATTGTGGACTTTTTATCTTGTTATTTTTGTGATTGCTATTTTCGGACCAAAAAATGATTTCATCAAAACCCTTTCTCCGATTATTTCTTTAGGTAAATACAGTACACGAGTAAATTATATGATTGGAATAACAAAATGGTTTTCAATTTTAATTTTAATTTCAACTTTGATAAATTTTGTTCAGGTGGAAATTGGTCTTGAGATTGTCCCTCCTCTTGCCGAAAATGATTTAATTCAATTTTTCTATGTTACATTAGCTCCTATTGTGGAAGAGTTTGGATTTCGTCTATTTTTGATTGGGGTTCCATTATTTGCCATATATTCTATAAAACCTTCGTTGAAATATTTTGTTAGGTGTCTGTGGTATCCTGCAAATTTGGATATTTATGATGCAAAAAAGGCCTTTCTTTTGATAATTTTTGTAGGTGTTCTTTTTGGATTTGCGCATATTGCATTTGGTGATTCTTGGAGCACTGGAAAATTTGCCCAAGCTGCAGCAAGTGGAATTATTCTAGGTTGGGTGTATCTTAGATATGGTTTTGTTGCTTCTCTTATGATACATTGGGCTGCAAATTATTTTGTTTTTTCATATGCTAATTTTATTTCTCAATTAAATGTAATTTCTATTGAAGATGCATTTTCACATTCTTTAATGTCTACTTTGGAAATTCTATTATTGCTAACTGGTATTTTTTCAATTAGTATTTTATGTGTAAAACGATTTTATTCTAAAAAAGAATGTGTGGATATGCATTATTGATACGAAATTAATTTTATTTTTAGTATTTTTATTGTATTTTGGAAGTATATCATTCATCTACGCAGATAATGATATTCCATTCTGGATCAGTAGATAGGAATGTGCCAAATCCGTAAAAAAATAATGATCAATTATTCAAATTTTTCAAACCAAAAAAATTGATCCAAGTATATCCATCATGATTTATGAATGATTCAACAATTAACAAATGTAAGGTAAATAATCAAATTTCTAAAAAAACATTCAAAATGATGCAT
>JARPSM010000145.1 GCA_029782475.1 Nitrososphaerota archaeon
CAAGTGGAAAGGATATGACTCACTTGTATTCAATGGATACAAACATCTCTCAATAGACCACAGCAAGATGTTTGGCAAAGGAGATGTTTACATCAATGGAATTGAAGGCTTTTGGAGTTTTGCAAAAGAGAACATGGCAAAGTATCATGGAGTGAGTCCAGGTAAATTTTTACTATGCCTCAAAGAAATGGAATGGAGATATAATAACAACAGGAGTTCTGATCTATTTGAATTGTTGTTGAAATACATGTTAGGGGTAGAATATACCTAATCACCGAAATTCTATTATTCTTCTAAATCTTCTTTTGTTATTTTTCGGGATTCTATAATGTCGAAAGTACCTCTAGGTTTGATTTGATAAACTAATGGATTTTCATCACAATCATACATCTTTTTTACACGTTTTTTTTCAGCATCAGTAAATTTATCCATACTATCTATACCCCACACAATTATTAAAATTTAAAAGCATCAAAAAAACACCATTAACAAGCCAAGAATAATTGGCAATAAATACCACATCATTAACAGTTTCCGGATCTCATGATCGGGTTGAATATTAGGTAATAGTAACGAAGCACCAATTACAAACAAACCTATGTCTATTTTTTTCTGAAGGAATATTTCAAAACCATACATATCATAATTAATCACCAAAAAATACACGACGGGCATAATACAAAGGAATCCTGCACCTATTTTTGTTAATATTTTAGAAGTGAATATTGCTGTCAGTGAATATGTTAATCCAAAATCATAATCAATTTCATTTCTAACTCTCAAAGACATTGAATGGTAACTATTATAGACCTCTACATGTTCGGGGGGTTTATCTGCCGTTTCAACTTTATCATTTTTTAAAATTGTAAAACTTGGTTTTTTAAAATTAAAACTGTTTGGAGAAAATAACGAATAGTATACAGGGTAATTCTGAGTGTTTATTTTGATAAATATTTCAGGGTTTTTCACATGTCCTAATTGTGGAAGATAAGTCAGTGTAAAAGTGGTGATTTGATCTTCAAGTAATGGGTTATCCTTCAGTGAAATCCAAATTATGTGTTTTTTTTGATCCTGTATCTCCATCAATTCTTTTTCTAAAAGAGATTTTTCATCTCCAGAACTATTCTCTATATAATATGTATAGAGAATTTCTACATCTTTACTGGACATAAGTGACAAAACATTATTTTTTTCATCCTGAATTAGTAAACTTGGAAGGAATTTATCATAATTAAGAAAAATATTTTTTAATTTAGGTAATTTTGATCTTATCGTATATTCTACTGTTATTTTTCTTTGGTTTTTACTATCATGATTTATGAATAATCTTTGTCGTATTATTTCCATAGAACTACCAGTTGCCATAACCCCATTTTGAGACAATTGTATTCGTCTATTATTGAGGAGATTATTAATATGCTGTTTGATAAGAAAATACAGATAGCTAAGTGCTTGGAAACTGATAAACTCCCAGAAATGGAGATAACAGTATCTTTTAATGAAATTTAATTGAATAACTTAGATCCTGAAGATGCAACAGAACCGTGTAAGATACGATTTATTAATCAAAATTAAAATTAACTCAATATGGAAATTCCAGATTATTTATTTCATAGACAAAGTTGGCTTTCTATAATTCTTGGAATATTGATAATTTTAGGCTCATTTGGGATATTTTCTATGGGACAACAATTAGTTTTTGTTGGATTTATGACTTTAGCATTTGGAATATGTTTCATATCCCTAGGGGCAAGAAACGTAATAAAACTTCAAGAATATACAACATGGATAATATCTCAAATTTATAATGAAATTGATAAAAAAGATACTACAGTAGACATAGATCAATTAAGAAAACAGATTCTAAAAGTCATGTTGAATGATCATAAAAATAAAGATCCTACATACAAAAAGCAATTAATGTTTGGATTTTTAGGAAAAAATCCTTATTTCATTAGATGTTTTGGTCTTCTTGTTGAATCAGGGGTAATTGAAAATATAAAAGATGACATTTATTGCATACCTGAATCAAAACTATCTGAAGCTAAAAATATTATTAGTCAAACCTAGTTTTTCAATTTGAAGAAGATCCATAATTTAGGTCTCGAAGATATTACAGAACCTCAAAAAGATATTAGTAAATGCAATCAAATAATAATAATAAGAGTTCAAAATAATGGAAAAAAGTGAAATAAAATGAGTTTGAAAGAAATTGAATCAAATAAACATGCAGAAATTCATGTGAGCTGTACACATGGCAAAAAGTTTTGTCAATATCTTCCAGATCAATTAGAATTATCACGTTATGGTGTAAAATACAAAGCAATTCCTTCAGATAAAATAATACGTGAAGACGAGGGAACATTGATGGAATTAACAGTTCCAAGTAATGATACACTTGCAGAAATTACAGAAAAAGTTCTAAACGTGACATGTGTTAATGCAGCTAGAGCAATTATCAAAACTTCAACAAAAAGAACATCTCAGAGACAAGTAAGAAAATAATACTAAATATAAATAGAAAATAACAATTGAAACGTAGTGGAGCGAACTTTTACAGTAAGATATGAGATTGAGATAGGACCTCTAAGTCAAGTTAGAAAAAAAATTCACGCATTAGGAGGTACTCCAATAAGAGAAGGAGAATTTGAAATGTTGGGAGATAACAAAGGAGAGAGAGAAATCAGAAGTGATGATGCGTTTGTGGTAGCACAATACACAGTTAATGAAATAGATGTATTGAAGGGTAAAATTCCAAACATAATGAAAATATCAGGAATTAAAAAAGCGATTATTTTTGGAGATGGTTTGACATTATTTACACCTACAAGTATTGCAAAAATTATTTTACCAACAGTGGGTGTTGGAGTAGTAGCTACACTAACAGTTTATTTATCAGATGCTGAAATATGGGAATTTTTAGGCGGTGTAAAATCAATTGTACAAGCAGGCATCAGTATTGCAGGATTTGGAGCTCCAGCTCTAGTGTTAATATTAGCAGAATGGTCAAAAAGGAAAAAAATCAAAGAAGCATATGAAAAGAAAAATGGAGAATATAAAAAAATAGACTATGGCGATTATGAAGATTTGATGCGTAAATAACAAATAAAATAAATGTGAATTAAATAATTATAACAGATAGAAAATAATATTTCAAAAAAATCTGTGTTTTTAGTAAGAGATATACCATCAAGGCATTTTTAGGAACAAAAAATCAACATTTATTCAAATCGGTAAAGGCGAGTTTATCTAATGCCTCAAGAACCCCATCTCCAGCATGAGCAGATACCACCATGGTTGCCTCAGACTTTACTTGATCAGATGCATTACCTAACGCAATACTTGTTTTTGCAACTCTGAACAACGGAATGTCAGTTGCACTATCTCCAATTGCAATTACATCATCAGCAGATATAGATAATTTCTCCATAATGGTTCTAAATCCAGTTCCCTTGTCGATTCCGAAAGAATTAACGTGATATGCATATTGACTGTCAGATAATTCAACTGAGATGTTTTTTTCAGCAAGTAACTTTCGTGCCAACTCCAGATCAAATGTTCTCTCCAAAACAACTTCAGTCATCCTAGGAAAAACATGCTTTTCTTGGACGTTGTCAATATTGTCTTTAATTATTTCAAATGCTTTTTTACATTCATCCATATTTCCAAGTAAGACATGTTCATTAGAATCAGTCGATATGCAACCACCATTCTCACCTACAGCAATTTTTGTAGTTCCACCAAAGACAGACAGCAAATATCCTTCAACTGAAGACCTCCCAGTTACAAAAATTACATCATGTCCCATGTTAGTTAATCTACGTAATGCTTCAAGGGCTTCAAGATGTATTCTACCCCCACCATTTTCAGTAATAGTTCCATCAATATCTACTGCAAACGTTCTCTTTTTCACAAGAATCGTTTTTTGAACCGAATAATATTTGCTACTAAATGCAAGTTATACGGTTTTATTTGAAAAGAAAGTGAAAAGAAATGAACAATATTGGGGATTCCTGAAAAAATTAAATCCATTCAAGATGAAATGGCAAAGACCCAGATCAATAAAGCTACAGAACATCACATAGGATTACTCAAAGCAAAGATTGCCAAACTCAAAAGAGAGCAAGAATCTGAAGTTGCAAAAAAATCAGGAATGAAGCAAGATGGGTTTGATGTTAGACGAAGTGGAGATGCCACAGTTGTTTTCATAGGATTGCCAAGTGTTGGAAAATCCACATTACTTAACAAAATGACTAGTGCAAAATCAACAGTAGGAGCATTTCAGTTCACCACACTAACAGTTGTTCCAGGAATGATGGAATACAGAGGGGCCAACATCCAGGTATTAGACCTTCCAGGAATCATCAAAGGAGCATCTACAGGAAAAGGATTAGGAAAGAGAATTTTATCAGTTGCAAGAACAGCAGATCTTGTATTACTAGTGCTAGATGTATTCCAACCATACCACGAAGATGTCCTAACTAACGAATTAGGAAATATCGGGATAAGACTAAATCAATTACCTCCAAACATCACAATTGAGAAAGCAGCAATGGGTGGAATTGCAGTTGCACAACAAGTGAAGATGACAAAAATTACTGAAAAACATCTCAAAGATATTTTACACCTCTATGGTTTGGTCAGTGCACGTGTCGTAGTTAGAGAAGACATCACATCAGAACAATTAGCAGACCACATTGCAGGAAACATCAGTTATTCTAAAGCAATAACCATTCTAAACAAAATTGATCTGGTAGATGATGCATTTCTAAAAGATTTGAAAACAAAAATCAAATCAGATGTAATTGAAGTATCTGCAAATTCGGATGTCAACATTGAACTTCTCAAAGAAAAAATCTATGAAAAATTAAAATTCATCAGGATTTACTTGAAACCAAAAGGAGGCGAAGCAGATTTCGTAGATCCACTCATTGCAAGAGAAGGAGATACTGTAGAAGATATCTGTAACAAACTACATCGAAGATTAAAACGAGAATTCAGATACGGGTTAATTTGGGGAAAGAGTGTAAAGTTTGGAGGTCAACGTGTAGGGTTGAATCATGTAATGATTGATGAAGATGTATTAACCATCATCAAAAGACGCGGTGTGTAATCAAAAATAGATCTAAAAAAATTACAACATGAATTTTTACAAAAAATTAAAAACAAACTAGAAAAAAATAATTTTGAAAGAAATAACCAATACTGCGACCAAAATACATTACAAACGAAAGATTTTAAAAAATAATTGAACTTGAAACTAAAAAAATAGTTTGAAAAAGAGAAAATATGAAATTTTACGATCAAAATAAAAAAAATTCAAATGGAATTACTTGACAATTTGTAATCAAATTGTGTAAATTTCTTTAGTTTAACCACTGAAAAACGATGAAATTCCGGGATTCTGTATGGCTACAAAAAGAAAAGCTGCAACTAAACGTAGATCAACTAGAAAATCTACAGCAGCAGCTCCAAAGAGAAAAGCAGCTCCAAAGAGAAAAGCAGCTCCAAAGAGAAAAGCAGCTCCAAAGAGAAAAGCAGCTCCAAAGAGAAAAGCAGCTCCAAAGAGAAAAGCAGCTCCA
>JARPSM010000149.1 GCA_029782475.1 Nitrososphaerota archaeon
TCCAGCATCCTTTGTTGATGAGACAAAAGATCCGCAGAGTTATGTTGACAGATACAACAATGAGGCAAGCTACAAGAAATGGTTTGATGATAACTTTTCAATGTATGATTCTATTTACCAAGCAGTAGGGTTAGAAGAGCCAGTTGTGTTAGCATCATTTGTTGATCCAAACTTGGATCCACAATATTACGTTGACAGATACAATAAAGAAACCACATACAAAGAATGGTTTGATAAAACTTATCCTGACATTACAATTTACCAAGCAGTAGGGTTAGAAGAGCCAGAAATTATTGAAGAAGAATTTGGAGAATGTGGTGAAGGTACTGATCTTGTAGATGGAATGTGTGTAATTATAGATAATTCTGAAGGTGGCGGTTGTCTTGTTGCAACTGCAACATATGGATCAGAGATGGCACCACAAGTTCAATTGTTAAGAGAAATTCGTGATAATCAACTAATGAATACACAATCAGGAGTGTCATTTATGAGCGGATTTAATCAATTGTACTATTCATTCTCACCATACATTGCAGATATGGAAAGAGATAATCCAGCATTCAAAGAAATGGTTAAAATTGGAATCACACCGCTGTTATCAACATTATCAGTAATGTCACATGCAGAAACAGAATCAGAAGTATTAGGTTATGGAATAGGAGTATTATTGATGAATTTAGGAATGTACGTCGCAATACCAGCAATAGTAATTTTCAAGACTAGAAAATACATCAAAATCTAAAATCTTTAGATATAGTAAATCTCAATTGATCTAATAGGTAGTGAAATTTATTATCTGATTTTTTAACATTGAATTATGAAGGCTAGTTACACATTGAAAAATAAAATAATTTTTAGCCTATTATTCGCACTTTGCGCCATATCTATCCAATTTGCATATGCAGAGCCCGAATTTTCCTTTGAATTTGGTACAACAGGTACAGGAAATAATGAATTTGATAATCCCACAGATGTCATAGTAGATAAAAATGGTAAAAAAATCTATGTCGTAGATAGCGATAATCATAGAATCAGCGTATTTGAGGATGATGGGGATGATGATTTTCAATATGGAACTTTTTGTAACATTGCAGCAATTCAAGATTGTAATGACAATGCAGATGGAGCAGATGATGATGGAGATGGGCAATTTGAAGATCCACTAAGTATTGCCAGAGATGCATTAGGGAAGTTTTTTGTAGTAGATTCTGATAATGAACGAGTTCAAATTTTTGATGATGATGGGGAATTTCAATCTAAATTTGGTTCTTCTGATAGTGGATTAGATGAATATCTAGGTTCTGCCAAAGGTATTGTAATTCAAGAATCAACAAGAGAGATTCTTGTATCAAACATTGAAACAGATTCAATATCCGTATTTGATTCAACAGGGGACTTTATGTTTAAATTTGATTCGTTTGATGGAAATGACGATTTTAAAAATCCAACAAATATGATAATTGATAATACAAATGAAATTCTATATGTTTCAGATTCAGGTAACAATAGAATTGTAATCTTTGAATTAGTTAGTGGCACCACATGTCCTAATGGAACAGAGGAAGTAGTTGATGGAGTATGTTTTGTTGAAGAGTTTGGAAGTGTAGGTAATGATGAGGGTGAATTTGATGAACCAACAGGACTTGCATATGATTCAGAAAATGATTTGCTTTACGTTTCAGATTCAGATAACGATAGAGTTCAAATTTTTGAGATAGTAGAAGGTAACACATGTCCTAGCGGGACTGATGAAATTGTAAACGGAGTATGTTTTGTTGAAGAGTTTGGAACTACAGGTACAGGAACCGGTCAATTTGATACACCAATTGGAATTGCACTTGATACAGATAATGATTTGTTATTTGTAGCAGATTCAGATAACGATAGAATTCAGGTGTTTAATCTAAATTCAGAGCCTGCAGTTTTACTTCCAGATAGACCATATAATCTCAAAGCATCTCCGGCCTCTCCAACTTCAATAGTTCTTTCATGGGTAGAACCAGACATGTCTGAAAATATTCCTGCAATTACAGGTTACAAGATTGAATACAGAATTGGTTCAGGGGACTATATTCCAGTTTCTCTAGATACAAAAAGTACAACGACATCATTTGTTCATCAAGGTTTAGATTCTGATGAAACATATTCTTATCGTGTTTATTCAATTAATTCAGAAGGAACAAGCACTACAGCATCAAGTTCATCAACTAAACCACAACATACTACAACTCCAACAGCTTTAACTGCAACTGCAATAGCACCAAGTCAAGTCAAGTTGTCTTGGTTGCCACCATCTGAAACATTCGGACAACCAATTACAGGTTATACGATTCTACGAGAAGTTAATACTGGAATTTATGATGACACTATAGGCAGTACAAATGCAGGGACTACCTCATTTATTGTAACTAATTTACAAACTGACAAAACATACACGTATGCCATTAGTGCACAAATTGGATATGGTTCCACTGGAGAATCACCTACAGCATCAGCTACTCCTAGAGAAGATTCAGTGAATGTAGTAGATGATCCAATCACATCAACTGTAGTTCAAATGGAAAAGTCATCATCACCGATAAAATTAACTGCATCAGTTGTATCATCAACTCAAATTAATTTAAAATGGAATGCACCAGTAGAGGATGGAAATACGCCAATTACAGGTTATAAAATTGAAGTAAAAAGAGATGATAAATCCTACACCACACTAGTTGCAGATACAAAGAGTACAACAAAAACATACACACATACAAATCTAATTACAAACTCAAAATATACATACAAAGTTTCAGCAATTAATCTCATAGGTACAAGTGATGCATCAAATGAATTTTCTGCTACACCAAAGTCAACTAATATCCAAATTAGTCCATTAGGAAAATTAAACGTAGATGAAGGTAAATTATTGCTATTTACAGTCAAGTTATTAGATAATTCAGTAAATAATGTAGTGTTTAGCTTAGACAAAAACCCACCAGCAGGTGCCAAAATTATATCAAATACAGGAGTCTTTTCATGGACACCAACAAGTTCTGATAGTGGAAAAACATACACAATAGATGTAGTTGCTAAAAAAGATGGAATTGAAGATAGAGAGACAGTAACAATTACCGTTAAAGATGTAATGACTAGTTCACAACCAGAACCTCAACCAAAAGAACCAGAACCTCAACCAAAAGAATTAGGACTAGCATCATTTGTTGATGAGACAAAAGATCCGCAGAGTTATGTTGACAGATACAACAATGAGGCAAGCTACAAGAAATGGTTTGATGATAACTTTTCAATGTATGATTC
>JARPSM010000002.1 GCA_029782475.1 Nitrososphaerota archaeon
ACATTTTGAGTGTCGAAAAACTTGAATTTGTAAATGGTTTGAAATCTTTCTTGCAATCTTTACAACGCCAGCTGATTTCTACTTTTCATGATGTAGATTTGCTTGCCATTACAGAATTTGCAAGTAACATTCTTAGAGCAAAATGTAATTCTATAAATTTTAGAGATGATACTGTATATCATCATAGATTGTTTTTGCAAAAGATACCAAATCCATGTATATTTGTCATAAAATATTCCATAATAATCTAGGGGTAATATTTACCCAATCACCTTAATTTTTTTTGAGAATTACAAATCCTGCACTAAGAATGATTATTCCTAAAATCATTATTTGTAAACCATAACTAACCCATTCTGGATTTGCATACATGAATGATGATTCTGGCCCAACTATTGATTGCCCTTGAAGATGAAAAATAACCCCAAATATGCCAATAATGATCCCAATTATTGTAAGTGCTTTTCCACCTTTCATGGCTTTTTTCCTTTATTCTACTAAAAAAGGGTAAAGAGAATTGATCATTTGAGCAAATGATTTTTGGATTTGGTTTTTAATTATTTTCTTTTGAGTCAATAAAGTGTCCAACTGGAATGATTACCAAGAATCAAGTGTGCGTAGTCATATGGGGCTAGTTCTATTTGCAGCCTCTGCCTCGCTTGCTGTCATTTTGTTTCTAATTTTTCATCCTCAAATTGAGACAATTAACAAAGAATCTCCAATCCTTATCAATATCATGTTTATCCCTGCTATGGCTGTGGGTTTTCTTTATGGAATTAGAATTACTGAAAGGGCTGTAAACCCATCAGAAATCCGTAGCCCTGTAAAAAGATCAATTGTCAAACTATTTTTGTTCTTTTTTGTAATTGGTGGAATGTTCAGTTCTGTCAATTTTGCAATTAATGGTGGTAGTATAATGCCTGATATGGAAATATTGGATGAAGGATTATTACCTTGGATAAACAATTTCATCACTGCAAATGGCGGTGCAACTTTTCTTATTATAACAAGTATTGGTTTGATGGCAGCTGCAACTAAACGAATTGTTGGAATGAATACTGGAATGGTAAATAGAATAGTTACATTTGTTGGAACCTTTGTATTCTTTACAATGCTCGTATTGAGTTTTACAAAATCTGATCCTACATCATCTGGAGTTTTCTTGTATACCTTTTATCAAGCTGGAATTGTAGGTGGAGCATTTTTTGCTATGAATCGTCTCACTAAAAATCAAAACATGGTAGAAGATTTTACAAATGGATACTAGATTATTTCCACTTTGATGGATCTACATAAATCCCTGATGCTTCATTATTGATTCGTTCTCTATATTTTACACAATCTTCTGGTACAAACTCATTTGATTTGCATTCGTTAAAATGAGCAGTATTGTCTCTTGCAATATTATCTGCAAATAACACATCATCTGCAGTAAAGAGTGAGATGATACCTATTGCTGCTAAACTGGCAGATACTAAAATCATTGAATATCCCACTTGAGCATAATTGCGAGGTTCTTTCATTTACGAGGAATCCATAACTCTAGAATTTAATCTTTTCAAGTTGAGATTTTGCGATCAAATTATTGACATTAGGGATTTTTTTGGGAAAAGCTGAAAAGAAAGTACTGAAAAATATCTTCATGAGTATTCAAATTCTGCAATACGAGTTTCTTGGACCTATTCCTCTTGAAGAATGGGGACCTCCAATGGAAAAATTGGTCTATCTGATTCTTTCTCGAGATAAAGACAAATTCAATATTTTGTATGTGGGGGATTGTGAAAAGACAGAAGATGCATCATTTTTTGTCAAACACTCTCAGCACAAATGCTGGATTGAACATTCAGGCTCTGAAAAATCACTACATTTGGCAATATTGCCTCTTTTTGAATCCAATTCTGAACGTAGAAAAATTGTATTTCAAAGGATAATTTCACATTACAAACCCCTTTGCAATTCTGCTGATATTCCCGAATCCAGATCTGATTATGTGGTACGAAAATCTGAAGATATGCATACTGAATCAGAAAAAACAATGTGTCTTTGTTGTGGTGCTGAAATGAAACCTGAAAAATTACTTGAAAAGTCTACTCTTTTTAGATGTACAGGTTGTGGGCTAAGTGATACTAAGATGAACTGTTAATTTTATTTTGAACATCAAATAATTGTTGTGTTAACAAATCAATAGCTTTTTTCAAATGTTGAAATTCATTGATCGAATGCACTTGACCTTCAACTAACGCTCTTTGTATTTTGATTGAATTTTTTTGGAAATCATCTGATGCAACAATCTCCATTGCGTTAAGTTTTGACAATAAATTATCTAAATCTTTAATCATTTCATCAGATGGCTTGTGCTTGTCCATGATTTTATGCAATCATTTTGATATATGAATCGTTACAAAAGTTCTTCATCGATTTCTTGAATAGGATCAACATATTGTTGACATGTACATGCGGGAATTTGGCATTTACCTGCTTTCATAAGGGAACTACTGTTTTCATTTCTACTATGTGCTTCATCTGTATGATGACATTTTTTACAATTCATATCAAAAACATTCCATTCTAATATTTAAGGCAAAAATTAAGGAATTAAAACAGCTCTGGCTTTAATTTCAGAATCTTTTAATTTTTTGAGTGCTTCATTTGCTTTTTCTAATGGGAAAATTTGAGAAATAACTTCAATGTTTTTTTCATCGCATATTTTGATTACCTGTTCCATGTCTTTTGTAGATCCAATTAACGTTCCCCGAATTGTTTTTTCTTCAAATGGCATAAATGATGGGTTTTCCCCAACTGTTGCAATCACAATTAATCCTCCCTTCTTTACTGATTTTATTGCAGTATCTGTAACTATATCTGCAGGAGCAAATACTATGGCTGCATCCAGGGTGCCATGTTTTTCTTTTAATGAATCGAGGAATTCTTGTTGATTTTCAGAAAATACTATTGCATCTGTGGCACCTAGTCTTTTTGCGACATCTAGATGTTTTTGTGATCTTGAAAATGCAATGACTTTACAATCTTCTACTTTGGCAAACTGTATTGCCATGTGTCCTACTCCTCCAATTCCGAAAATCCCAATTTTTTTATTTTGTTTTGGCTCTGCGGCCTTTACTGCTTTGTATGCCGTAATCCCTGCACAAAACAATGGTGCGGCATATTCTGGTTTCATATTTTCTGGTACTTTGGTTGCAAAGTCTTCTACAACTGTAATGTATTCTGTATATCCTCCTTTGAAAGATTCTCCTGTGATTATTGATGATTCACAAAGGTATTCTTTTCCTTCTTTACAATATTGACATTCTTTACAAGCTTCTAAAAGAGGAGTTATTCCTGCTCTATCGCCGATTTTAAATTTAGTAACTTTATCTCCAATCTGAACCACTTTTCCAACCACTTCGTGACCTGGAACAGTTGGCAATGCTGGTGGAATTCCAATGTCTTTCCAATCCCCTTCAATCCCGTGAAGTTGTGAATGGCAAACACCGCAAGCTTCTATTTCTATTAAAATTTCATTTGATCTTTTAATTTCATGTTTATCAATTTGTGTAAGTTTTAATGGATTTGTTTCGATTTTGGCACATTCTGAAAGCACCATTGCACGCATTTTTTCCATAGATTCAACAATTTATGACGAAATTTTAACATTTGTTATTTTCATTATCTGATTCTAATTAGTCCATATTCTGTCATTTGGGGGATTAAAATCTATAATCAATACTCGAATAATTGAAGATAATTGAGACTTGGGCATAACTAATTCTAATTTTTGAGTTAATTCTCAAATTATTCAAATGGAAAAATCTAAGGATCTTTACAATATTATTTCATTGCAACATGAATGTAAAAATCCCCGGCAAGATTCTATCTGAATCATTTTTTTTGGTGTTTTGTATTTGGTTGGAATGTTGTCTCTGTATGAAGACATTATTAGACCTGGCAGACCGTACGTGTATTCTACAATTCTAATGGTCCAATTATTTATTATAAAATCATGGATGAGAATTCCAAGCAACAATACATTTCATTATTTTCTTTTGACTAAAGCACTAATGATAAATTGTTCAAGGTTTGCAGATTAACTCAAATTCCAAATAGAAGAACCGTTGACAGACGATTTCAAGTCCTGCCAATTGATACAATCATTGGTACAATGGGGAAATCTGTTTGTATCAGAAAAACTAGTCGATGACATATCTGCATCAGTTGATAGTTCAATGTTAAAAGCAGATGGTCCAGTATGGCACAAGTCAGACATCAAAAAGAATAGAATTCCAATCTCAGGAATTGATACTGATAACTATATGTGAATAAAAAAGCAAGGAAATCAGATAGCATAAAAAATGAATCAAAGACTCGTAGTGTATCTTCCAAAAGGATTACAAAGAAACAGATTAGGAAAAATCCAAAGAAAAGCATGTTTGTGGGAATTGACCTGCACAAGAAGTTTCTTCAAGTAGCAATAATGGATGATACGGGCAAAGTATCACACAATGACAAAGTGGAAAATACTCACCAGTCAATTAAGAAATATTTTGCAAAAATACCAATCTCTGCAAATATTGTTATGGAATCATCATCAGTCTGGTATAGCGACAATCATAAATTCATGAGTTGTTTTTAAGATATTCCAATTAGGTTATTCCTATTTGCCTTGGTACCGTCATCTAATCTTTTGTTTTTGAATAATTTCTAGTTCACGAACTTTGTCTTTTCGCTATATGATACATATCGATTTTTGACAGATACATTAGGATACAAAAACGTGACACTATCAAACCCATATCTGACAAAAGCAATTGCTGCATCAAAGAAAAAGACAGATAAAATAGATGCCAAGATATTGGCAGATCTTTTACGTGGAGGTTACATTGCCGAATGCTATGTTCCAGACAAAAAGATTGTACAACAACGTCAACTGGTAAGGTATAGGAAAAAACTCGTTCAATGGAGGACGGCGGTAAAGAATTCTATTCATGGGATTTTGTTGCAAGAAGGAGTAAAAATTCCAGGAGTTACATTTACTGAAATTTATTGTAAAAGACTCAAGGCACTAGACGACTACAGAATAGACGGATTCCTACGACAGATAAATTATCTTAATCTGCAAATTGAAGATATTAATTCCAAAGTGTATGCTGCAGTAAAAGTTAATCCTGATGCACTACTGATAAAATCAATTCCAGGAATCGGAAATTACTCTTCATTAGTTATTGCATCAGAGATTGCAGACATACAAAGATTCAATAATTCTCACAAGTTATGTGCATATGCAGGAGTTGTACCATCAGTTAGAAATTCTGCAGATACAATACATCATGGTAGTATAACAAAAAGAGGAAGCATGACCTTGAGATGGGTTCTAACCGAGTGTATACACACCCATGCAATACATGCCAAGAACAGCGACATTACCAAATTTTATAATCGTATCAAAAAGAAGAGAGGTTCATCCAAAGCTGCAGTTGCTGGCGCATCAAAAATTCTGCGAGTAATTTATTGGATGCTAAAGGAGAGAAGGGAATTTGTGCAAAATTATAGTTAGGACTGCAAGTCGCGTTAAATTGCTTGAGGGACAAGGCCTCGTCTGATAACTGCGAATAATCCTAATGAAAGGATGAAGATAGCATTGAGAATAATGTCTCGTATGATACATGTCCGCATCTTTTGATTTGAAACATTTCCTAGCGAAAGCCATGCCCTAATGTTTAGAAAAAGCAGAAATGTATAAAAACAATTCACATGGATGCAATTTGGATGAATCATTCTTTGCAACATGTAATATTCCTTCACTGATTCGAGCTGCTGCCTTTTGCAGTGTTGTAAAATGTGGGATTGTTTTAGTTGTAATTGTAAAACAATCTCAGTTGCAACATCTAGTCATTCCACAAATGATTTGTAACTTTTTGACTCGTACTGTCTAAGGACTAGTAGTATGATATGCCGGTGTATTGAAAATGCATGCTTTAATTTGGGATGCAAAACAATGGAAACATTGCATTTCTTTAGAATCTGGCGCATGAGAAATAGTGCAAAGCACAACATCATGTATTGGTATTTGTTTTTCATAAAATGAGAAATGTTTGATGGTTCATGGATCTGAATGGCTAATTTGTTCTACAATATGCTAAAGTCCTGATGATTTCTAGGAAGCCTAAATAAGTTAATATTATTAAATAATGGTGTGAAGTTAATTGAGTTTAGAAAATTTAACAAATAATCAAATAATTATTAAAAGTGGTGAATCCTTTAAGGTAGATGGATTTTACAGATTTGCTGGTCATACTTCTGGCCATGATGAGAAATGTTTTGTTCCTTCTTCTGCATATTTTATGTTATTCCGTTCTGGTCAAATTGCTTCTAAACTTGCTTCTTGTGAACATGAGGTTTGTTGGAAATTAATAATGCCTTACTAAATCTTCTAATTCTGATTTTATTAATTTGTGATATTCTTTTAATTCATTCTTGTTTTTGAATTTTTTAATAAATGATATTTTTCTAATGTATACTGTAAAATTAAATTCGTCATAAGCTTCTCTTATGTATGGTTCAATATATTCAAGGTCTTCTACAATTTGATCTAAAATCACTTCTAGGTCTTTGTCTTCTTTTTTGATATAGTTAATTGAATCTCTATGTTTTTTGATAAATTTCTTAGCGTTTTTCTTGTTCCATTCCTTTTTAATTTTGTCATAAACAAAAGGTATGTCTATTGTATGGAAAATAGGTCCGCCTAGGATCAAGAGGACAATCGACGATTATTTCAAACTGTACCGATCAAGAAAAACCATGGTACATAGACTAACAGAACAATCCAGACAGCATATTATTAGACAGCGCAAAAAAGGCGTTGCCGCCTCCAAGATAGCCCAGGAACTAGACATCACTGCAAGACACGTGCGGAGACTGTGGGCCAGATTCCAGAAAATTGGAACCACACGCGTAAAGATTGGCAGACCGCACCATTAAGTGGATCAGGGATATGTGCATGAAATACACAAGAATCAGGTGCATTAGATACACTGCTTATGTAAAACAATGGAATTGATTCCATATGTGTACCTGCATCATATTCATCAACGTGACCTGCAATTGCTGAAATTAATGGTCGATATGTGTCATCACCTTCTGAAACTGGTTCACAAGGAGCAGTCATCAAGAAATGTTCTGAAACATAATTTGGACTTGAATCATACAATGGAAAAACACTTCCAGCAGGGAGTGTCATACCATCTAGTCTAATGTGAGTGTTATCAGGAATAGTTCCCTCAGTAACACTTGCTTCAAAACTGTGACTTGCAAATGAAAAACCACCAAATGCTAATGCAATTGTTAGTATCGCAGTACCTGCAATCATAGATATTCTGTTCTGTTTTAGAATAGTCATTAGTTATGATTTTAAAACTATATTAAAAATAAAATTGGCACATTAGTGATTTGTACTGGTAGATTCAAAGATGTTGTTTTTATTTGTAGAACATACCAATATCATTAATTTTTAAATATTTTTCAAGTATATTTTATTAATTTATTGAAATTGATATTTTTTATTAATTTTTGAATTAAAGAGTTATTTTTAATGAAATATTTTTTTTAGAACTTTCAATCTTTAGTATTATTAAATCATTTTTTAATAATTCAGTAATCCTAATGATTCTAATTTGTTAAGATAATGTGTCAAAACTCCATTTTTCATTCCAGATACACGTATTATTTCAGAAAAATGTAATCCAGGATTTTTGTAAATTATGTTAGTCAATAAAGAAGATCTATCAGGCATGATAAAAAAAATGAAAAATTATAGAAAAGAAAACTGGTTCATTTGAAGAATGTACCGGTATGAAATAAAAATTATATTTGTAAAATTCCATTACTGATTAGATATTGAATTCCTTGTACAAAGGTTTCATCATCAATTGCACCTTCTGACCACCAACCTGCATTACTCTTAATCCATTCAGGAATTTCATTCCCTGCTGATTCTCCAGATGGGGTATTTGGAATATCTAAAATTTTATTTGTTATCAGATATTGAATTCCTTGTACAAAGGTTTCATCATCAATTGCACCTTCTGACCACCAACCTGCATTACTCTTAATCCATTCAGGAACTAAGGAAGTAACTTTTCCTACAGAAATGGTGCCTAACATCCAAGGATGTAGAGTACAATAGTAATCAAAAATGCCTTGATTTTCAAACTTGTAAGAAAAATAATCCCCACCAGAGATTATTTCACTATCAAATATTCCTAAAGAACCAATTTCAGGACCTCCAGATGTAACAGTATGGGCAACATTATCCTTATTTTTCCAAAAAACAGATTCATTGATTGGTACATTTAGTGATGAAGGAGTATAGCAAGAATTATCCATTTCGCACCCAGGTAGTGATGAACCAATTGCAATATCTACAACATAATCAGAATTATGTGGTTCTGCTTTTAGTTCTGAGACCTTAAATGAAAATTCCCCAGACGTATCAAAATTATTTACATTAGAAATTTTAACTATCACTGCACCTATTTTATCAAACACTATTCGTATGGAATCACGTCCACTAGGGGTTTCCAACTCTTTTTCAGAAACTATAGAAATTCCATTTAAAAATACGTCAAGATCATATGTTATTTGTTGAATGATTGAATTAGTTACAGGATCATGGAATTCAATATTCAGTATTATAGGTTCACCAGGATTTATTTTTCCTTTAGGATCTAGAGATAGATGAAATTTCCAATCTTCTTCAGTAGATAATAAAATTACTTTTTCTCCATCTTCTAAAGATGCATCTTTCTTTTCATCATCTCTTTGTTTTCCAGATTCAATTCCAAAAATCATTTTGTCATATTGATCAGATGGAATTTCATCAAGTAATTTTAATAGTTTTGAAGACGAAAGTAAGAAATGAACTACAATTTCTTCATCACCAGAACGATCTATTGTTCCAAAAAAAGTTTCATCATTTACAGTTAAGAGAATTTCATGTTTGTTGAAGATATCTATAGTTTTTGGAAGATAATATTCAGCATGTACGAAAGGAATTGATTCAATAAAATCTTTATTCCAATTAAATGGCATCTCTGCCGTTATTTTTTTATTTCTAGAATCATATTCAAATTTTTCAATTTTATCAAAATATGTTGCAAACATCATATCAGTATATTTATCATCAATATTCAATGAAAAGGGAATGAATTGGCCCATGGTAAATAATATTTGAAAAGTTGTATTACTTCCAGAAACAGGAATTGAATCAATGGACAATATAGTGATATTTACATCAACTAGTCCTCCTTCTAAAAATAAAGGGGCCTCAATCAATAAAGGAGATAAATTTGAGGCGATCCAAGCGTTATTTTCTGTTTTTTCACCAGAAATATGAACAGAATCACGAGGAATTATTTTCGTATAGAGTTTATCGTCAGATGAATATGCATTAAAATCAACAATTATGTTATTTTTATTATCAAATATTTCAATTTTGTATTCTACATCAGATATAATTTCTTGTGTATCATCATTTATTGTTGAAATATCAAAAACAATTTCTGTTTCATTTCCTTCAAGAACAGTTGGATTAGTTTCTAAAGTTACTTTGTAATAGTTATCATTGATAAATAGAATATCACTTTCCTCACTCCCTGAACCCCCTGCATAAACAGATTGAACTGAACCAAATAGAAAAAATAGAGAAAAAAGAACAAGAAAATATTTTAGATTCATGATAATCAACTCTAAAAAGAATTCAAGATTATAAAAAGTCTAGACTTTAATTAAACCATTTGAAATTAAATATTTCAAACCATTTGCAAACTCTACATCAGTTAATAGACCTTCTGACCACCATGATGCATTACTTCTTACCCACATTGGTATAGATGTAATATTTGCCAATTCTTCATCAACATCTACATTATCTCTTGGAACGTCAATAATATTTTCTTGAATCATGTATTCTATTCCTTTAGCAAAGTCAGGATCGTTGATTTGTCCATCTGACCACCATGATGCATTTTTCTTTACCCACGTAGGAATTGAAATTTCTGCTGAGACTGAAGTAATTGAAGATCGAGTTTTCGTATCTTGAATTCTTTTTATTCCTTCAGAACTTTTTAAGAAAGAAGTTTCAGTAATAGTGGATTCTTCTTCTAGCAATTCATCAGCATTTACTAATCCAATTGGTTGATCATAAACTACAGTTCTTGCTTTAATATCTAAATCATCAGATGTTACAAATGGTTTAGGCACTGTCATATCGGTATATTCAACAGTAATTGTATCCCCATGAGAAACATGTAACATATCTAATTCTTGAGATTCTTCATCTAATGTTACAGAAAATTCTCCATCTAATTTATCAATATAATGAGTACCGTATCGACCTTCAAGTTCACCAATAACTGTATCAAATGCATGATGACGTGGAACTACGTCTTTCAAAATAGCCTCAGGGGCTACTTGAAATGAAAAAGAATTTCCAATGTCAGAACCGAAAAGATCAGTAAATACTATTTTTACAGAACCTCTTTGATCAAAGTTTACAGTTTCAACGGCATGACCATCATCTGCAAATCCTTCAGTTCTAACTTCCAATAATTCACCATTAAGCCAAATTTCCATGTTATAGTATAGTTTCAATTGATGAATGTCTGTTAATCCATCATGTACCATTAAATTAAGATCATAATCTTGGTCAATTCCAATTACTCCACCCGGAGACCACCAAAAGTACATCTTCCATTTTCCTTCAGGAGTATACTTTGTCAAAGAAGATGCAGCAGGTTCAGATAATTTTGTTTTAACTCCTGTATACTCAACTTCAGAACCATGATCATGATTTTGCATAAATTGAACAGGAACGTAAATTCCAGCTTGATCAGAATCAGAATACACATGCATCCAATATGTAAAGAATTCTGCATGATGAATCCACAAGTCCCTATCATGTAATGTGAATTTTATAGGTTCATTAACACTAAATTCATTTTTATCAAATTCAATTTCACCAATTCTCCATGACCATGTAGCACTTTTAGTAAGAACTACATCTTCATTTGCTTCCCATGAAACAGTAACTGCCCCTTCTTGAAAGTCAGTAGGTAATCTTGCTGCAACATCTAATGCACTACCAGTAATACCTACTGTAGAACAAGTTGGAGTACTCTGCATATGTCCATGCATTTGATCAGTACTCGGCATATGTCCATGCATTTGATCAGTACTCGGCATATGTCCATGCATTTGATCAGTACTCGGCATATGTCCATGCATTTGAGCATGTGCTTCAGGAATAAAGTCAATCATTACTGCAGAGAATAACAAACCTTTCATTTGCATTACTAATGGAATTAAAAATCCATGGCCATGACCACCACTCGATGTCTCACAACCCTGACCACTGCCAATTATACCAACATTACTTGACAAATGACCATGAGCTTTAATTTCTATATCATTTTGATCATGAACAGTGTAATGCTGACCAGTTAATTTTACAACTCCAAAGAAAACTCCTGTATCAGGACCAGTTTCAGTAAATACTGCTGTATCAACAGTTCCATCACGAGTAGAAATTGTTATTTCATTATTTTCAGATTGACCAATTTTTTCCATAATATTTTCTTCAGTATTCCATCCAGGTGCATAAATCAAAACATTAACTCTGTCAGTCCAAGTATATCCATCGTATTTTTCTTCACATTCTTGTGGAGTTAATGCATGATTTGAACAAAACATCATTTTAACACCTGTAGATTTTTGCACTGGAGAAAATCCAGATTCAGAAGGTGGTAAAAACCTGGATTCAGCAAATGAATCTTGAAGAGAAATAGGTATTACAAGTACAGCAACTAAAACAAATACTAACATTAAGGATAATTTACTAACCATTGCTAATCGTTTCAACTAGATTTTTAATATAAGAAAAATGGTTCATTCGAAAAATGTACCAATTATGCTCTTTATCCTATACTAATCTGACAAGAATGAAAAGTTTCACTCCACTTAGAATGACCTAAAAATCGCTTAGACTCAAATTCTTTTAGATTGTAAAATGTTACACTTGTTTTACCAATAGAATTACCTTCATTATCTAGAAATGAAATAGTTAGGTTGATCTGAGCACGTTTAACATCATCATTATAATATTGACCAGAAATTGTCACCAATCCAAAATCATCTCTAACACATGAAAAATTTTGTACTTCATGACTTACAGATTTTTCTAATTCAGTAGATTTTGGTACAGATTTAACTTGATCAAATGATGGATCTAAATTCTTATTTTGTAAAATTTGATGTAATGAAGAATTAATCCTATCATTTTTAGAATAACTAATTTTTTCCAATATTTCATTAGATACACTACTGGTAGGTTCAGTTTTATCTAAAATTAAATTATCCACATTATAATCAAAGTGTTCCCCATATTGATCAAATATCAATACTTGAACTATCAAATTATCATACATACAAGATGTTACCGCACCTTTTGAATTATAATTAAATATACATTCAGAATTTTCATTTGGAGTTCCTATAAGATATGATGAATCAAATATTTTTTCTTTTGTTCTATCTTCAAAAGAATTCCAATAGTTATCTAAATCATTTTGATCATTAAATTCAGATATCTGCATAGTGAGTGAAGGAACTTTGAATTTGTAAAAAACTGGCTCATATACCCTAGTTATATCAGTGAAAATAAATTTTACAGAGTCTACTACTCCTTCTTTTTCTTCAAATTCATACTCAGTTGAAAGAAGTCTCCATTTTGTTTGTTTAGTGATTTTTAAAAGATCAATATCATTTAACAAATATTTTTCTAGACTAGATTGAAAAGTTTCATCATTTGAAAAAATATTTTTTTCAGGATCATATTGTAAATATCCAACTTCTTTCAAATAATGTAAAGTTCTAAGAAATTGAACATCATTTATTTTTCCTTCTACCCACCATTGAGCTCTCTCTTTTACCCAATGAGGGATTATTTCAAAAGTACTTTTTTCATATAATTCTGGAAATTCATTGATCACAATCTTTGCAGTATGTTTGAGGATTTCTTTTGATTCTAATTTTTCAGATAAGATATTTTTTTCTAAAACACTTTCCATTAATGCTAAAAATTCAGAATCAGATATTTCGCCACTCACCCAAATTTCAGTTCCCTGTCTTACCCAATCTGGAAATACATTTTCTTCTACATTTTGACCAAAAGCTTGACCTTGAAATAAAAATAAAATAAAGAAAAACGTAATTCCCAATAACAATAATGGATTAAAATTCATTAGATTGAAATCTCCTTTGAGAATTGTAATAGTGTTTTCTCAAACTCATCATCATCAGGCGTGTATCTAGCATATTCTACACTTCCACAAAGTAATAGTCTATTTTTTACCTGATCATATTCATTAGATTTTGATTCTTTTAGAATAGTCAATAGTTCAAGATTTGTTATCTCTTTGTAAATTCCTAAACTTTGTGAATAATAGTATCTTATTGCTTGACTGAGAATTTCATAAGCTTCTTTTCTCTTGTTATTCTCATACAGACTTTGAGATTTATTTAACATGTCATATGTTAATTCTCTAAAATCAATTTGAGGTTTAGAAACTTGTAAAAGAGATTCAACAAGTTTCTTTTCTGTTCGTTTTTTGTTCATCAAATATCCAAATATGACCAAAGCTGTAAAAACAGGAATTAGTAAGAATAAGGAGATATTCTCAAATCCAGGAGAAATTTGAATTGTTCTAAATGGATCACTTTGTAATGAATCACGAATATGTCTAGTATTTTCGAATTTTGGTTGTTCAAATTTGAAACTATCAAATATACTCTTAGAATCTCGTGAAGGTTGTGAAATTCCCATTTCAGTATCTGATAATATACCATCAGATTCTAATTGTTTTCCGGAAATAATTTCATCAAATAGTTGCGAGGTTTGTTCTGAAAACGAATTCGTCATTCGTTCTTGAATTTGTTCTTTATTTAATTCTAAATAGTTTGGAGAATATTTTCTAAGATCAAATTCGCCTTCACCAGATTTCATTGCTTCATCCATCATTGCTCTTCCCAAAGTGAATTCTCTAGGAGTGAAAATATCATTTGGGATTGCTTCTAAATTATCCATACTGTATCCACGTTCAAGTACAAAGAGTTCCATGTTTGAATTTGGATTATAATCAAAAGATCGTCCATTAATGAGATATCTGCTATCTCCAATTGGATCCAATAATGCTTCAGCTATTTCGACATATCCATCTGAAAATCTATCAAAATATTTTATTTTTTGCTGAAAACTTTCTTGTCGAAGATCTCTCTGTTCTATCAGCGTTCCAGCAAGAATTTGACCTTCTTCTGAATCAATTGTAATTTTATAATCACCAAAGGAATATTGATTGTCAGTAATGAATTTGTCATAAACAGATTTGGTTGATTTTAAATTTTCATCTTGGATATAACCAGAAACAAGTTTAGATTCTTTTGAAGAGATATTTTGTTCATTAATTTGTCCTTCAATTAGCCAATCCATTTGTATTTCAGTATTATCGGCATATGCAGGATTTGTAATTAGAATAAGAGGAATTAGAAAAATAACTTTTTTTAAATTTTGTGAAAAATAATTATTCATACTAAATCATCAAAGTTAGAAAAAGAGATGTTTGAGAAAGATAGTTCAGATTGTTCGGAAATAAGGGTCAATTCTTAATCAAAAAAAGACAAAATTTTCCTTTAATCGTAATTGGTACATTTTTCGAATGAACCAGTCTGCTATTAATTCAAAAATCCGTAATTATAGAATGGCACTTAGAGAAAATGAAATGAAATATTCAGCCTCAAATAAAGAAATTCAGGATTTGAATGAAAAGGCCCAAAAATATACAGAAAAACTTCTCGAAGTGTTAAAAGAATCTAGCCAGGTAATTGTTGGTCAAGAAGATACAATTAAAAAAATCTTAATTTCAATAATTGCAGATGGCCACGTATTATTAGAAAGTGTTCCAGGTTTAGCAAAAACATTAATGGTAAAAACAATGTCAGAGATTTTTAAAGTAGATAATGTAAGAATTCAATTTACACCAGATTTACTTCCTGCAGATATCATAGGAACAAAAATTTACAAGAATGCATCAGGTTCATTTGTCACACAGAAAGGACCTATTTTTCATAATTTTGTTTTAGCTGACGAAATTAATCGAGCTCCACCTAAAGTACAATCTGCATTACTTGAAGCAATGCAAGAAAAGCAAATAAGTATTCATGGAGATACATTTGAATTAAAAAAACCATTTCTAGTACTTGCAACTCAAAATCCTATTGAAAATGAAGGAACATACAAACTTCCTGAAGCACAAGTGGATAGATTTGCTTTTAAAATTTTAATTGATTATCCAAACAAAAAAGATGAAATAAAAATAATTGAAAAAAATTCATCATATCAAAAATATACTATAAAACCAATTTTTAATCCAGAAGAAATAATAGAAATTCAAAAATTTAATGAAGAGATCTATTCAGACAGTCTCATTACAGAATACATTGCAGATATTGTAAATGCTACTAGAAATCCAAAAGACTACGAATTAGAATTAGATAACATGATAGAATTTGGAGCATCCCCAAGAGCATCTATTTGGTTAATGAGAACTGCAAAAGCTCATGCATTACTTAATGGGAGAGGGTTTGTGATTCCCGAAGATGTTAAAGCTATTGCACATGAAGTATTACGTCATAGAATAATTCTAACATTTGAGGCAGAAGCTAATGGAGTAAATGCAGATAAAATAATTGATTTTGTTTTAGAAAAAATTAGTCCACCATAGATATGACCCAACTTGCAGAATTATTGAAACAAGTAAAAAATCTAGAAATTAAAACAAAAAATATAGTTGAAGGTATGGAATCTGGTGCCTACAGGTCTAGATTTCGTGGTGGAGGAATAGAATTTTCTGAAGTGCGTGAATATGCAGCAGGAGATGATGCTAGACGTATAGATTGGAACGTTTCAGCAAGATATAATGATCTATTTGTGAAAGAGTTTGTAGAAGAAAAAGAACTCAACATCTATGTAATTATGGATATATCATCAAGTAATGATTTTGGATTCATAAAAAGTAAAAAAGAATTAGGTACAGAAGTTGCTGCATCACTAATGTTTTCAGCATTAAAAAATAATGATAGAGTTGGAATGGGATTATTTACAAACTCATTAGAGAAATTTATTCCAGCAAAAAAAGGTAAAAAACATATGATGGAAATTTTAAAAGAATTATTAGATCATAAAACAAAAAGTAATGAAACTGACATTTACAAATCACTTTTAGAATTGCAAAAATATCTAAAACGAAAAAGTGTAATTTTCATCATATCTGATTTTATTTCAGATTCTTTTGAAAAACCATTAAAATATTTGAAACTTAAACATCAAATAATTTTAGTAAATATTTCAGATATACATGAAACAGAAATTCCAGATATAGGAAATGTATATCTTGAAGATGCCGAATCAGGTGAGCAAATTTTAGTCAATACATCAGATAAAAAATTTCAAGAAAAATATTCTCAATTAATTAAAAAAACTAGAAAAGAAAATGAATATCAAATTAAAAAAATGGGAATTGATTATCTTAATTTATCAAATGAGGAATCAATTGATATTACATTTAATCGATATATTAGAAATAAAATACGAGGTAGAAACTAATGGATATACAATTTGAGTTTCTATATGCATTACTTTTATTGTTAATAATTCCAGGATTATATTTTTTATATGCAAAATATAATTTAGAAAAAAAAGAATCAATTCTTAAATTTAGTTCATTAAAAATTATTAAAAAATCAATTTCAGGTAAAGTAATTTTTAGAAAACATTTACCTTTTATTTTGATGATGGTGATTCTTGGTTTAATCATAGTAGGACTAGCAAACCCTCAAATTCCCACAATTTCAGTCGAGAAAGGGATCAATTTGAGCATAGTTTTAGATGGTTCTGAGAGTATGGTAGCCTCAGATTACGAACCTACACGCCTAGATGCTGCTAAAGAAGCAATTAGTAAAATGGTAAACAAAGTGGGTTCTCAAAACAATGTAGGTATTGTTCTTTTTGAATCAGGAGCTACAACAATTTCATACCTAACTCCAGATAAAGAAAAAATAATTTATTCTATTTCTTCAATTCAACAAGGTCAAGGTGCTACTGCAATTGGAGATGGTTTGGCATTAGGAATCGACATGGCATCATCCATTCCAGATAAAAAAGGTGTAATCGTATTACTTAGTGATGGAGTTCATAATTCAGGATTGATTACTCCTCAAGAAGCAATTCAATATGCAAAGATAAATGAAATACAAATTCATACTATTGGTTTGGGATCAGTTGAACCAGTATATCTAAGAGATGATATCTATGGAGAACCACAGTATGCAGAGCTTGATGAAGAAACATTAATTGAAATTGCAAATGAAACAAATGGTAATTACTTTAAATCATTAGATGAACAAACACTGAATGAAATTTTCTTAACATTAAGCAGTAATTTAGAATACGAAATGGAATATTCAACACTTAGAGATTGGTTTATGACAGCAGCCATCGGGATATTACTAGTAAATGCATATATCATTTATGGGAGATACAGAATTGTTGCATGATTTTAGATTAAAATAATTTTTCTTTTTACAAGATTCTCAATCATATTTAAAAACTCATCATCAGAAATTTTTTCTTCATTCCACCAGCCTGTTGAAATTTTTACCCACGAAGGAATACTCCATTGAGATTCGTTGATTACGTCTCTCTCAGGAACAGATATAATTTGTTTTTTAAAAAGAAAATCTATTCCTTCAAGGAATTCTGAATCAGAAATTTGATTCATCATCCACCAATCAGTATTAGTCTTAATCCATTGTGGGATTTTTGGTATTTCGGATGGTAATCCTTTATCAAAACCTGAAATTTTAAGTATACCCTGTGAAGTAGGCTCTACCTGAAAAGCAACATGCCAAAACCCCATTTCATCTAAACTCTGAATAAATTCTACAGGCTCATCATTGAGCGTAACAAAGAATTTTTCATTTCCTGAAATTGGAGGGAATTCAAAATTGGCATATGTCTCTAGCGGATAACTATTGTATCCTCGAATACTAAGTGTAGTACCTGCTTCATCAAATTTTGCAGCAGAATACCAAGCTCCTGAATCATATCTAAAGTCAAAATTTCCACCATCTTTCTTTGCTGAAATTGGTATTACAGTAGTATCAACAGGTGCAAAGCAACTATAGTAAAAAATTTCATCTGTAATTGAAGGATCAGGATACATTGAAAAATTTAGAATTTCTCCTGGTTCAATTTTTTCAATAAACTCTATGTTTTGTCCAATGTCTAACACCTTTTCATAACCATGTACGACTGCAAAAATTTTAGGGTTGTAGATAGTTTGTTCTCCTGTATTTTGAATTCTGCCAGTAAGATGCCCATCATCGTATTTTATCAGAGTTTCATCATAAAGAACAATTATTGGAATTACATCTTTTATGGTTCTTTCATAGGACAGATCAACTGGAAGTAATGTTGGATTATTAGAAATTTCTGAGAATTTTAGTTTAAATGGAATTTCAGCACCAGAACCTATTGGTACATGAGTAATTGTTTTTGAAAATATTTCAGAATTCTCTTTTACTGATACAATAATTGTAGGAATTATTGCATAATCGAATTCATTTTTTACATTTCCAACAACAGTATAGATTCCATTTGAATCAAAATATCCAACATATTCATCAGTTGGAACAAAAACTTCAGAAAAAGAAATTTGAGGAATTAGCATTAAAGAAAATAAAAATGCAAATAAGAATATAGTAGATTTTGAGGTTAAAACTCTAGAAGGAATTGATGATATCTTCAAATCCAGATGTTGGTTTCTCAAGCAAGCTTGGTCTGTAATCTTCAATTAATTTATCTATAAGATCTCTTGCTTTAATATGATACCTCTTTTTGAGTTCAACAATTTTAATTTCAACTAACTCATCTTCTACAATTTGTGACAGATACAATGAAACAGTTGATGGGGATTTTTTAACTGCTTTAACAAGTTGTGAAAATTCTAATCCATCATTTTCAATTAATGCAAGTAACAAATCTCGTGGGGTTTGTTTTCGTAAAGCCTTGATTACAATTGATTCATCTTCAGTGATTTTTGGGGGATAAAATCTAACTTGACGTGGTCCTCGAATTACTTTAACAATTCCACTCTTTTCTAATTTACCCAGATAATGACTCAATACGCCATTTTTCAATCCAGATGAACGCATAATTTCACGGAATTGAATTCCAGGGTTTTGTTCAATAATTTGTTGTAATTGTAAATCCCTATCAGTCATTTCTAAATACTCCTAATGCCAATAATCCTAATGTAATAAATGTCAATAAATGTCCTACTTCTGGAAGAGTTATATCACCAACATCAAAGACAGACGGCCAAGTTGCATCAACAAGCAATACAACTTCTGCTGCAATGAAATTTGTAAAAGCGACTGCGCTAAGTAAAAGTCGCTTTGTTCTTAATCTATAATATGCAAAAGTTGCAAGCACTGAAATGAAGACTGCAAGTGTAATTCCTCCAACGTGTAAAAATATGTGTGCTAAATGATATCCATGTAATAGATGAGGAATTATAATTGGTATTGCTAAAATTGCAATTACACCAGTAATCACAATAGAAAATAAAGTAGATTTTTTTTCAACTATACTCTCAGGTCTAAACAAAGTGATCAAAATATCAATTTTAGAGATTTAAAGCGACTGGTTCATTGATCGAATAAGGGTCGATCAAACATGAAGAATTCCAGTCTTTATCATAAATTCTAAACCTTGAACAAATGTTTCATCATCAATTTGTCCTGCTGCCCACCATTCTGCATTGTTTCTAATCCAAGATGGGATTTCTTCAGATGTTGAAATTTCTTGTTGAGTTTGTGGAATTGAAATTATTTTATTTTTAATCATGTATTCAATTCCTTGAATGAATGTATTATCATCAATTTGTTCTTCTGACCACCATAACGCATTGTTTCTAATCCAATCAGGTAATGAAATCTCATCATTTGAAAATATTCTATCAATTACAATTGGGATTGTTGTCTTTGCAAGATTGTTGTTATCTAGATTTTTAAAATTTAGATTTACAATACCTGAAATATCTTCAGGAATAAAAAATTCTGCAATGTTATGTTCATCTTGGGAATCAGTACTTGCACCATTTTGTTCAAAAATCACTCTATCATCTTGAGTTATAGAAAATTCATAGTTTGTTGCAACAGGCTTGTTTTTTAAGAAAATATCAGTCACATCAAAAAATATTTTTGCATTTGAATTTGACTTTAGATTTTCGGGTTCTAATGATACAAGAATTCTAAACTGTCCATTATCAGTAACTGCACTAAGATGTGTATAATCTTGATCTGGCTTAATTACAAAATTCATTCCATTTTGATTTAAATCATTATCAAAAATTTTCTGTAATTGTTTTTGATATATTATAAAATGGACAATTCGTTCATCAGAAAAAAAGTCATCAATATTTACAATATCTTCAGATAATTGTACTCCATTGACATACATTGTAAATCCAGATACTAGTAAATCACCAAAATTTTTTGGAATTACAAGTTCCTCATGAACTATTGATGTTTGGTTAATGTTTGATTGAGTCCACTCAAATGGCATGAAAAAACTAATTTCTTTAGAACTAGGATCATAGTTAAAATTTGAAATTTCATCATAGTAAGTAATTACATGTATGTTTTGTTCACCAAAATTTGGATCAATAAAATCATGTTTTGATGTTTGAGCAATAGAAATTCCTGCATTGAAAACTAGTGGTTCATCTAATTTTTGTAAATATCCATCTGCAGTTAATACACTAACATCTAGTTTGTAGAGACCACCTTCACTTAATTTTGGTCCTTTAACATGCACCATTCTACTCTCTAATCCTAATAATGAACCAAATAATCCACCACCATTTTCTTCTTCTACAATTATGAAATCAGTTTCTTCTGATATAAAATTAAAAACTATGAATCCATTATCAGCTTTGAATTCTTGCTCAAAGAGGAATTGTTCTCCATGCTCAGATTTAACTTGAAATGTAACATCTCGTAAAGTAATTTTAGAATTAAAATCAATTAGGGATATTGAAATTTGTTGATCATCATTTTCGTTAGGATCACTTTTTGATGATGATACTTCAAGTGTAACTTGTTTTCCATTTAGATCGACAGGAGGAAAAGTTTCACTACCTACACCATGACCATAGACATTATCAAATCCAATAATAAAAACAGATGAAATTATTAAAAATGCAAATAATGAAAAATTTTTCAATCTAGGTCCACTTGTCTGGATTTTTCTTTCTAATTTCTTTTCCATCAACTGTAACTTGATCTTGTTCTTCAAAAACTGTATGCCACCTACCGTTATCAGGGAAAATTTTATTCATTTCTACAACTTTATCATTTGTTGGTGCTTTATTCATCAAAGCCCCCCATCTCATGTTCTGAACTTTTGGCATGATGTCGTTGATGTCTTTCATTATACTATCACTTAACAGAATTTATTTAAAAACCTATGATTGAATTCTCATAATTCCTTCTTTAATTAAATATTGAATTCCTTGAATGAATGAACCGTCATCAATTTGTCCTGCTGCCCACCATTCTGCATTGTTTTTAATCCAACCTGGAATATCATTTGAGCCAGAACCAGTTCCTTGTGAAGTTGGAGGGATTTTTAGAACATCTTCCTTAATCAAAAATTGAATACCTTGAACAAATGAACCGTCATCAATTTGTCCTGCTGCCCACCATTCTGCATTGTTTTTAATCCAACCTGGGATTGGTGTTTTCTCAGGTACTGATGGAATTTGTGTTGAAGAACCTGGACCAATCTCAATTATTGTTGAACCAATTCCAGCATATGTTGGATTATAATCTAATCCAGTTCCATATACCCAAACATCAACTTGAACATAGCCTTCAGAAGGAACATAGATTTCTTGAACATCTAATCCTTCAACAGATACGATTCCAGGAACAGCTATGTCACTAGGAGTATATCTAAATAATTCTTGTTGAGATTCATCCATTACTGCATATCCATATCTTACATCTTTGATTAGTTCTCTATTTTCATTAAAGAAAGTAAACTCAAAAGGGATTTCTTGATTAGCACCATATTTTCCATCCCATGAAATATTTACAGTGGTTGGAACTTGTTGTTCATAATTAGAAGCATCTACAAGATAAAATTCAGTAGAACTTTTTGATACTTTATCTAACGGAACTAATTTCAAATCCATCTGTAAATTATCATGATTAGAAGGACCAAGAGTTTCATTAATTTTTTCTAATTCATTTTTGGTAATTAAAAAATGAACAATGTTTGTATCCTCTGATGAATATGGATCATTAAGTAATGCTCTCTGATCAATTTCAACACCATTAACATATCCTTTGAATTGTTTTCCGTCTGCATATGGTGCAAATGTTTTTGGAACTCTAACTTCTTCATGTACCACTTGTACCAAATTTACATAATCTGGACTCCAATCAAATGGCATATCAAATGAAATCGAGTTATCTGAATTATCAAATTTAAAATTATCAACATCATCATAGTATGTTTTAATTACAACTGGAATTTCTTCAGCATTTGCAGTTTGGAAAGAAAAACTTTGATCCTGTGCAACACTTACAAAAGTCTCGTAACTTAGTAAATTAGCTAATACAATTTTTGGACTAGTGGCAGCTTCAATGTCAACTCTAATCTTGTATAATCCACCTTTAACAAAAATTGGACCAGTAATTGATGGTCTTGCGCAGATATCTAAATTATCATCAGTACAATCAGCTCCTTGTACAAATAATGCACCGGGGGCACTCACATGTTCAGAACCACCATAAATTGAACATTGGTGAAGGTTAGCCTCATTACAATTATCTTTTGGTTTAATTTGAACATCTAGCCTTCCATCCATGTCATAAAACAAATTTCTAGCCAATAGTTCACCACTTTGCCAAACTTCTACTCTGTAAGTGACTTTTTCAAGATTCTCATCAGTTAATGTATCAAAGAAACGTACCTGCATGTTAGCAGAGTCAACATCTCCTACTGTGATATCAGATGGACTCAATTGTGTACTAACAGTTACTTCCATATTAGCAAATGATATTGGTTCGGCTTGATCTCCTCCAAGTCCATGTCCAAATGCATCAGGTAGAATAGTAGCAATTGAGAAAATGCCAATTATTGAAATGAATAATGCAAACTTGTCATACAATACAAAAAGGACGTTAATTCCATATTTAAAGATGGTATAACATTCCTATGCGTGATAGTTTTTTTCATTTGGAAAACAGAGTACGACTTTTATTTCCGATTTTCAAAGTTATAACATGAAATTTCTTCTTGCCATATTACTAATTCCATTATTAATAATTCCGGCATTTGCTGAATCACAAACCCTGAGAACAGACAAAGGGGCAATTGATGTTAATGTATCATATGATGATATAGAACCAAATATTCAAACAAAAATAAATATTGATTTCTTAAATCCTGTTACACAAAAAACACAAGAGCATATTGACTATACTGTAACTGTAACAAAAGATGGTCAACAAGTATTTGGACCAATTCCACTTACCCATACTTCAGTTGGAACTGTAAAAATCCCAATTGAGTTTAATCAAGGTGAAGGTGTGTATAAAATGGACTTTGAGATTGAAGGGATTTTGTTTCAACCACTTCCAACTGAAACTGTCTCCTTTGATATTACAGTTGGAGAAGCACATGCACAAACAACAATGTCTGATAATATTCCACCTACTGAAGAAAATGGTGGCTGTCTAATTGCAACTGCTGCATATGGTTCTGAAATGGCACCACAAATTCAACAGCTAAGAGAACTTAGAGATAATACGGTATTGTCAACTGAATCTGGAACCGCATTTATGAGTGGGTTTAACCAATTCTATTATTCATTCTCTCCTACAGTAGCCGACTTTGAAAGAGAGCATCCTGTATTCAAACAGGTTGTAAAACTGGTATTAACACCAATGCTCTCAACACTGTCTTTACTAAATCATGTCGAGATAGATTCAGAGCAGTCTATGCTAGGATATGGAATCGGTTTAATTATACTAAATATTGTAATGTATGCTGGAATTCCTGCGTTTGGAATTCTAAAGTTGTACCAATTTAGAAAAAACTAGTTCCAAGTCTGGAAATTCCAGTGAGGTTTTTATGTATCCAATCGAGTAGTTTCTCTATGAGGACTAAAACAATTTGCTCATTCTTCGTACTAATTGCCATTGCATCTGGAATAGCTACAACAGCACCAGATGCCTTTGCAGATAATTCAGAGGTAACAATTGAGCCAGTTGCAGGTTCTCAATCTCCAGGTTGTGAAGAACTTGACGGATGTTATACTCCAAAAATTGCAACAGTGGATGTTGGTGGTAAAGTGATCTTTTCAAATACAGATATAGTGGCACACACATTTACTGGCGGAACACCATATGATGGTCTTAGTGGGGTATTTGATTCTGGTTTTTTGGCATCTGACGAATCTGCCGAATATACAGTAGATACAGTTGGTGAATTTGATTATTTCTGCATAATACATCCTTGGATGGAGGGTTTGCTTATAGTTCAAGAAAAAGATGCTATGGATGATGGAATGGATGGTGCTATGGATGATGGAATGGATGGTGCTATGGATGATGGAATGGATGGTGCTATGGATGATGGAATGGATGGTGCTATGGATGATGGAATGGATGGTGCTATGGATGATGGA
>JARPSM010000004.1 GCA_029782475.1 Nitrososphaerota archaeon
GATGATACTGTATCAGTTAGCATCGAGACGACGCGTGCTGCATCGATAATTAAACAATATTATCCGTACTGGGACATACCGATTACATGTGATGGATACGCAGGGTATAATGGATTTAAAGAACGGCAGCGATGCTGGGCCGCCCACATGTTGCGCGAGACAAAATATGTCTGGATTCAATTATAAACAGAATCTTCAAAGAAATTCTACGATAAAATCAAAAAGATCTTTGCACGCATTACTGCAAAAGAGATAACAAAACCGAATCGGCGTCTGTATAATTCTGCAATCAAGGAACTGGATTTGATTCTCTTAGAGTACGAGTGTGAGAATGACGAGTCATTTAAAAAATTCCATACAAAGATACGCAATGCAGGAACAGATCTGTTTACTTTTCTGCTGTATCCGGGAGGAGTTCCACCCACAAACAATGCTGCAGAGCAGGCAATGACATATGTTGTCATGCAAAGAAAGGTCAGAGGCTGTCTTCGAAACGAGACAGGAATGGTGACGTTTGCCAACATCATGACTTGCATGATGACCTGGCAATACCAGGGACTGGATTTAGGGACACAATTGAGAAAATATTTGTGATTTGGACCTAAACACCCACGATTTTTTCAAGTACAATATCGTCAATATTACAAACTGTTTTTCCAGATTCTAGCAAACTGGAATAATCTATTTCTTTGATATTTTCTGCATTTGTTTGAATTGAATCAGATAAATTTTCTGCATTATTACCAATTTGATCAAATAGACCTGCTTGCCACATTAGAAAAAATGTAATTATACTGAGAACTGCACCTGCAGGGGTAATTTCTTTTGCAACCATAATCTTATTCCTCTTTTTCTTTTTCTTTCCTTTTTTCCATCACTTCAAGAATTTTTTTAAATTTCCATTTTTCAGCAGCAGTTTCAATAGTTTCCATAATTGTATGGGGTTTGAATACGACTCCCAAATGAAAATTCTCATGAATTACAGGAACTTCAGATGTATTTTCATTTTCTACAGACTTTGCATCAGTTTCATTTTCTACAGATTCTAATTGTACTATTTGTGGTAAACGTTTGTTTTTAGCTACTATCCCAACAAACAATATTCTAGAGTCTTGTGGTTTCCGAGTTACTTTTCCCCAATGTATGTTGTTGTCAACAATGAAGACAGGACTGCCACTGGAACCCCCAAAAACAGTTGCATCAATCAAATATTTTGGTTCTCCATCAAAATCTAAATTTGGATGTGTAGCAGTTGATCCTTTTCGAATTATTGGAGTGTTATTTTTTTTATCATATAATCCATCAGGATATCCTATGAAGAAAATATCTTCCATTGCATCAATGTCTTCGTAATCAGATTTTTTTGGAATTAGAGTTCCATTAACAAATCTAAAGAAAATAGATTTGTCTTGTTCTTTTACATGAGATATTACCCTTCCAAATAGCATTATTGCAACATCCACTTTTGAATTGGGATGAAAATACCAATGTGATTCTAAGATAGGTACTGGTAATGTGAGGGTATTTTCTAAATCAGGCTCTCCATCTTTTTCAGCAATAAAATGCAATTCTTTTGACATTTGATTTTCAATTACATGTCGATTGGTTACTAGGAATGGAATGTATTTTCCCTCTTCAACAGGATAACCAAAAATAAAACCTGTTGCAACCCATTCTCTATCTAGAGCATCTGTAGTGATTATTCTAACTGTACTAAACATCCATTCTTCAATAATCGATTTAGGTATCATTCAAACTCCATTAATTTCCACTATTCTTGAATGTATTTTTTTAATTTTGTAAATTCTGTCATGGTGCACTATACCCCATTTTTTTCATTAGCCTCCCAATCGTTTTTGCTACGTCTCGACACACTGCATCAACTAGAAAATAATCCAAATTAGATTCATAGAAATTCTGATGTAACATATTTGCAAGAGAATATGAATAAAATATCTCTTTATCTTGTTCTTGCTTAGCTAATGTTATGGCAAATTTCCCAAGTGCTCTATGTCCATCGATAGACTTGTTTCTTTTTGCAGCTACTGTTTTTAGAACACATGACATAGCCCCCCACATCATTTCGCTTGCTTTATGATAATCTTTTACTTTTAGATAATTTTCTGCATTATGACTATAATGTAGAACCATTCCTGCATATTTGTCGGGTTCATTATCTGTGGCGTCTATTTTTGAAGACATTAGTCATCATCTTCATCATCAAAATCTGCATCAGTATAACCCACTACTTTCCCTGAATTTGCATTTACCTTTACTTCTTTGAGTTGTTGACTCAAAAAACCCACATCAAAAATTAGTTGCCATACTCCATTATCTATTTCTGAAGATTTTAGATCAATTGTACTATGATGTTCTTCAAGAAATTCTTCTGCTTTTTTTATAGCATCTTCCATATCATATTCTGCCATAGATTAAATCGTCAGTAGTTGCATTAATTCTTTATCTAATTGAAAACATCATGAAATCTTATTCCCATATATTCAACTACCCTGATTACTTATGGTCAATCCTTTCAATAATTCATCTAAATCTCTAGTTGGAGCATATTCGTACTTGGGTTCTTCATACTCTACAGTAAATACAGGATACCATCCTTCACCATCTACTGTTCCCTCAAAGTGCTTATCAGGCGGTATTATGGGATGAATTGGTTCTTCATAGTAAATTTCTTCAAATTCACCGTTACAAAGAGGACATTTTGTGATTCTAGGCTCTTTTTCAACTGGCAATTTGCTATAAGAGAGATTTCCAAACCATGTAACTGCCTGATATCCTTTCTGAATGCCACAATGAGACAACAAATAACAAAATGTCTGAAATACTGATTTCCTATCTTCTGTTTCTTTGATATACCATGGTGGTGTGGTGGCATACGGCTCCCATTGCAACAGACGGCAGACAGTTCTTTAGAACGTATGACCGGTTTGACAAGGAGACGGTTCTGCAATACATCATGACGCATCTCCCCAATTGTGGCATGTATTCAGACACTAGGACATCGCGCTTTGCCTGGTGCCAATACTCCTCCTCTATCACACTGACCTCAGGTGTTGCAGTGGACATCCATATGACCTTTACATTTGAATTCCCATCCAGAAATTCTTGGAGAATGCGTGCCTTGTGTTGCGGCGCGTTATCCATAATTATTGCAACTTTCTTGAAATGCCGGACTAACTCCATGATACCATCAGAATATTTCAGGACGGCGCGTCCGGAACTTGACGTGATAAAGTTTATCAGTAAAAGCCCGCTTACACTCAAGAACTTTTGATCGACAGTATATGGTTTGTTTTCTTGCCAAATACTTTCTTACTTGCCTTGTTGTATGCAGATAGTCCGTCAGTTACAAAATGAGCAAGGGCTGAAATGGCAGAATATCTGTTAAAACAAGAAGGCTCAAAATGTCAAGGGTGTAATAGAATATTTGACGATTCTAGGTATCTAGAATTAGACCATAACACGCCTAGAGCCGATGGCAGTATCAATCGTATCTCAAACAGAATCTTACTATACAGTCCATGCAACAAGCTAAAGAGACATTATTACACCTTGTCAGGTTTGAGAGGTGAGAATAAGAAGCATGGCTATGGCAAAATGAATCAGAATAAAATCCAGCTCCCGATAATCCGACAGAACCGGATTATGCTTCTTTTTCTGCGGGTTTGGTATAGATGTAATTCATTATCAAACCTGCAATGATACCACCGACGATTGGACCTACCCAGTAGAGCCATTGTACTTCCCATAGTCCTGTATCACCTGAGAATAATGTTGGAGATAATGATCTTGCAGGGTTCATGGATGCACCAGTTAAAGGAACACCTACCAAGTGAAGTAAGAATATCATTCCACCAATTGTTGCACCGTATACACTCTTTGGGGCTTTTTTATGAACTGCAGTCATAAAGATTACAGTAACCAAAAAGAATGTCAAGATAATTTCAACTATTAATCCAGACATCATACTGCCGCCAAGTAAAGCACTTGGACCTCCATGAGCACCCCAGAAAACAGGTTTTCCAATCTCAGGGAACAATGCAACCAAAGTACCAGTTGCTACAATTGCACCAATAATTTGGAATATAATATATGCAATTCCATCTTTAATTCCAATTTTCTTTGTAATCATCATAGGGATTGTTACTGCAGGGTTAATGTGAGCGCCGGAAATATGTCCGAATGCATAGACCATTAATGCAATTGCTGCACCATGACCTAAGGATATCATAATTATTGCTTCAATAGATAGTCCTTCTCCAAAAACGGATGCTGCAAGAATTACAGCCAATGGACCAAAGAAGACCAAGGCAAATGTCGAAATTGCTTCTGCAAGCCAACTTTTAGGACTAACCATGAGCAAAAGCCTCGCATATATCCATATAAAAGATTCGACCTCAATTTCAGATCTATTGATCTCAAAAAGTAATTAATTACAGATGATTTCATTTGAGAACATATGGTTTCTGAAGGTGATTCTGTTCCAAAATTTGCAGTAAATGATGCAAATGGAAACAAGGTAAAGTCCAGCGATTTTAAGGGCAAAAAACATGCCATCTACTTTTACCCAAAAGATTTCACCCCAGGATGTACTATAGAGGCAGATGAATTTTCAAAAGATTATAAAAAATTCCAAAAAGAGGAAATTGAGATTATCGGAGTAAGTCCAGATGATGTAGACTCTCACAAAAAATTCTGTGACAAGATGGGAATCAAATATCCATTATTAGCAGATGTAGATAAAGAAGTTTCAAATGCATTTGGTGTTTGGGGAAAGAAGAAATTCATGGGACGAGAATACATGGGAGTAATGAGAAGTACATTTCTCGTAAACGAGAAAGGAAAAATTTTCAAAATATATCCCAAGGTAAAACCCGCAGGACATTCTAAAGAAGTTCTAAAAGATTTTCTAAATTTAAAATAAAAAGTAAAAGAAAAGATTGTTAATAGATTAGAAACCTTTTGGCAAAGTACCTCTAGATGCTTTTGGTGCTTCAGTTTCAGGTTTTGGTTCAAATCCTTTTGGCAAAGTACCTCTACTAGCTGTAGAACGTGCTTTAGATTCTGCTTCTAGTAATTCATCAAAGGCTTTTTCTTCATCTATTTTTTGTTGTTCTAGTCTTTGCAAGTAATCTGCTTCATAGTCTGCAAGCTTATCTCCCCTAGACTTTCCATCATCAGCAACATTTGTTGACTGTTGTTGTGGCGGTGATTTCTGTACTTGTTCCATGCCCTTTGGAAGCTTGCCTTTTGCAGGCTTTGGTGGTGGTTCTGGAGTTGGTGTTTGTTGTGCTGGTGCATCAACGCCGTCAACTGTCATATTGATTCCACTAAATGTTCCAAATCTTTTATCAGCAGGATGGTATGCCATTCTTGCTCTTGTTGCAAAGTATTG
>JARPSM010000006.1 GCA_029782475.1 Nitrososphaerota archaeon
TTGTATTAGCAGATCCATGTGACTTGACAGTAATTTGTTTTGTTTGGATCAAATCTTATTTTAATTTGTAAAGTGTTTGCAACGTTAATGTCTGTAAGGTGAAAAAATTATTGATTTATAGTTGATTGTGCATAGACTCTAATATAATGAGTGTCATTGTAATAATGCCGTCCAATTGCATACACATCATTTCCAGTTTTCTTTTCTTCACAATGATTCAATACGCTCTGAAGTTGATAAGGTATACATCAGAAAATAGATTAAAGGATAAGTTATCAAAATAATCAATAGTTACAAAGGTAGATACAGATCCTAATGCCATTACGATTCCAACTATTATCAAAAGCCTAGTTTTCATTTTCTTAATTCCCATTGACAATTTTTGTTATCGATAACATGAGTATCATTTTGATATATTATTGCAGCATGCAAAGTTGGATTAGGGGCACGCTCATCAAAGCAATCAAACATCACAAAATCATATGTACCTTCATAGTAACTTTGAGTCCTAAAATGACCAATAGAAAAAATCAGCGATATCACTAACACAATAAGACATACCATAATGATGAATGATTTTTTTGTAATGTTGTTTGTTTTTTTCCTGTAAAGTTTTATTCCAAAGACAATTCCTGTACTCCAAATGATAATATCCATTATGTGACTTGACCAATAGAATCCATGATAGTATTCAGCATCAGTATGCGGACAAGCAAAAGTATTGGTATACATTTTCATGCATTCAGGAGGATCATCTCCATCTACTAACCAAATTTAATTGTAAATGTAACTATGAGTAATACTTGCACCAAACAATACTATCAGAATAGTAAACATGACTATTCCAATCATTATCAAAAGTCTAGTCTTCATTTTCTAAATTTCACATGGTGGTCCAGGTCTTTTGGATAATCAATAAAAGAAATACATTCAAAATTAACATGTGATAATGCCCACATCCCAGAGATTTGCACTGCGATAAAGTAAACAAATACAAATCTTTTCCAAAGTAAAAATTTTAAAGTATATTTCATCGCCAGAGGAATTGAAATGATAGATAAAACCTACATTAGGATTCCAACATAATCATACGAAAAATCAGGAACACTGACAAAAAATAGCCTGTCAAAGTGACGGGTAACGAGTAGATAAAAAATTTATAGACATGATTTTGAAGTCCTTCAGACAATTTTTCATGATAGTATATTTCACTAGTAAGTTTTTCTTCTATGGTTCCATCTTCAAGTATCTGAGAGGTTGTAATTTTCATAGGTTCTGCAGTATATGCACCTATTATTCCTACAGGAATCATTCCAAATGCATTCAAAAGAAATAATTCGATTATAAAATAAATTATTTTTCTTTCCTTTGATTGATTCTAAAGCCTAGTTTTCATTTTCTAATTAAACCTCAAAATATCTACGTAAAAATGAACATCATCCATACTAATACCAACAAAACAGATGTCTCAATGATGTATTTTTTATTAAATTTTTCAGACAGACCCCTATAGAAAAAACATGTTGAAACAAGTGCAAATGGCGTAGATAAAAACCTCAATAAGGAAAAGAATGTTTTGCCAATATCATCTTCCATCTCCATCTCACAACAAACATCTGAAAAAGTCAAGACATATGCAGTTCCAAAAAATAACAAAGAAGATGCTGCAATTCCACACAGCCCACCAATTATGAATCGCCTGTCAGTTTTTGTTTTTTTGAATTTAGATACGATAACCCCAACTACAACAGAAGATATTACCATGTAAATTGCAAGAATGAATATCTGAGTGTTGATATAAAAATCATCCATCATTTTGCCAAAGAAACCTCCATTGTTAGTAATGGAAATGGAATACTCCAATGACGTTTATTGTCATCATAATCAAAAGTAATCTCTGGCTCTAAAAATCCTGCCTTCTGTGAAATTTTATCAAGAAATTCTTGTTTAAACTCAGGACTTGCCCCTCTCAAGGATTTATGAAAATCAACGGATATTGATTCACTATCAGATCCTCCACAACTCATTCCAGTCGAGTAGAGGTATTCTTTATAGTCAATTTCAAAAAGTTGGCAGGCAATATTATGTCTAATAGATTTTGGAATATCCTCAATAGGTTCATCAATTACAAATATTCTAAATGATGTTGCTCTATTGTCATGTTCACTTATTGGTTCTAATTGATATGTGTACAATCCAACATTAGTGAAATTACCAATCCAAAAATTATTTGGCTCTGCCGTTCCAAATAGCTGGTAGTTCCCAAAATTTCTTGAGAGAATATTATAACTCAGTTTTGATTCGTTGAAAACAGTTACAGTTGAATTGTGAGCAAGGTTGATCAGTACTGATCTTGGTTCAAGTTGAAAGCGATTCAGTTTATCATCGTATTTTAAAGTGATATTGTTAGGGAACTCTTTTGGAATGTCTCCATATATGTTAAAAACTTCATCATCGACATTTGGATTTTCTATTAGATTTGGATTCACATAGTAAATCAAGTAATCATAGTAAATCTCAGCACCTGCAAGTTTGATAAAATCTGTTGAGGAGCCACCAAGTCTAAAACAACTGTCATCAAAAACTTGAATGGAATCACAATGTGCAACTGTTGCAAAAGGCACGATAAACCCAAAAATCACAATTATTGTAATAAGACCAAGACTGATTTTATGATATTTCATATACATAGTCAATTGACATGGTGTTCATAAAGTATTCTAGCCAATGATTCATGCATCATTAGAAAGATTGGATAGAATAAAATCTACATCTGAAAATTTAGAAAAACAAATTGAAGAAGTATTGACTTGTGTTAAAAACAAACCTCTGGATTTGAAAAATATTTCATTTAGAGATTTGACAAATGAAACTTTGAAGAATATCGATATTCCAAATAAAATACAGATTGTAAGATCTGATGATGATGAAACCATCCAATGTGATCCTGATAAAATTCAAGTTGTTTTAATGAATATTATTTCCAATGGAATTGATGCATTAGAAAAAGAAGGAAAATCTATTTAAAAATTTCCAAAAATAGTTATGAAAATATTATTGAAATCCAAGATAATGGACCAGGGATTCCATCAGAAAACTTGGAAAAATATTTGATTTTCTATTTACTACAAAATCATCAGGAACAGGTTTAGGTTTGCCTTATTGTAAATCAGTCATTGAAGAACACGGAGGTTCAATTTCAATATCTACAAAACCAACTACATTTACAATAATTATACCAAAAGAAATAATTTCTAAAAAAATAGAAAATAATGATAGATGGTTTTCTGTTAAGATTTATTCTAAAATTTATTGAGGTTTTGTTGTTAAAAGATGGCAGTGGGATTTGTGATGAATTATGCTTATGATGTCATCAAAAAGTGTAATTTCTTCCATGGATAGTTTTGGATAGTCCACAATTAACAAATCAATTTTGTTTTCTTTAACATAATCAATTACCCAATGAGAAATATTATCAGTCAATGCTAATTTTGTCTTAATAGGGATTCCTTGTTTCTGAGCAACCACTTTCCAATTTTCTAATTCTGCGTTAAGTTTTGTAATCTGATTTTGTGTTGTTTTTTTATCTGATTTTGTTTCAAAAAAATAAAACTTTGGTGGAGTTTTATACATACATTCTATCACAGTTAATTCTGAATCAAATTTCTTAGCCATTTCGAGACCAAGTTCAAAAGATTTCTTAGTATGAGTTGGAGTGATGATTGCAACGGCTACTTTACGAAATGGCATCCACTAGTTTACAGTGATTGTAAATTAATACCATTCTATTTTTACCATTTGGAAATAAGAATGGACAGAGATTGAAAAAATCTGATCTAAAAATCTAAGAATAATATTCCTTAAACCCCTTATCAGTTGGATGTAATTCAGTTTTTGGGCCAAACATGCCCTGTTTTTGAACTACCTTCAACATACCATTTTTTTCTAAATCTTCTAAAATTGCATCAAGATCTTTAGTATCTAATCCAGTGTTTTTTTGAAGACTTTCAAAAGATTTCGAACCTCGATTAAGGGCACCTAAAACAAGATTATTTTTTGTTTGAGGTTTTGAGGAATCTATTTTACGTTCAAAAGATTCCGGTGAAGGTTCTTGAGCAGGTTTAACAAAACTAGGTTCAAATGGTTTTGATTGCTGAGGTTGAATGAAACTTTTTCCTATACCTCTTTTTGCTAAAAGACGTGGGATAATTCTAGCTAGAGGGATTGCCATGAAAATTAGGATATAAATCCATGAAAGGTCAGGTTCTGCCATGGGTTATTTCATGTATAAATAGCATAAATTTGTTAAGAGTGAAAACTTGGTACAAACTAATTCTCATTAGATTAGTATAATAATAGAAGGCAGATACTAAAAACATTGTCAAAGTACCAATCTCCCAAAGTTAATGTCAATATGGGTCCAATGAAGACAGTTCTAATTGCAATTCTTCTTCTAATTATTATCGGCGTTATAATTTCAGCATCAGTTAAAATTGTAGATGCAGGTAACAGAGGTGTACTGTTACATTGGAATGCAGTTGATCTTTCAGCTCCTCCACTAGATGAGGGTATTCATTTCCTTATTCCTTTCCAAGACGATATTGTACAAATGGAAGTTCGTACTCTAAAATATGACAAAGATACTAGAAGTGCATCAAAAGACCTTCAATCAGTAGAGACGACAGTTACTGTAAACTATCATCCAGATAAAGAACGAGTTCACGTATTATTCAAAGAAATCGGCCTAGATTATGAAAATAGGGTTATTCAGCCAGCTATTGAGGAAACAGTAAAACAAGTAACTGCAAATTATAATGCTGAAGAATTAATTACAAAAAGACCACTAGTAAAATCAGATATCGAGGATGCAATTAGAGAGAGATTAAATCAATTTGATATCGTAACAGAGGTAATCTCAATCACAGATTTTGAATTCTCCATATTATTCAACAAAGCAATTGAATCTAAAGTAGAGGCAGAACAAAATGCACTAAGGGCAGAAAATGACTTGCGTAGAATCGAAGTAGAAGCCAGACAACATGAAGCCACAGCAGAAGGTCTTGCAGCAGCAAATATTGCCGAAGCCAGAGGTGAAGCAGAAGCAATTGCTATCATCAATCAAGCATTAGCTCAAAATCCAAATTATTTTGAATGGTTAAAAATTCAAGCATGGGATGGTAAATTGCCTCTAGTAGTAGGTGAAGGCGGAACTCCATTCATTCAAATCCCAACAGAGTAATAGATACTTGAAAAACTAGTTGTTTTCTTTATCTTTTTGATAATCTCTAATTGCATCATACATTGCAAGGAATTGATCAGGCTCATTTTGTCTATAATTTTTTTCAAGGTGTTGAATTTCTCGATGTGAAATGTTCTCACCCTTATTTTCATAATACTCTTTAATTATCTGAGAAGGAGTTTTTTTAATATTATATTTTTGCAATGATTTATTGACAGATCTCTTACAATACAAATCATAAATTAAAAATCGATAAGCAAGATAGCTAGATAATCCAATAATTGTAACAATGAGGATCGGAATAATAAGAATTACAGCCATGTATAACTATACATAATTTCAGTATTTCATTGTTGTTCTTTTCATGAAAATGTACTTTTTCAAGAGTTACGCATTGTTACTTGATTTCCAACTGTATGGTGAATTCCAACTACTAATTCTGAGTGAGTTGTAACTATCATCAAAGTTTCACAAGAAAGGCATAAGACAGAAAAAACATAGTCTGCATTTTTCTCAGATGGTCCAATGGTAGCTAAAACAGCATCAGGTTTAAGATCTAATCCATTGCAATTCACACAATTAGAAGGTCTATTTGAAATACGTTTTATTTTATTGATAAAATAATGGACCATAATAAAAAATGACACTTTGATTCTTAAATTAATTGCTATTTGGTTTTCAGGCTCTGTTTTTCTTGAAATACGGAATTTAACATAAATTTCAACATGATAAAAGAGTTTTATTATAAATAATTTATAAAAAAATATGGGATTACTTTCACGCAAAAAAGAAATCATTGTAGGCAATATTTGCCCAAAATGCGATATGGAGTTTTCAGATTCACAAAGAACATTACGACATATGGAAAAAGCTCATCAATCTAAAAAGAAATTTGAATGTAATTCATGTGGATAAAAATTAATTTTATTGGGATATTTAATAAATATAAAAAATCAGCAAAGTTATCTATGGCTACAAAAGACAAATTAAATAAAATTTCAGGAATTATCACACTTGGAATGTTTATAGTGATATTATCAGTAGATGTAAAAGTAAACCATTCTTTGTATTTCAAATAATATTTTCCCCTATCTCAACTGATTCACAACAATTATTTCAATAAAATAGGCACATGATGCTTGTATCTGGATCTTTTTATCTTGATAATTTGAGGAATTGATCATTTTTTTGAGCCAAACGAATTATTTTTCCATCTACTGAATTTCGAATTAACAAATAATTGGTTTTTTGTGAATTGCAGCACAATTGGGAGCACTCATAGATATCATTCTATGAGTATAGAATGAGATGTGCTTAATTTAGAATTTTTTAATTCTTCTTTATTTTTTGAACCGTGTTTGTTCAAAAATAACAACTTCCTTTGTTAGTCATATTCTCTTAGGTGTACCTATGATTAGAACGATTAATATGGTGCCCCGAGTTTTTTCAAACATCGTCATGACTAGTAACGTTATCACTATTTGTAATTTTGTGGATACTTCATATAATATGGAGAATAAATTATAGGTGAATACAATGAGTTTACTAACGAAAATAACTGGATATGTTTTTGTAACCTATACAAAAAGTCATATTGAAAAAATGGCTTCTATGGATGAACGTGCATGTCTTACAACTCATTATCAAGTAAAACATAGAATCCTTGATTCTGGAATGAAAATTGATAAAGTTATGCCGGCACAGAATAAAGGTGGTGCTTCAGATCTAACAATACAATTTTCTGGAACAAAGGAAGATTTGTCTAAGGTAGAATCTAAATTAAATGAAATTGATTCACCTGCATTTGGTATCGAATCTTTTTCTATATCCTACGACGAACATTATTCCTAGTAGACTCTTATAGAACATGGTAACACAATCATAAAATGGGGACTTTTCTTTTTAGATTAACGATACCTGGTAATCAAATTGCTCCTCTTTTCGATACTTTGAGAAGTATCAAGTATACCGTATCCGAAATGGGTGCAAAGTTGGCAAATAGACATAATCTAAATGGTGACCAAAAAATATTGAACATCACTATATCTGTTCCACGTGGAGAAGAACATTACAATCATTGTACTAACATTTTTGAACAATATGATGCAATATTGATTGATGGTCGCCCCGGTTCATTAATCAATGTTGATTGGAAAGAACGTTTTACCTCGTTTTTGACTGAAAAAGGAAAAGAAGCCTTGGGAATTTACTTAGGAACTGTAGCTGTGGTCTTTGGTGTCCTTGGAGATGCATCATTTCATATTCCTGTAACTGATGATCATCCTGAACATTTGCTTTTTCTAATAACTGGAATTGAATACACTTTGATGCTTCTTTTAGCAGCTGTTCCAAGTGTAGTACATTTAGTAACTGTACACGGTAGTTTCAGTAAAAGATATAAAAATGAAGTTTGACTTGTGTCTACTTTTTAATCACCAGTAGATGGAAAAGTAACCCGTATTATCCAAAATAATAATTCAATTCCTCAAATTATTCAGATCAAACGATCTAGATACGAGTGTGCCTCAGTAGTAATTAATGCACAAGGCAACAATTAACACCAAGATACAAAAAAACATACAATCAAGTGCCGCATACAACATTGTCACCAAAATAATCTCTACAATCATACCAGTTCAATGCTCACAAAAAAGCAATTCAAGATGGACCATAATGGATTTTATTCATGGAGTTACAGTCATGTGCTGCAATAACGCCTATGCAGAATCCACAATGAAGATGCTGGCATCAAAAACAAAATGGTCAAATCCATGCGGGAAATGGATCAGAGACAGAATTCGAACAATTCCTGAAGAAAAGATGCAGATACAATGTCTAATGCAATTGATGCCACCATTGCACAGATAAAAGAACTAGGTTATCTCAAAAAACCAATCATTGTTGCAATCGACAAACATTCCATTGAAAGATATGG
>JARPSM010000018.1 GCA_029782475.1 Nitrososphaerota archaeon
AACCCGGATGAAATTACTGCTCCAATGAATTTGGTAAATGAATTCAGATTAATGTCTGTACTTGGTGTTTCTTCTTTTTGGATTTCTATTGGTGTAATTTTGGGCTTGTTTTGGAATCGCTTTGAATCTAAAAAAGAGGCTTTCTAGAAATCATAATCAAAACTAAAGAAATCAAACACATTCTGTGACAATTACAAGCCAACACTCGATACAACAACTCTTTTGTTTTCATGGAATCATCATACGATTTGATTTCAGAATGAAATCTTCTTTTTATCACAGAAATATCGTCTCAGTTTTGTTTCTCTCATGGTACAATGATTCATCAAATTCTCGTCTCATTAGTTTTCTGTACCTTCCTTTTGTTCTACTAATCAGACAGTCTCTATTTCTCACAGGAATCATAGAAATAATATTTTCATCTCTAATCATTTTGTGTATTGGTTCTGAATCATATCCTTTGTCCAATGACATAATCTGCATTGCAGTAACATCAAGCATTTGTGAAAATAGTTTTGGGAAATGCTTGATATCATGTGATACTGGATGATGCTGAATAACAACTGCACAAATAAGCTGGGATTTCATATCTGATCCTGCTGAGCATTTTGTAAATGAATGCCTGAGATTCATCTGTAGAAATAGTATGGCGTAGCATGTCTGTTTTCAAATCCTGTCGCATCAATTCCTGCAAATATTTTTCTAGGGGATAAGATTCTGATAAACCTGCCAATTGCAACATGTAATGTTCCCTTGCTGATTCGAGCTGCTGCCTTTTGCAGTGTTGTAAAATGTGGAATTGTTATTAGTTGTAATTGTAAAACAATCTCAGTTGCAACATCCAGCCATTCCACAAATGACTCGTAGCTTTTTGACTCGTACTGTCTAAGGACTAGTGAAATGATGTGCTGGTGTATTGAAAATGTATGCTTTGATTTGGGATACAAAAACAATGGAAACATTGCATTTCTTTAGAATCTGATGCATGAGGGAAATCATACGTCGGTATTTGTTTTTCATAAAATGAGAAATGTTTGATGGTTCATGGATCTGGATGGCTAATTTGTTCTACAATATGCTAAAATTCTGATGATTTCTAGGAAGCCCATTGATCAAGATGATCTGTTTTGTGTTACAAATGAGTAAAAACTTGATGATTTCTATGTAGCCGGTTTTGGGATCTGATCAACTTATAATATCTGAACAATTAGTTGCAATCAATGTCTCATACATTTGACGTTGATAATGTTGACAAATATTTTAAATTCATCGACATGTTCAATGATTTTTTCAAAAAAGGAAACATGGCCAGTACGTACAAGCCTGTATTTCTTCGGGCTTTAACCGATATTGGAAAATACGACGATCATAATCTTATTGGACGAGAATGGATTCATCATGAAGCTGGTGGGATTAAACTTGAACTTGATTTTATTGCCATTAGATTTATCAAATATTACTGGGATATGGAAATTGCTTTCAGGATGAAACATATGCCGATTCGTATGGCAGATCCAAATAATCCTATTGAAGATACTCTGAATATAATAAAATTGATTCGAGATAAAGCTTCAGATATGAAAAGAAATGCTGCGATAAATATCATAAACAATATGAGTCCTGAAACATTAAATGAATCAAAACAAATCAGTAGCGAAATACAAAATAGTTTAGAATTGCTTAATCCTCCAACATTAGATGTTATTGCATCTGATGAAATGAAAAAATTTCGAGAAGATGTAATAAATAAATCTATAAAACCTGAAGTTTTAAAAAATCTCTTAACGGATATGCCTGATCTATATCAACGTGTCCGAGCTGAAAATTATATACTACTTGATTCTTCCACTATTGGATTCATGAAAAAATTCTATTTGATAATTAGAAAGGCATTAAATTGTGTTTTGGCAGAACATCTTGAGAAAAACAACCCATCTGCAAGGCATATTGCTATAAAAATTGACAGCGAAACAGAGTTTGAGTCTAGGTTGGCCAAAGTAAAAGAATTGGAAAGCAAGTCGATCATAAATTATAAGAGACCTGATGAGGATGTATTGTCAAAACAAATTCCAGAGATCTATTAACTTTGATGGTATAATACATTTAGAATAAAATCAATATGTTTGGATGAAACAGGAAATAACAAATGTCAATAAAAACACAAATTTTTCTAACTTCCATAGGACCATATCAAAAGGAATCTTTCAAGAATAAATTTATTGAAAATATTGACAAAAATAATACTAACATAAAAAATAATGTTTCAATCCCTGTCTGGAATTTTACTTTATCATTGAAGAATTTGGAAATTTGGAAAAATATAAACAAAAATGATTGGATTTTATTTTATTTTAACGGAAGATATTCTTTTGCAAGCAAAATTCATAAAAAAGAAAAATCAAAAAGAATCGCAAAAGAAATTTTTGGAGTTAGACATCAAGATAAACATCTTTTAATTTTTTGTAAAGAAATATTTGAAATAAAACAAGGATTTACAAAATGCTCAGCAGGATCAGATATGAAAACACAGCTTATTTGTGCAGTAGTGATTCAGCACCATCAGTATCTCATGATATCAAGCAATTCCCAAAACTATTTTCATAAATGCTTGATGTTACTGCAATGCAGATTATGGTATTGGACAAAGGATACAATGCAGAACCAATACACAAGATGATTAGAGATGAAAATGTTATTTCCATGATTCCAGTTAGGGGAGATAATTTGATTTCAGATATGCATGGAAAATATAGAAAATCAATGAAAAGAGAATTTGATGAAACGCTATATCATGAGAGAAATAAAACTGAGACGATATTTTCTGTGGTAAAAAGAAGATTTGATTCTGAAATCAAATCGTATGATGATACTATGAAAACAAAAGAGTTGTCGTATCGAGTGTTGGCTTGTAATTGTCACAGAATGTGTGTCATTTCATTAGTTTGGTTGATGATTTCTAGGAAGCCAAAATTCTATAGCGAAGAGACAAAGTTCGTGAACTAAAAATCATCGAAAAACTAGCGATTAGTGGATTTTACCAAGGTAAATGTGAATAATCAAACTGAAATGCATTGAAAATGATTCACGAACTTATGCTTCTCGCTATAGCACCTTTATTAAAAGAAAAATAGTATTACAAAATATGCAGTCTGAAAAATGCGCTTATTGTGGTGACTTGACTGATTTACCTTTTCAATGTAATTATTGCAAAGATCCTTTTTGTGAAGAACATAGACTACCTGAAGAACATAGATGTGTAAAACTCAGTCAAATTAGAGCTAAAAGATTTGGAGAGAGAAAAGTTATTCGTGATGGTGGACGTAACAAACCAAATATTTTGAAACGAATTTTTAGAAGATTTTAAAATTAATACGGACTTTTGTCAGGAGAAATTTTTGCTCTTCTTCCTTGATAAATCAAAGCTATTGCAAGTGCAAACATCACCATTGCAGTTAATGGGAAATTTTGTGGTGCTGGTAAAATGAACCAATAGTAAACTCCAAAACCAATAGATACAATTGCTTGTGTCCATAATTTTATCCATTTTGGTGCCTTTACTAATCTACTAATAATTTCCACTGTAAAAATTCCAATTACAGGATAAATTGTGTAAAGAAGAAAATCAAACACTTCAACGCCGGTATGAGACATATTTTATAATGATTAAAGGTATAATTTCTATTTAGTCTTCCAAATGAACCTTAGTTGCTACATTTTTCGCAATTAAAGCTTGAGCATTCTCATACGGAATAGTAGCTATATCTTCAGTTTTAAAAGGACCATATTTTTCAAGATCTGCACCAACAATTTCATCTACTTCATGTAGGAATCGAATAACAATTTTTTTTGTTTTGTGATTCTGGGCTAATGATTCTAAAAATTTTGATTTTCCATTAATTGTTGCCGATACAATCATTTCTATTCTTTCTTTCTGATCTTCTTGTGAATCAAGAATAAATTTTTCTTCATCTAATAAATAACTTATTTCTAAATCAGAATTTTTTGAAATTTTATCTAGTCTAATTTCTATTAATAATGATGTTAATTCTATAACCATCTCTACCATAGTATCTTTAATTTTATTTTCTATTCCATCAAATTCTTGTTTTTGTAAATTTCCAATGAAATCAGCTAGATTTCTGTAAAAGTTAGGATCAATTTCTAAAATTGAATCATCTTCAATTTCACGCAATACTGTATGATGTAAAGAATTGATATCGATTTGATTTGATTCTGACATGTCTTACCTAATCCTTAAATGACTGATGTATTTGTGTTTGATTGAAGTATAAATTGCCATATAAAGTCAGCCACGGTAAAGCAATCCCAATATCATATTCATCAGACGAAGTTTTTTCAAGAATTCAACATGAAGATATTCAGTTTATCGATTTACAATTTACAGGCCTTACAGGTCATTTTCATCATACTACAATTTCTGCAAATACCTTTACTCCGGAACAAATGAGAGATGGATTACCAAAATTAGATGGTTCATCGATTATTGGATTTGCTGACATTAATGATTCAGATTTACTTTTAAAACCTGATCCAAACACATTTGCAATTATTCCTTGGATGACTGAAAATAAAACAGCTAGACTACTATGTGATGTCTATTGGGGAGAAGATAGAGGACGATTATCAAGAGATCCGAGAGGAATTTCTCAAAAAGCTGAAGAATATATCAAAACTCAGGGATTTGATTTTAGTACATGGGGTCCAGAAGTTGAGTTCTTTGTATTTGATAAAGTGCATTGGGATGTTCTAACTCCTTACAAAGGTCAATCATATTCTATTGAATCAAAAGAAGCTCCATGGAATCAATCAGGTGATGGTTATCCTATGGGATTACAAGAGGGATATTACCCAAGTACTCCAGCAGATACTCTTACACCATATAGAAATGAATGTGTAAATATTCTCAATAAAAATTTTGGAATTTTATGTGATAATCACCATCACGAAGTAGCAACAGCAGGTCAATGTGAAATTGATATCAAATATGATCGGATGACAAATGCTGCTGACGCTGCACAATCATACAAATTTGTTATTAGAAATGTTGCACAAAAATATGGTAAAGTTGCAACAATGATGCCAAAACCAATTGCTATGGATTCAGGTTCTGGAATGCACGTTAATGTTAGTTTATGGAAGGATAATCTAAATTCATTTTATGATTCAGAAGATGAAATTGAATTAAGCCAACTTGGACGATATTTTTGTGGTGGCATCATTAACCATGCAAAATCATTATCTGCTATTTGTAATCCTACAACTAATTCGTATCACAGATTAGTTCCAGGTTATGAAGCTCCAGCATACATTGCATGGAGTTCTGGAAATCGTTCTGCAATAGTCAGAGTTCCAAAACATCTCAAAGGGAAAAATTATGCTAATCTTAAAAGACTTGAATTTAGGGCACCTGATCCTTCATCAAATCCATATCTTGTATTTGCAGCTGTAACTGCAGCAGGAATGGATGGAGTGAAGAAGAAAATGGATCCAGGACCTGAAGTTCGTGATGATATCTTCAAGATGACTAAATCCGATAGGGCAAAAAGAGGAATTGGTGTTCTTCCAAAAAGTCTTGGAGAAGCATTAGATGAATTAGAAAGTGATAGAAAATACCTTAACACAATTTTCACAAATGATGTGATTGATAAAATTATAGAATTAGAAAGAAGAGATCAACGAGAAATAGCCATTAGACCGCACCCACACGAATTTTATCTCTACTTTGATGTTTAAGCTCTTCCAGTAAACTGAAAAATATAGAATAATGAAATAGCCATTAAAGCAAACCCACTACTTAGAAAAATTACTCTTTTACTTTCAGATGTTGCAGCTCTGTATAGTAAAACTCCTCCTGCAAGACCTACAAACAATACCAATACTCCACTAATCACTCCATCAAAACTACTGTTTGTGATGAGTGGATGAAATAATCCTGCAAGTAAAGTAAAGAATGCGATTAAGTAAATGTATTTGAATCCAGTTAGTGCTTTAGATGTTGTTTGATTCAATATTTTTCATAAATAGATTTAGCAATTAAAGGTTTGAAAAGATTTCAAAATGATTTACATCATTCCGCCCATGTCAGGCATGCCACCCATTCCAGGTGGCATTCCGCCCATACCTCCCATTCCAGGTGGCATTCCAGGCATTCCGCCTTCTCCACCACCAGGAGGTCCACCTGCAGATTTTTGAGTAGCTATAACATCATCGATTCTAAGAATCATACATGCAGCTTCTGCAGCTGCTGAAACAATTTGAAGTTTAACTGCAAGTGGCTCAATAATATCACTTGATTTCATATTTCCAATCTTTCCTTTCATTACATCAATTCCAGTCCATTTTTCACCTTTCTGTTGTTTAGAACGTAAAACTGTAAGAGTATCAATTGGATCCATTCCAGCATTTTCAGATAACGTTAATGGGATTTCTTCTAATGCATCAGCAAATTTTTCTGCTGCAAGTTGTTCTCTTCCTTCTAAAGATTTAGCCCAACCTCTGATTTTTGTTGCTGCAAATGTTTCAGGAGCGCCTCCACCTGCTACAATTTGAGGTTTTAAAATTACATCTTTTACAACCATCAAGGCATCATGAACAGAACGTTCTACCTCATCTACCACTCTTTGTGAGCCTGCACGAAGAAGTAATGTTACTGATTTTGGATGTTTACATCCTTCAACAAATACCCATTTGTCTTCTTCAATTTTTCTCTCTTCTACAGTTTCAGCAATACCAAGATCTTTTTCAAAGAGATCATCAAGATTAGTAACTATTCTAGCTCCTGTTGCTTTTGCAAGTTTAGTAAGATCACTTTCTTTAATCCTTCTAACAGCAATAATACCAGATTTTGCAAGATAGTGTTGAGCCATATCATCTAATCCTTTTTGACATAATACTACATTAGCACCAGAACCAATTACCTTGTCAACCATTGTTTTTAACATTCGATTTTCTTCATCTAAAAATGATTTTAGTTGTTGAGGATTTGAAATATTAATTTTAGCATCAGTTTCTGTTTTACTAATTTCTAATGCAGTGTTAATTAATGCAATTTTAGCATCAGTAATTTTTCTTGGCATTCCTCCATGAACAATTTCTTTATCAAGAACAATACCTTGAATAATTGTAGAATCTTTGATAGAACCGCCTGCTTTCTTTTCTACTTTAATATCATCAATGTCAACTTCAAAAGATTCGCCATCTTTTTCTGATACAGCAAGAACTGATTTTACAATAATATCTGCTAATTGATCAGAATCTTTTCTAACTAGTTTGGTTTGCATTGAAGTTTTTGCAATTTTATTTAAAATAATTTTATCATTGGCTGTAATTGTGTCTGCAATTTCTTCAAGGTATTCTTTTGCTTTTCTTGCAGCTTTTCTATATCCATCAACAATAATTGTTGGATGTACATCTTGATCAATTAAAGATTCAGCTTGTGAAAGTAATGCACCTGCTAATACAACAGCAGAAGTTGTACCATCTCCTACTTCATTATCAGTAGTTTTTGAGATTTCAACTAGCATTTTTGCTGCTGGATGCTGAACATCAATTTCTTTTAGAATAGTAGCACCATCATTTGTAATCGTAACGTCACCTAAGGAATCAACTAACATTTTATCCATACCTCTTGGGCCAAGACTAGTATGAACAATTTCAGCAACAATTTTGGCTGCTGCAATATTGTTTTTTTGGGCTTCTCGTCCTTTAGTTTCAGTACCGCCTTCCTTTAGCAAAACAACTGGCATGTTGCCTTTTGAAGTTGCTTGCATTCCCATAGATGCCAAAACTCCCGATTCCCCTTTTATACCTTCCAGATCCAGATCGAGGATTTTGAAATCACATCGGTGTTTTTAAATTGGGAAAATCAAGATACAAAATATGGCAAAATCCCAGAATAAAGAATCTTATGATAAAATTTTTACAAAATTAAAAGAACATCACAAATGGTTTGAAAACTCGATTCCATTAATTGCAAGTGAAAATATTCCTAGTCCTGCAGTCAGAGAAGCAATAATTTCTGATTTTGGAAATAGATATGCAGAGGGATGGCCTGGAGAAAGAGTCTATGCTGGTTGTACCTACATCGATGAGGTAGAGTTTGAATGTATGAAATTAGCTAAAAAATTATACAAAGCAAAATTTGCCGACGTTAGACCAATTTCAGGAGTTGTTGCAAATTTGGCAGTTTATTCTGCATTTACAAATCCTGGAGATATTATGTTAGCACCATCAATTCCAGCAGGTGGACATATCTCTCATGGTAAAAAAGAGCATTCTGGAACTGCTGGATTGGTTCATGGATTAGAAATTGAATTTTATCCATTTAATGCTGAAGAAATGACAATTAATGTAGATAAAACTAAACAAAAAGTTAAAGATCTCAAAAAACAAAATCGTCTTCCAAAAATGGCAATGTTTGGTGGTTCATTATTCTTGTTCCCTCATCCTGTCAAAGAATTATCAGATTTTCTAAAGAGTTATGATATGCATATCAATTATGATGCTGCTCATGTTGCAGGATTAATTGCTGGTGGAAAATTCCAGGATCCTTTACGCGAAGGAGCAGATACAATGACTATGAGTACTCACAAAACATTGTTTGGTCCTCAAGGGGGACTTGTCTTAGGTTCAAAAGAACATGAAGAAGTTATCAAAAAAGCAACCTTCCCTGGTCTTACCAGTAGCCATCACATTCATCATATGGCCGGAAAAGCAGTTGCATTTGCAGAAGCTTTAGAGTTTGGAAAAGATTATGCCGTTGAAGCAATCAAAAATGCCAAAATATTTGCAGAAGCATTAAGTGATATGGGATTCAAAGTATTAGGTGAAAGTCGAGGCTTTACAGAATCACATCAAATTGCAGTTAATGTTTTAGATTATTCTGATGGTGGAAAAGTAGAAGCTAATTTAGAAAAAGCAAACATCATTGTGAACAGACAATTAATTCCTGGTGATATTAAAGCAGGAAGAAACTATTTCCATCCTGGTGGAATAAGATTAGGAGTTTCTGAGATTACACGATTAGGAATGAAGAAAAATGAAATGCAAGAAATTGCTTCCTATCTAAAACAAGTTGTAATTGATAAAAAAGATCCAAAGAAAATACTTTCAAAAGTTAAAGCATTCAGAAAAGACTTTCAAAAAGTTAAATTCTGTTTTGATAACAAATTAGGTGCTTACGAATACGTCAAATTAAGATAGATTTACGAATAGTCTGAAAGTAAGGATTGATCTCCTCGACTCTTCCCAAATACCAATTCAATTTCATCAGATAAGGCATGAATTCTTCCTCTTTGATATTCACCAACATCATATTTCTCAACAAGTCTTTTTGCAAGTTTCAAATATTTTTCTACAGAACCTCTAGTAATTGTGGCAATTAGTTTATGTCCACAAACACATGTTTGAATTAAAGGCATACGACGATATGATTTTCCACATGCTGTGCATCTGAAACTTTGTCTTGCATAGGCTCTAAGATTTCCCATCAAGTCTGGAACCAAATGAGTTGAAATTACATTTGAAACAAGTTCTGCAGGGTTTACAACATTGATTAATTCAGCATTTCTAACTTGCATATCAAATTTGTCAAGCATTGAGCCTAGTGTGGAATATGCACTTCTTGATTTGGATGTAGTAAGAGATGAAGTGTAATGTGTAAAATGATAATCATAGAATTGCCTTTCAGTATCAAGGCGTGATTTGATAATCTCAATTGAGGATACATCGGATGCTTTTACTTGTTCAAATGTAGATTCAAAAAATTCCAAAGGGAGTATTTTTGTAACTTCAAGATTATGTGCTTGTGGTTGAGATTCATGTGGTAAAACATGTGGTTGAACAAGTAACGGTGCATCCATTAATCCACCAATTCTATCTGAAAGAAATTGTCTTGAGAAATTAAGAAGGCTATCCATTAGTAACATTATAGAATCAGCATCTCCATCAGCATCTCTTCTTTTTGCAGAATGCCAATTTGGAGTTCCAAAACAAACATGAGTTTCAGTATATCCTATGATACGTCCTACTATTCCTACTGACGTGTGAGGAGCTAAACCAATTATTAGATGTCCAATTAATTCTTCATTATTTTTAACATTATAAAATGAAGATTTTCCATAGAATTTTTTTAAAAGAACATCGATGTATTTACAAGCATTAACTAGATATTTTCCGATTTCATTTGGTATAATGACATCCTGCATTCGAATTTCAACAATTTGATCAATAGATTCAAGAGGTTTTCCATCAACATCATGAGAATATCCAAGTTCCTTTAGCTTCTCAATAGATGTTCCAATCCAAGATGGTTTGAATTGAGTAATTGGGGAATTTGTTGCATCGCATCTTACTGTTCCATCTTTGAAAGTGGTTAAACCAAAGTTTTGTCTTACAAGTCCCTTTTCTAATGGTTCAGCAATTTTATCTTGATTGATTAATTCCTTGACTCCTTTGAATGGCTCTTTTGCACGGATTCCCATTTTTTCTTGAGCTAAAAGTAATCTAGCTTTTAATGGAAATGCCTGATGAGAGTGAGCTGGGGCTTTTCGCTTACATTTTTCGCAAAATGGCTCATTAAGAGTATCTCTGCAATTGGAACATCTGTAAGTTATCGATGTTTTAGTACCACAAATAGAACATCTAATTCCAATAGAAGGCTGATTACATTGAGTACAATGACGATTAATGATATTAGCAAAAAAATGCTCAGTTCTAGATGCTTTTAGTAAATCTCTGGTAGGACCACCCTTGTCACTAATTGGAAATAATACATGTGTTGGAGGCTTCATTTGTCTCGGAGCTGCTTTTTCAGGTCTTCCAATTCTAACTCCAATACTTGTTGAAAATTTATTCCTAATTTGAATACCTGATGATTCTGACAAGATTTTTGGAATAGATAAATCACTAATTATTGGTTTTTCTCTAAACAGTAAATTAAAGAAAATTTTTGCTTCTTGATGTTCTAAAATCAATGTTTCATTTTCAACTTTATGAGGAGTTCCCAAGTTTTCAAGAATTTTCTTAACTTGAATAGAATATTCAATTGATGTTTCATTGACTTTTTTTGGTTCTAAAAGTTTGAGAAGATCTTCTGATGAAATTTTATCCCAGAAATACAAATAATGTGGATGAAGTGGGATTTTAAAATCAAGTGAAATTTTTAATGCTTCATCTATTGTAGGAATTTTATTTAGAAATTGATTTAGAGTCTGGTTATTTGGATCATATTTTTCAATTTTTTGTTTTAATTCTTCTATCCAGAATTCTTCAACATAAGCTGAAGGTACTAGTTGAGCATTATTTTCTAGAAAATCTCCAAATGAAATTAAAATATCTCCAAGATGTAGAATTTTTTCAATATTATTTTTAATTTCTAGTCCATGTTTTACATCACGGATTTTTACAACACTACCGTCATTGAGACAGACAGTTGGAGTATCGATTGAATCAACAAATGCCACAGTTGCCCCTTTTCCAGGGATATCTATTTTGATTTGAGTTCCTACTGCAATCGTATGATCTAGAATTTCTGCAATGACTGGATGAATTCCTACTGCTGCAAAGCCAGTATTACATGCTCTACCATACCTTAAACGAAATCCTCCTAATTTGTTAGGCATGGATAAGACAGATCTGCCCGTAATTACTTCATGCATTCTTTTGGCCGCTGCATCTTCTTGATTATCACCAGTTTGAACGGCTCCTTTGAGATCATTGAGCCATTCCCACCCATCTAGATTATACAATTCAATTCTTTTGAGAAGTTTTTTTGATCTTCCAATTAATCCATCATTTAAGACTCGTAAGGCTCCACCTCTAACACGGTCAGTCTTGATTCTAGTCATGGATTTGTGGTTAACTACCTCATATGGATCAGTATCAACACCTGCTAATTCTACAGGAAGATTAGAAATTACATGTTCAATATCTTCATCCAAAATATGGAATTGAAAGCTACTTGCTTCTCTTTCATAGATTCGTAATTCTTCAACAAATCTACCTGTTTCATCATCAAACGAATTAGCTTGAAATTTTGATAGACCTGCAATTTTTCTGATATGGTCTGCAATTAACAAAGTTACAGCAGACTCGGTTCCACCTGCTGAACGCATTGGTCCTGCAATTGAAACAGAGAGATATTCAGTACCATCTTTATTTTTTTTAATTTTTACTTCGCTAATTCCTTGTAGTGGTGCAATAGTGACCCCTTCAGTAATAATAGCCAACCCTACACGTACTGCAAGATCTAATTTGTCTTCTAAAGTAGCATCTGGAAGACAGTATTTGCCCTGAGCAATTTCTTTTGCTAAAATTAACGCTGAAATTTCTTTTCCATTAATTTTTAAAATTTCTCTTAATGGATCAGCAATATCAATTTCATGCATTTTTGCAACTCTATCTGCTAAGTCAAAAGCGATTTTGGGCTCAATAATACCTGAAGAGTCAACTAGACTAGATTTTGCAGAAGCTGCATGTTCAAATATTGAATATGTCTCATCTGAAAGACTGGTATAGTAATCCAGATAGTATTCTGGCATTTTGATATCACTAATTCGAGAGATTGCATCGTTTTCAGACATAATAGTCCTTTACTACTTGCTTACTTGAATTGCTTTTGCTATTTCTTCGAGTTTTTTGATACTTCCACCTTTTTCAAGAAAGGTTCCAATAACTAAGGCATCTGCTCCGGCTTTGGCCAAACTTTCAGCAGTTTTTACATCTTTGATGCCTCCACCAACTATCAAAAATCCATTAAATGCATGTCTAACAGTTTTTACCATTTCAGGAGTTACATGGGTTTTTGCACCAGATCCTGCCTCCAAGTAAACAAATCTCATACCCAAAAATTGGGCAGCAAGAGAGTATGCTGCAGCGATTTTTGGTTTTTCAAATGGAATTCCTCTTGCTGAACCTACAAACCATGCAGATGTTCCATCTCCTATAACCAAATAGGCAGTTGGAAGTGGTTCTAATCCAAATTTTAAGACACTTGGAGCACCCAAAGCCTGTGCCTGGGTGATAAAATAAGGATTTTCAGAATTCATTAGTGAACTAAACAATATTGCATCTGCATTAGGTACAACGCCTGTAACATTACCTGGAAATAGAATAATTGGGATTTCTAGACCTTGTTTGATTCCTTTTACAACTTGGGCCATTTCAATTTGATCAATTGCCGACGAGCCTCCAACTAGAATTGCTGAGGCCCCAATTTTTTCAACATCTTTAGCAAGCTTACTTGATGCCTCCAAATTGGATACTTCTGAATCGATTAATACGAATAGTAATGTATTTTTCTTTTTTAATTCTGATTTTAGGAATGATTCAACTTTATCTCCAGCCATAGAAAGAGTTTGTACATGTCTCTTTAAAGTTTAATTGGAATGCTGTATACAGATTTGTATAGCTATGGACAAGTTAGAAGAACCTAATTTTAACAACATTATCCGTAAAATCATCAAAAAATCACTGTTTACAGAGCGACAAGTTGAAATTATTTTAAATCAGAAAGATCTTCTTGAATCCAATTTTTTTATTAGTAAAGGTGCGTATTACAGGCAAGTTGGACAATCTAGAGACAAATTAATTGGATTATTCTACTCAATCATACTTTTTCGTGGTCTAGGCATACTTTTGCCTGATGATATAGATGTGATATCAAAGCTTTCAGAACAAATTAGTGTGATTAATGAGAGTGATATTTTTCCTGAAAGGGAAGACGAAGTGATTAATGTGATTGATAGGCTCATTCGTCAGGCATGTAACATGTGATGTATGTGATTACCTAAGTTAATGTCAATCTAAAGTGTATGTGATAATCTATGTGAGATTGTTAATCTAAAGTGTAAAATAAAATTGTTCAATCACGATAAATCACGTTGCAGGTATAGAAGTTGTGATGTTAGTGGAAATTCCTGAACCTGAAGTGATTTTAAGTGTGATTTTAGCATTCATTATAGGTATTGTTGGATTATATGTCTACATCAAAGTACGTCCATTAGTAAAAACTAGAAGTGATATATTTGACGCTTCACAAGCTGAACGTTTAGAATATTATGAAAGACAATTAATTGATATGAAAATACGCCTAGATGCCATAGAAATTCAAGGAATTGAACAAAAAGTAGAGGATCCTAACCTGGAATTAAAACAATTTTTAGAAAAATTGGTAAAGAATGAAGTCCAAGAAAGACCAATTGAGGTTGCTACTAAGGCTGAAATTATACCTGAAAAAGTAAATTCTACGCCTATTATTCAAAATATTACGCCTACAAACCCAGTTGATTATGTGTTGCATCTAATCACAAGCAAATCTATGACATCACGTGACATACAAGTCACATTAAAGAAAAGTAGAGAGCATACTTCACGCCTGATGAAAAAATTGTTTGAAGAAGGATATGTTCAAAGAAACACTGAATCTAAACCATATACTTACTCAATTACTGAAAAAGGAATTGCAAAAGTAGAACAAACAGACGAAAATCTCTTAGTACAATAAGATATTTCAGATCTTTTAGTAGTAAATTTGTTGGATTTTAGGAAAATTAGTCATATTTTATAATGAAATTGTATTTAGATAATTTATTAAATTATATATATTATTAAATTATAATAGCAATATGTCAGTAAATGATAACGAAATTTTAGTAAAAATTACTTCTGCCGGTACAATATCAATTCCAAAACAGTTTAGAAAGTATATGGACATCCAAAAAGGTGAATATGTCAAAATAATTCTTGAAAAAGAAGGATTATTGATTAGAAAAGTAATAATTTCTTATTGATTATTGTTGTTTTTGAGCTATTTTGATGGTTTGATATGTCCATTCTCGACCAGTTCTAGTTCTATTTACCCTGCCTTTTGTAGCAAATCGTGACAAGTATGTGGAAATAATACTTAGTTTCACAGGTTCATTATATTCATCCTCATATTTCTCAAGAATATTTGTTGAGGTAAATTTACCCATTGGGAAAAATTTGTTAACAATGTTTGAAATTTTAGAACCTACTGAATCCATATTTGTTGGCTCTTGTTCTTCTTCAATATTCATCAGGTCCATCATCTCAAAAATTTTCAAAATTTTATCCTTAGTTACATTACCTTCTAACTTGATGTCATATCGTGCACCATCAGAATCTTCCATATCAATTCGAATACGTTTTTTTGCCATCTTTGAGATCTAACTGATCAGATGTTAACAATTGAAATGATCCCAGAATATTTGTTAACTAAGTGATTTGTTAATATTGACTGCCTAAGTCACGCCTAGAGTATATTTTGTTATTAACAATTAATCTCAAATTAACCTTCTGAATTAAGATAATTTCATGCCTGGAGTGGAAATAAGGGGGTCAGATTAGAGATATTCACAGTGTTAACATCCATCTTAACGCCTGGAGTGGAAATAAGGGGGTCAAAATGGGTTTTTTCAGACATTTCTTAACATTAAATTAACAATTTTGTTAACTCATTCCTAATTTAGACCAAACCCACACACCAGTATTTCCACTCTATATTTTTTTTAATTTTTTTTTATTAGAAAATCTAAAACTAACTAAAAATAATTCATTACAAACTAAATTACAACTACTATTCTATTCTATACTCTCTTAATTCAGATGTAGTTATGTTAGTGTTGAGAAGAAATGAAGGTGTGTGAGTATGTCTGATCCGATAGATGATTTACTTGATGCATCTGAATCTGGAAAATCAATTATTATAAATCGTGATATACTTCATTTTACATATATTCCAAATATTATCTTACATAGAAAAAATGAACAAGAACAAGTTACTCAATCCCTATTACCAATTTTAAAACAATCACGACCATCAAATCTTTTAGTTTATGGAAAACCTGGAACTGGTAAAACATTAGTTGTAAAAAAAGTATTATCTAAAATCCAAGAAAGGGTTGAGAAATCAAACTTTCCAATTAAACTCATATACTCTAATTCAAAAAATGAGACTACATTATACGGATTATTGGTCAGTTTAGGCAGGCAATTAGGATTAGAACAGGACGAATTACCCTCAACTGGACTTGCTATTAGTGAAGTTTTCAAAAGATTGCTTAACAAAATAGAGGAAGGAAAACTTAATGCAATTTTTGTAATTGATGAGATTGATTATCTTGCCCAACTAGTAGTAAAAACAGGCAAGGATATCTTATATCAACTAACAAGAGCAAATGAACAATTAAAACAAGGTTCACTAACTATGGTCGGAATCTCAAATGATCTAACATTCAAAGAAAGATTAGATCCTAGAGTAATCAGTAGTCTAGGAGAGGAAGAAATTGTCTTTACAAATTACAATGTTGAACAAATTAAAAAAATTCTTGAAGAAAGAATCAACGAATCTTTTATTGAAAATTCCGTAGAAGAGCCGGCCTTAAATCTTTGTGCTGCTCTTGCAGGAGGAGAACACGGTGATGCTAGAAGAGCCATTGATTTACTTCGTGTATCAGGAGAACTTGCAGAAAGACAGCAATCTGACAAAGTCACAATTGAGCATGTCAGAGAAGCCTCTTTAAAAATTGAAGAAAACAAAGAGGAAGCTTCTCTAAAGTCATATCCACTCCATGAAAAACTAGTGATTATAGCCATAATGAAGGCTAATGGCCCTTCAACTGGGGAGATTTATTCTTCTTACAAAAATCTCTGTAAAACATTAGGAAAAGATGAACTTACTCAAAGAAGAATTACTCAAATGTTGAGTGAAATTGAATTATCTGGAATTATTTCTGGAAGACTAATTCATCAAGGCATTCATGGTAGAACAAAAAAATTCAAACTTACAATATCATCTGATATGATAAAAAAATCATTCAAGGATGATCTAAGTTTGCAAGACATTATCTAAGTTTGAACTATAATTTTGATGGAAGACTTGGAATGTTTTTAAATTAACAATTATGGCAATACCTGGATTTGGGGTCATTCCTACACTGGCTTGAAAGGGGGTTTGTTTTTGCCAAGAACCAGAATTTATCAACAAAATTCCTTTGTACATGTCTAATTGGGCTTGATGAACATGACCTACATGGAAAATATCTGGAATATCTTGAATTACCATCATATCTTCCATTTCAGGTGCAATTGGTGTTTGACTACCATAAATTGGACTAAGATGTCTTGCTCTGAGCAAATGTTTCATTACATTGGTAGGTCTGTCATAACTAAGTCCAGGTGTAGTCTTTACAATATCGTCTATACTTTGTCCATGAAACATTGAGACAATAACTCCATTTAATGAAACTACAGCTGGATTACCAACCATCATTACATTTTCTCTTTCCCATAGACCTGAATTGTATTTTTTAGGGATGGCAGGTTGTGGTAATGCTCTTCTACCTGGATCATGGTTTCCCGGCATAATGATGATTTTTACATTTTTAGGAATTTCATCAATCAAATCTTCTACTTTTTTTAATTGTTCTTGGATTGTCTGACAAACCAATTCTTTGTTCTGATTTGGATAAATTCCAACCCCATCTACTATATCACCACCAATTAGAACAAATCGTATTTTTCTTGCAACCGGATCTGGACTGGATATCCATGATACAAATTCTGAAAATTCTTCTTCCATGAAATACTTACTTCCTATATGCAAATCAGATAGAAATACTGCATATACGTCACTTTCTGACTTGTTTTTTGCCTGCTCTGGAATATCTGGTAAAATGAGATCTTTAATGATATATCCTGAGTTTTTAGCAGAACCTATCCTTGCCATGACAAATTGATCCATTAGCAGGGTTCCTGCAGTTTTTTGTAATTCCTCATCAAAAATTATCCCCTCAAACGAACCTGAAGGATCTTCTAGAGCTATCTTTGTGATGCTTCTCTCAGAATTTCTAACTGTAACTAGTCCGCACACATACAAATCATCATCAATTTTTGCATTTTTTAGGGATGCTGCAGATTTGAGTAATTTTGATTCTGGTCTATCTGAGATGATTCGTTTAAGTTTGTTAAAACGACTGGAAAACAAAGCATTGTATCCTTTAACACCCTCACCAGATGTAATCTTACTAGTTGGGTCAGTTATTATTTTGACTTCATTTTGTAATGACAAATCTTCTTTAATTCCAAGATAAGTTTCTAAATCATCTTGGTTAATCTGAAATAATTTTTGCTTTGTTTTCTCTCTTATAATTTCTTTAATTATTTTTTCTAATTTTTTAACATCAACATTTTCTAATATTTTAAAAGCATCCGGATGAATTTGAAATCCTTTGTTTAATGCATAGTTTAATGCAAAGGATAGCTCCTTTTTCATATCAAAAAATATCTTTTGGTTTAATTAAATCTGCGCCTACATCAACCCTCAAATATTGTTCATCAGGTATGGCAATGTGAATAAAATTAGAATAATTACATTTTTTATATTTCTTGGATTTTTTGCTGCTGCATATCAAATTGGATCTATGTCTGATGTTAGTGAAGAAGAGGCAAAAGCCTTCATGGCAGAATTTGAAGATCTTGTTTTAGATATTGATGCCTTTGGAATTTTTACTCATAACTTGACTCTTGCATTACCAATGTTTATTCCAGGCTTTGGGGTGGCATGGGGACTTTTCTCTGCTTGGTCTACTGGATTTGCTTTTGCTTCAATAGCATTAACTGCACCACAAATTGCTGAAATTCCACCACTTTCAATTCTTTTCTTAACTCCTTTTGGATTGATAGAATTAGTTGCATATTCTTTTGGAATTTCCAGAAGTTTTATTCTGATTAGAGCAGTAATTAAAAAAATTGATTTAACACAATTTCTTAAACCAACATTAATTGAGATTGGAATTGTAGTTGGTCTTCTCTTGGCTGGAGGATATCTTGAATTCTATATGATAGAATTAGCTCAACAACAAGGGCTTGTGGATATACCTTAATTCTAATTTCTAGGAAGCCAATTAAACGTAAAACAAAAATAGTTTAATCCTATTAGATCGATCCTGTTCCTATCTTATATTGACAGTTCTGGAAGACCTCAATTTTCTGACAAAGAAAATTATGTTGTTACGTCAGTAACGGTTAATGAATCTAATTGGTATTACATTAGAGATAAAATTACGGACATAAAGAAACATCATTTTCCTTTAGAAGATCCTGATAAAATTGAATTTCATGCAAAAGAAATGATGAATAAATCTGGAATATATGCAAAATTGGAATGGGAAAAATTTACTCTATTTTAGATGATCTTTTTAATCTTATTTGCAATGATGATATTAAATTGACACTTGTTTCATCTGTGATTAAGAAAAAAGAGCTTCACAAAAAATTGATGTAGAATTATGGGCCCATCGTTTTATTTTTGAAAGATTAAATCAATTTTTGACAGAACGAAATGAATTTTTAGAGAAATCTGATCGTCCACACGAGTATGGAATTATGATTATAGATACTGAAGGCCATAAAAAAGATCAAAAATTACGTGATAAATTATTTGGAATGCTTAATGATGGAACTCATTATTCTACATCAGATTTTTTAATAGAGGATCCTTTGTTTACTGATTCTAAATGAAGAAATCTTTCTCAAATAGCTGATTGTGTAGCTTGTTGTATTAGAAAAAATATCGAGACAATACATCTAGTATTCATACAAAAAACTGGGACAAGTTTTTCTCAAAAATTCAAGGAAAGTTTCATCAAAAAGATGGAAATTATCATGGAATAGGTCTCAAAGTTTTTTCTTAATAAAATAGACAGGTTAGGGGAGAAACTCCGCATTACCTATCCTTGAGACCATGGGTCTCAGCTTGTTATTAGCGAGTCACTTTACCTTAAAAATTCTTTTGGTAATTACATTATCTAAATTGTTGAAATAATTCGAATAAGTGAACTGAGATTAATGAAACGTGCTCAAAAAATGATGTTTATACTAACTACTAGGTTAATCTAAAATAATTTAGTAGTAAATTATAAACCAAATTAAACTAAAATTGATCATGAAGGCAGCCCTTACACTACTAGCTTTACTTGTAGTTTCATCAGGTTATTTTGTAAATGAGGCATTTGCTGAAATTTCTGAAAATCAAGCATTTCTTTTAGAGGGCTCAGGTTTTGCAGTAACTGAAGAGATTATCAGAATATCTGAAATTGACTTAGGTTTGTCTTCACAGGATCAACGTGGAAGTACAATTAATTTTCTAACAGAAGATGGTTTTATCACATTAAATGATGAAGAATTTGTAATTTCTAATTTAGAAGGTAAATTTTTGCGTGAAGGAAAATATATTCGAATTAATGGAGAGATTGAAAGTTCAAGCGGATTTGATACATCAATTAGCTTTTTTGGAAGACTAGTTAGTGAAAGTAAAGATGCATCAGTTTATGGATTTACAGGTAGAATAACAACATCAGATGATACTTACAAAGTAATCTACACTACAAAATTATCTAGTTTAATTAAAATTAATTCTGTTTCTTCAGAATCTACAAATTCTGATAATCTCTTAGTTCATATTCTCAAATATTCTTCAACTCAGGGAATTCCTGATGACGTAGCTCCTGGGCAGCAATTGAGTTCTACGAGATTAGGATTTTTCTCTCATGATAGAATATCAGTTGAACCAGGTTCTTCAATTACAATAGTAAATGATGATATAGTTTCTCATAATATTATTAGTGGTAAAGAAAACTATGGAGACCGACATGATCCATTTACACCAGATGGTAAAATCTCAACTGAAATAATTGAACCGGGTGATTCTGTAGTGATTACATTTGATGATGCAGGATTTTACAGATTGTATGATCCTAATTATCCATGGATGAAAATTGTAGCCTATGTATTTCCAGCCTCAGATAGCCTGATATTTGGCGAAGGACAAAATATTGGAAACTAACTTTCCCATTGCCATCTATAATTCATGTATGAATCAAGGCTAACTTGATTAAACACCATTACAGATAAATCGGAAAATTCTTTTCCCTCCAATTCTTTTACTGTACCTTTGAAACTAGTTTCGTTTTCAGTAGTTATTGCCTCATAAACATGAATTTTCATCTTATCAGTTTTAAAATTATGTTCTCGAAGATAAACTGCAATTTCTGAAGGCATGAAATGTTTGTCTGGTTGTTTAGGCCATGGTCTTGGAACTAAAACCACACTAAAACCATCAATCAATGCTTTTTGTAATTCTAATTTTTTGTCTTCTATGGGAGTTGTAACATGCATTGTAATTACTTTGGATTTATCAAGAGGAACTTTTGCTTTTGATGCAGCAACTTGTATTGAACTAATTCCTGGAATAATTTCAACATCACCAAAAATCTCTATTAATCTATCAACAACTTCAGATTCTGAAAAATTGACATCACCAGTAAATGGTATGACTAGTGTTCTGTCCCCAAGTTCTGGAAGAATTTTTTGATAAGAATCTTCTTGATTATTCATCGTGATTTCATAAACTTCTTTTCCTACAATCAAACCTTCTATTGTTTTTAGTGTGTATTTGTAACCAATAATCACATCACAATTCTGAACTATTTCTTTTACAATTCCTGTAACATATTTTGAAGAACCAGGACCAACACCTACAGCGTAAACTTTACTCAATTTTACTTTGTAAATTTTTGTCTGTCTTTAATATATTGCACAAAAGGCCCCCAATCAACTTTCATGTATTTTGTAGGCTCTTTTGCAGGATATTTTACCCAATCTTGGGCTATTGAATACTGAAATATCTCATCTTTCTCATCTTTTTGATATTCTAATTGTAATGAACTTCCCCAATCTTTTTCTGTAAAACTAATACTGGAAATATCATCAAAACTTAATTCAATATTTCGCTTATCCTCACAATCATTCATCAAATCTTTTTCATTATATCCATCGTGACGAATCATAGTATTTTTTGATTTGATAAAATTCACTACTTGTCTTTGAGTAATGGCTTTCCACCAATTCATTTTAGATTCTGTTTTGTGTACAAACATCAAATGTTTGTCCGTTAATACCAACATACCCTCTTTTCCACCAATCGAAAAGAATTTTTTAGATTCTCTCCATATTGAAACTATATGTGACTGAATCTTTTCATCATATTCCATAACTGTCAATTTAGTCAACTTTGTTAAAAACTAATACAATTAGCTTTTAAGTGAGAATTTATGGGAAAAACTATTGAATAAATTATTCTTAATTTTCTCAATTTTGTTTCTTTTAGTTAGTTTAGGCAATACTGCATTTGCTCAATCAAATGATCAACTAGTAGTTTTAGAAACAGAACAAGGAACTATTGTAATTGAATTTTTTTCAGATGATGCCCCAAATCATGTTGAAAATTTTATTAAATTAACTGAATCTGGATTTTATGATGGAGTTCTATTTCATAGAATAATTCCTGGATTCATGATTCAAGGTGGAGATCCAAATACAATTAATGGTGATCCTAGTACTTGGGGACAAGGTGGACCTACTACAAGTGTAGATGCTGAATTTAACACAATCAAACATAATCGTGGAATTGTTTCCATGGCTAGATCAGCTGATCCAAATAGTGGTGGATCACAATTTTTCATTGTTCATGATGATTCAAATTTTCTAGATGAACAATATACTGTATTTGGTAGAATTGTGACAGAAGAAAGTTTTGAAACATTAGATAAAATTGCATCAGTTGATACTGCTTCTCAAGATAAACCACTAAATCCTGAACAAGTAAAAATTACAAAAGCTACAACAGCCAATCGCTCTGAAATTTCAAATCTTCTTGAATTAAAAGCACCAATTCGTACTGAATCTGTAATAACGTCTGCCCCCCCCACTAATCAACAATTTGAAAGCACTGAACATGAAGTAGGATTTAGTATACCTGAAGGATGGTTGTTACAAACTCCAGATAAAACAGAACAAAATGCTCCTGATGTTGTAGCTGTTGGGCCAAAAACAGGAATAATGAATCCTGTTATATCTTTGACAGTTCAAGAAACTGGTGATAGAACATTAGATGATATTATTGCTGAAAAACTTGAAACAATCAAACCTGTAATTGAAGCAGGACAACTTAAGGTAAGTTCACAGAAAAAAGATACTGTTAATGGGTATGATGCATATGTTACAGAAGCTCAAGGATACTTTTCATCAAATGGGGAAAATTTCAATGTACGATTTATAGAAGTAATGATTTATGATACTGAAAAATTCTATACTCTAGCTTACAGTAACGGATTAGGTGATTATAATTCTCAACTTCCAAGATTCGATGAAACACTTGATTCTTTTAAAATATTATCACAAGAACAGACTGATACAACTTTGGGTGAAGAAGGTGGAGGTTGTTTAATTGCAACTGCAACATTTGGCTCAGAACTTGTACCACAAGTTCAACAACTCAGAGAGCTTAGAGATAATACAATTTTGTCAACTGAATCTGGAACTGCTTTCATGAGTGGTTTTAACCAATTCTATTACTCATTTTCACCTATAATTGCTGATATGGAGCGTGAAAATCCTTTGTTTAAAGAATTTGTAAAACTTTCACTTATTCCAATGTTATCAACATTATCAATTCTAAATTATGTAGATATTGATTCTGAATCAGAAATGTTATCTTATGGAATTGGAATAATTTTAATGAATGTTGGAATGTATTTTGCAGCACCAGCAATTATTATCTATAAAATTAGAAAATAATTTCCTATTTTACCAAACATCATCTACTTCATCTAGCAGTTTGTATTCTTTCTCAGTTTCACGTTTCATCAGTTTTAATCTTGAGATATCTCTATCAAAGAACAAATCTATTACCCAATCCAGAAATACGCGAGTTTTTTTATCAAATGTTGTAATTTTTGAGAGGTAAACATTTCTCCAAATTAACCAAGCCCAAAATCCTGAGATATTCATTCCCAAAAATGTAGCAATTCCTGATCTTTTTCCAATAATTGCCATTTGACCTTTGGAATGATAAACAAATTTTTCTTTTGTAGAATTTTTTATTAGAGAAATTAAATTTTTTGCAGCAATTTTTGCTTGGGCTTCTGCAATTTGAGCAGTTGGAGGCAATGGCCGTTGTGTTTCAGGATCTATATGCAATGCACAATCACCTATAGCAAACACTCCCGGAAAATCAGTAACTTCTAGATAATCATTAACCAAAACTTTTCCTTTTTCTGTTTTGAACATTGATCTCTTAATTGTATTAACTGGAGTTACTCCTGCAGTCCAAATCAATGTCTTTGTAATCACTGAATCAATTTCAGATGTATCAATTGAATCCTTTGGATTTTCATCTAATGATTTGGTAGTAACTTCATTTCCATCAAAACTAGTGACTGCTGTTTTTAATCTAATGTCAATTCCTCTTTCAATCATCTTATCTTTTGCAAAATTTGCCAGTTTTGTATTAAATCCAGGTAGGATCATTCCTAAAGCCTCTAATACAATTACTTTGATATCGTCTTTGTGGATTGTTGGATAATATTTTCTTGCATCCAATAAAAGATCCATTAATTCTCCTGCAGTTTCAATTCCTGCAAATCCACCACCTACAACTACAAAATTTAGAAAACTTTTTCGTAGAATTGGATTAGTTTCATTTTCTGCTTGTTCTAGCATATCGATGACTCTATTTCTTAACATCACAGCATCATTGAGCGTTTTCATTGTGTATGCATTTTTTTCAACATCTGCCATTCCAAAAAAGTTAGTTTCACTACCTAATGCAATAATTAGAAAATCATAATGCAATGAGATACTCCTTTTATCTCCAGTTCCCCATAATGTTACAATTTTTCCATATGGATCAATATTTTTAATTCGACTTTCATAGAATTTTGTTTTTTTACAAATAGTTCTAATTGGCAAAACAATATGTCTAGTTTCAATCATTCCTGAAGCTACCTGTGGTAACATTGGTGTAAATAATAGAAAATTATCCTCACTTACCATTACCAATTCTATTTCAGGATCATTACCAAACTCTTTTTCTAATTGTCTAGCACATTCTACCCCTGCAAATCCACCACCTAAAATTACAATTTTCTTCTTATTTCTTGCCAAGCGTGTTCTTCCCATAAATTGGGTGAATATATGCTATAAGAATAATTTTCACAAAATCCACTGTTTTACTCAGGTTCTCATAATAACTGAGTGTAGGATATCATAAGCCCTTGATGAATCTCTCTCATTTAGGATAATTGTAATATTATCTTGACTGAAAAATGCGTTTACTAACTCTACCCCGTTTGCATGTAGTACCTCAGCAACATAGGATACCACATCTGATTGATTTTGAGAGATTGGTATTGAAATTTTAATTTTTGCAAGACCAGTACTAAACATATCATCTCTTTCTGTAACACTGTTGAAGATTTGTCTAATATCCTCCATATCTTCTGCAAGAAATCTAAATGAATCAGACATCCTGAAAAAATCATAATTGTTTGTTACCTTGGAGAATTTATCCAAAATTTCCATTGGATCCATTTGATTGGAATCCTTTATCGAAAATTTGACATCCATTATCCCATCAGTTAAAGCCAATCTTGCATTTTTCAATACTGATTCCTCCTTGACTTCATCTTTAATTTCAAACGAATCAGCATATCTCTTAATGGCGACAACTACTGTATTGAGATTTACAGTGTTTCCTAGAATTTTTTCTATGTCTGGTTGAATCTTTACTGCCAAGGCTGTGTAATTTATCAAATCCATCTTCATGCAATCAGAAATTGAGCGATTTCTAGTGATAATCTCCCTTACAACTTCAGGTATCGATACACTTGAAACCCTCATTAAGATTATTATAATATGTCAGTTATAATAGGATTATGTAAGAAATCAGAGAAATACCAATAATCTTTATATAATGTCATATACATTACATATAGTAGATAAATATGACAAACTTCTTTGATAGTGAAATAGATAGAATCTTCAAAAAAATGTCCAGCTCTTTTTTCAATACAGATGACATTTTTGAAGAATTCAAGGGAAATGGTTCTGAATCCGGTCCATATTATTATGGTTATACAATGACCATTGGTCCTGATGGAAAACCCGTTGTAAACGAATATGGAAATGCCAAACCAGGTCTTGCTCCAACTTTTGATACACGAGAACCACTAGTTGACACAATTGTCGATGAAAAAGAAAAAGTAGTAAAACTCATAGCTGAGATGCCGGGAGTTGAAAAATCTGATGTAAAAATTGTTGTTGAAAACAAAACAGTTGATCTTTCAGCAGAACACAATGAAAAAAAATATCATGTAAAAGTTCCTGTACCATACAAAGTTGATGAAAACTCTGCAAAAGCTTCTTACAAAAATGGAGTCCTACAAATCATCTTCAAATTAGTTGAAGAGGAAAAGCCTAAAGGTAAAACGGTGGAGGTTGAATAATCCCTCATTTTTTTTGAGGTAATAATATGAGTGAAATAGTTTTAAAAATTGAAGAAAGCCCACAACAACATGTTGGAAGAGGTAGAGCCATAATTGATCCTAAAATTATTGAGGATCAAAAATGGAATACTGGACAAATACTAGAACTTACATACAACAAAAAAACACATGTAAAACTTTGGCCAGGAACACCTGAGGAATATGGTTCAGGTATTATCAAAATAGATGGAATGACAAGACAAAACATTGGAGCAGGAATTGGTGATAAGATTTCACTAAAAACAGTTGAAGCTGTAAATGCTGAACAAATTGTTTTGTCTCCAACTGAAAAGATTGCTGCAGAGGGATTGCAAGAATATATGATTTACAACTATCTTAATCATGTATTTACCACTGGAGATTCAGTATCCCTTAATACACAGATGGGTGGAAGAGTTCAGTTTATTGTAACAAGTACAAAACCATCAAAACCTGTGTTAGTAACTGAAAATACAGTATTCAAACTTGGAGCAATGACCAAAGCAGTTGATTCATCAGTACCACGAATAACATATGATGAACTTGGAGGTCTAAAAAAGGAAGTTCAAAAAATTCGTGAAATGGTAGAATTGCCAATGAGACATCCTGAATTGTTTGATAAAATAGGCGTGGAGGCACCAAAAGGTGTACTCTTGTATGGTCCTCCAGGAACTGGAAAGACACTATTAGCAAAGGCTGTAGCCGGAGAAACAAATGCTCACTTTATTTCTTTAAGTGGTCCTGAAATTATGGGCAAGCATTATGGGGAAAGTGAAGAGAGAATTAGAGAAATCTTTACTCAAGCAGAAGAAAATGCTCCTAGCATAATTTTCATTGATGAGATTGATTCTATAGCTCCAAAAAGAGATGAAGTTTCTGGTGAACTAGAGAAAAGAATTGTTTCACAATTACTTACTCTAATGGATGGAATGAAATCTAGAGGTAAAGTTGTTGTAATTGCAGCTACTAACAGACCAGATTCAATTGATCCTGCACTTAGAAGACCAGGCAGATTTGATAGAGAAATTGAAATTGGAATTCCTGATGATGAAGGAAGATTTGACATTCTTTCAATTCATACACGTGGAATGCCAATTGATGAAAAAGTAGATCTAAAACAAATCTCAAAAACTACACATGGATTTGTAGGAGCTGATTTGGAAGTTTTAGCCAAAGAAGCTGCAATGAAATCTCTTCGTAGAATTCTACCTGAGATTGACTATGACGAAGAAAAAATTTCATCAGAAATACTAGAAAAGATCCAAATTACAAGTAATGACTTTAAAGATGCACTAAAAGAAGTTAGTCCTAGTGCACTAAGAGAAGTTCAGGTTCAAGTTCCAGACGTAAGTTGGGATGATGTTGGTGGTTTAGATGCATTAAAGGAAGAACTCAAAGAAGCTGTTGAGTGGCCAATCAAATACAAGGACGCATATGATTACGTCGATGTAGAAGCACCAAAAGGAATTCTACTACATGGTCCTCCAGGAACTGGTAAGACAATGATAGCAAAGGCTCTTGCAAAAATGACAGAGTCTAATTTCATCAGCATTAAGGGTCCTGAACTACTTTCAAAATGGGTAGGAGAATCTGAAAAAGGAGTCAGAGAAATATTCAGAAAAGCACGACAAGCAGCTCCATGTATCATATTCTTAGATGAAGTTGATGCACTTGTTCCAAGAAGAGGAAGTGGAGGCTCTGATTCACATGTTACAGAAAATGTGGTGTCTCAAATCTTAACAGAAATTGATGGACTAGAAGAACTAAACAACGTGTTGATAATTGGTGCAACAAACCGATTAGATATTGTTGATGAAGCACTTCTCAGACCAGGCAGGTTTGATAGAATCATCAAAGTTCCAAACCCTGATGAAAAAGGAAGACAGCATATCTTTGAGATTCATACAAAGAAAAAGCCACTTGACAGTGATGTAAAAATCTCAGAAATTGTAAAAATTACTGATGACTTTAGTGGGGCTGAGATTGCAGCAGTCGCAAATAGAGCAGCAATTGCAGCTTTGAGGAAATATGTCTCTGGTAAGTCAAAGAATGTCAAAGAGATCAAGATTACACAACAAGATCTAATTGACGCTGTGGATAAGGTTAGACCTCAAAAGAAAGAGGCACCTATACCTCAATCCATAAAATAGTCTAAATACTAAGAAAAATGACGAGAAATATGAAACTCTATCTTGACTTTGAACCATGCAAAGAATGCAATGAAATGATGACTGGATTGAGTAGTCCTGAAATGTTATTTGCAGATGAAAAAACTAGAGCAGATGAATCAGCAAAGTTTCTCCGACATCTTACGTATAATCACAATGAAGTGGTTCAAGCTGTTATGGAAGATCTTCCAAAACAAAAAAGAGATCAAGAACCTGATTTTTATAAATAATCTTTTTCATTCTTAGAAATCAATAATCAAATTCATATACAAAACTGTTGTAAAGTTTTTGTGATATTATAATATGAAAATTAGTCTTATTTTTAGCATGATTGTTCTGCTTGCATTTGCTAGTTTTTCACAAACTACCTTTGCTATTGAAACAGAACAAGAGCCAGAGCCACCACAAATTCCAGAACCTAGTCCTTCACCGGAACCTATTCGAATGCCAGATCCTTCACCTTCACCAGATCCTTTCCCAGAAGAATCTGATTCTGAAAAGATAAAACAATTAACTGAACAAAATGATAATCTAAAACAACAAAACAAAAATTTACAAAACCAAATATCATCACTAAATAATGAAAAATCTAATTTACAAGCAGAAATATCTGAATTAAATAATTCTATACAAAGTCTTAAACAAATTATATTAGAACAAATTAGAGTGACAATTGATTTGGCAAATCAGCTTAAAGAAATAATATATGAAAAAATATTTTCTCCTACAATAGAATTGTAGGATGTTTTGGGAATAATCTACTCAATTAACTTTAATGTTTTCTTAATCAAGGCAGCTCTGTTTCTGATTGTAACATCACTTACTCCAGATTCTACTGCAAACTTTTTCTGACTTACTTTTTCCCCATTCATTATACATGAGATGTATAATGATGCAGCAGCTTGTGCTACAGGGTGTTTTCCAGCAGTAATTTGCTTTTTTTCACAAAGATCTAGTATTTTGAAAGCATCTCGTTTTGTTTTCTCTCTTAGATTCATGTCATTTGAGATTTTTGAGATAAACGACGATGTATCATACTGATTAAGATTCAGTTCAAGCTTTTTGATTATGGTTCTAAAGTCTCGGGAAAGTATTCTTCTTTCAACATTTCCAGCATTTGCTATATCATCCAATGTTCTAGGAATGTTATTTTCTCTACATGCTGCGTATAATGAGGCTGCAATCAGTGATGCCATAGTTCTTCCTCTGGTTAATTTTGCACTGACTACTTTTCTGTAAATATAGGCTGCATTTTCTACAACATTGTTTGAGATTCCTAACTTTGTTTTCATTCCATGAAGTAAAGTAAAAGCCTTGCTTAAACTAGCAGTCTTTCTTGATTTACTTCTTTGATCCCATGTTCGTAATCTATTGAATTCGTATTTTGTTTTGCTAGATAGTGTTTTTCCAGTTGAATCTTTATTTGAACCAATTACAGTTGATAATCCTCTATCATTCATTGTTAATGATGTAGCAGGGCCTGTTCTTGATAATTTCATAAAGTTTTCCGAGCTGTAACCGTTGTTTTCATATGATGCATCAGTCATATTTTGCAATAAGATAAGACCGCAACCCCCACAAACAATTTCTCCTCTTTCAGAATCTGTTATCGCAGGGTAGGTTTTGCAAGTATCTAGTTGACACTTGACATCATAATCATTTGAATAACTTTCTACCACTATTAGCTACTATAAGTAATTATAAAATAAAAACAAATTGTTTCAGGTAATTTTATTATCAAAACTAAACATTACAAACAAAAATTTCCTAGATTTATTCTAAAAATTAATTCTTAATTCCAATACAACATACATTGTAATAAATGTTAAAAATGAAAAATAATTTTTTGAAAAATTTATTTTCGAATTGATTCTAAAGAGTATCCACGATTTGTAATCATTTGAGTTACTGCTTCAACAGTATAATCAATTCCGTGTTCTTCTTCAAAATGATTTCTAAGTTTTTCAATTGTAGCTATAGTTTTTTCTTCATCAAGAATGTATTCACATTCAAAACCATAGTCATCACATCTCAACTTTAATGTCATCCAGTCTGAGAAAAATATTAAAGCTATAAAAACTGTGAATACATCTTTCTAAATTGTGGTGTACATAAAGTAGTATACCCCCCCATCATAACTATCTCTAACTGACACGATACTCCTCCTTTGATTCCTCATCTATGATCTTTTCGCCTATAGGTGGCATTTTTCGAATAGAGTTTATGCGTAATTGACTAATCTTTCAACTTTGACAAACCTACACGTTTAGATCCAACCATCCCTCACTGTCTGATAATGTCTGCATCAGAAAGAAAACTCATATCGCGCCTGAAAAAGGAGAACATGCAGCTTC
>JARPSM010000027.1 GCA_029782475.1 Nitrososphaerota archaeon
TCATACCAAATATTTCCATCATATCTTTGCAAGTAGATTACGATATCTTTTATTTTCTAGTATGATGTGCAGATTTACCAGCCCACATACCATCTGCATGTCCTCATCAAACTCATACAACAAACCATTGTATACATCAGATATGCGAGAATAGTGTTTTATTCGGCATATGACGTGTTCTATTTTGATCCTCTTCTTGCTTGTCTGCCGATTCTTTTCTTTTTGGGTCATGGTTAATGGTCTAAGTTTTGAGGATTTAATGGGACGGTGTAATCTTACTCCGGGATATAATTTCTCAATTCCTAGGTATCCAAGATCCACGTAAACATCAAACATGTCATCTTTTGGTGTGTTGGGGTTCATCATGGATTCAGTCCATTTGCCAAAATCTGGAGGATTATCTCTAAGCATTGTGATATCAACAGTTCTTCCTTCTACTGCAGGACTCGCATCTAATATCAGATGGTCCTTGTTTGATGTAATGGTGGTGTTGTATGTGTGTGTTTTTCTCTTTCCAGAATAAAATGCCTCTTGGTTTTCTGTAGGACGTTGCACTTTGGCGTACGTACCATCTATGTACGTTTCACCATTTGGAATTATCTTTTTGACAGATTTGATACTTTTTGTTTCAGATATTATATCGCTTATCTTTTCTGGAGTTGGTAATATTTCAAGCAATATTCTAGTTGAAAACACCAGATATCTACTAATGGTACTCTGATCCACATTTGCCATTCCAGCAAGCAAGACCTGTTCTGTATTGCGATAGAGTTTAGTTAGTGCCAAAAAGAGGATTGATCTTCTGCTGCATTTGCATCTATTACCAGGATCCTCGTAATCATCTTCTGAAAATATTGGCGCATCTGCATGTTTTTTGCTTTCAACAATGAATCTTTCCAGAATAAAATTGAATTTGGATCTAGTGCAACAAGTATGGCTGTACAGATGATCATTGTGGTCTACAAGTAGACTGATACGCGCATCAGAAGATGGATTTGCTACCTGCTCTCGAAGCTGCATGTTCTCCTTTTTCAGGCGCGATATGAGTTTTCTTTCTGATGCAGACATTATCAGACAGTGAGGGATGGTTGGATCTAAACGTGTAGGTTTGTCAAAGTTGAAAGATTAGTCAATTACGCATAAACTCTACTAGTAAAATTAGAGTCTCCCAATTAGATTCTTCTAATTAGTTGCAACTAGTTTTAGTTTCAAAAGAATTAATTTTTAAGAACTAAATTTTCTAAAGATAGTCCATAGTATGAATTATCTCCAGAATTAATTTTCTCAAGTAATTCTTTTTTTAACATTTGAATTTCTTTCTCAGTCATCATAAATCAATATGGAATATTCAAAGAAATAATCCTCTCTTTTCAAATATCATAAACCAACAGCTAACGCCAGATTCATTTTTTAAATTCCAAAAATGGAAAATAATCAATAGGCTTAAGTTTAGAGATCACTCAAGAATTACTCAATGGATGAGCCAATAGTAGAGGTATCAAAGGAATTGATAGCAGCAAATTATGAGATCGATAATGTCACCAAACAATGGACAGTTTTAAAACATGAATACAAAAGTACGAAAGATCCCACCCTCAGAGCAGGAATTAAAGAAAAATGGGATGAATTGCAAAAAAAGATGAAACAACTTGAAATGAATCGTCGAAAAATAATAGAAAGGAAAGAAGAAATAGAATTCAACAATAGATGGAAAGGCTGGAAAAAAAGTTAGATTTGAATCAAAATATCATACCTGAAAATTAAGACGTGCCTAAATGCAACAAGTAAGAATTTACAACATGTCTAACAAGTCTGAAAAAAAAATTGAAAAATCAAGGAGACAGACGGAGAATCCCACCAACTAGAATTTCAAGAATCACATGTTCAAGACGAAAAGTACGATAAAACAGAAGAATAGAATCAAAACTCCAATACGCTTCAGTTCACAGAAATTTTAAAAAAATTATAGAGTCTTGATCCAAACTATAAAGGAATTTTCATAATTCTAAAAGATACAGAGTCACAAGGACAGTACAGTTTAACAAAGAATACTTGGATGAAGAATTTTTCAAGAATTTCATAAAATTTAGAAAGTCATTTTCACATTCAATGAGTGAATTAATCAGTAAATTAGATACATTTGAAACAAAAAATGATGAATTGACAAATTTTATCATTTATTCTGAATTATCATTTATTAATTCTCACCTAGATGCAATAAAGAAATTTTTAAAAATTATCATCAATCCAATAAAATTAGAAGATGGTTTTGGCAAACATACAATATTAGAACAAATGGTGGAACGGATTTGTAAAAAAATGAATTATAATGAAAAATTACAAAATTCAATCAAAGGTTTATTTTTATTAGATTTTAGAGAAGCAACTACACAGCAACAATTCATAATTGAAAAAACAGGTAATTTGACAATTAACCATAAAAATGAAAATAAAATTAAATTGAACATTAAAGATTTAGCAGATTATTCATCACAAGCAATGGAGATAATACTAGCAGCCATGTTTGATTGGTCAAATGGGAAGACCAGGAAACGAGCAAGAGCCAGATAACCTTGATGGATTAGTCGATGAATTAACAAAGCAAGTGCAAGAATTAGATAAAAAACTAGAAGGCTTGTCTTGATTCATTGTAAACTATTCAAATAATATTTTTCTACTCGCTCCATCATAGGTTCAACATAATCATCACATGTTTTAATAAATTCTTGTCTAGTATTTTTTTCACTACTAACCAAGATTACCACCTGGTTAATTTTATGACCAGTTGCTTCCTCAAACATATGGGCATAACATGTTGTTTGTAGATAATATTCATACATGTAGTCATCAATCTGAGGTTTACGTTTTGTCTTGTAATCAATAATGGACAATTCTCCATTATATTCTGCAATCAAATCACTAGTACCTGCAACCCGTAATTTGTCAGAATACATTCTTTGTTCAATACCAGTTACATCAGAAATATTCTCAAGAAAAGATTTCAAATTATTAAAATGTGCAATAGGCAACAAATCAAATTCTTCCATTGCAAGACTATTGCCAAGATAGTCTTCTATCATTTTATGGGATTGGGTTCCAATGTCTTGTGCTTGTTTTGTAATGTATTCATGAGCAGGTTCATTTTCTTTCCATGTTTTTAATCCATTTTTCTTATGTTCAGGTGCTGTTGCTGAAAGAATTGTGCTAATTGAAGGGTAAATTTTGTCAGATTTTGTTTGATACCAATGTCCATCTTCCCTGTCTAAAAGCACTGGCTCTCTAGCCTTTAACATCTGCGTAAAACTCACCATAGGGATTTTTGATACTAGTAGTTATTGAATGATTTGATGTTAGATCAGTTTTTTAAATTTTTCAAACTCGGATCTTGTTTTTACGAATTGATCTGTGTTAATTTTTCTCAGTGAAAAAAGATTTTCCAACAAATCATTGATGATGTGAATTGTTTCATCAAAAATCACCGTGTCAATGAACTTTTCATCAGGGTATACTGTATACTCGAAAGATTCAGTATCAGTTTGTATCTTCAACTTGAATCCCATAAACAATCCCAAATCATCATGTTTGTTTAAAAATCCAATCAAACTTGCCTTCAATGAAGGATCGTTGGATAATGAGGCATACCTAGAATCATTTTGATTGTCAATTATACATGCAACAGGATTTCCCTTTGTATGTAATACATTAGAATTATGCGTTAGAACAAATTCATCAGGTTCTGGCATCTTATCTAATGGCATAATCAGGATTATAGTTAATCAATTAATAATTTTTTTAAATATTTTTAAAATTATTTTTCTTCAGGCTCATTTGCCTTGTCTCTAACCTTTTTCATGATGCAAAATTTACTCAATGTCTTTTTCCATCCCATGATTATAACACATAAAACTTGGTCTTATAGGTTTAGGTTTTCATAAATTAATTTGAGATAAACTAAAAAGATCATAATCTAAGCACGGTTCAAAATGCTTTGCACTAGCTCAGTAACTTGTTTTGAAACATTAGAAGGATCAGATGGAATTTCTAGTTTTTTTTTTTGATTTAAAATATGTGATTGAAAGTTTAGATTTTGTTGAAAGGATATCAAAAGTTTCAATCACAGAACGATTATCACTCAAACAAGGAATGCTTTTAAAAGATTTTTTCAACTCACTTTTGATTTTTACATAATCCTTTTCATTTACATTATCAAAATGGATCATTTTATTTCACAATTTCTAGCAAAATATTCTCATCATGCCATGTAATTTGTTCCAAATCAGAAAAATTCTTCTGTATGTTTTTCTGAAAGATATCAAGGGATTCATCAAATGTTTCCTCACCATATAGAGCAAAAGTAGAATAATGATTGCCTTTAGCTTGTTGAACTAATCTTTCAAGAGTAGAGGTTCTTGCATGTCCAAACACCCTAGTAGATTTAATAGTCATATCTGCATTTTTGGCATATTCTTTTATCTCATTTAACTCATACAGCCGATTTTCCATATCCCCAAATTGTGGGAAATATTCCCCCCATATGCTCCCATAATTTTGATTCCTCAATCTAGTGTAAATAATCAATTTACCATCATCCTTCAGAATTTCATGCGATTCTGAAAAAAATGCATCAAGATCAAAATGATGTATCGCATTAAACGTCATAATACTATCCATAGAATTATTCTCCAAAGATAATTTACTAGCATCTCCTGCCCTAGCACAAAAATTTGTAAATTTCTGTTCTGTCAAATATTGTTTCAAGTGTTGAATCATATTTTCATTAAAATCAATACAATAAAGATAGCAATTTTCAAACGATTTTAAAATCTCCAAAGAATAACGCCCATCGCCACAACCAACATCAGCAATATTGATTTTTGATTTTTTAGTTAAAAGTTTTTTGATGTATTCTATATGATCAAAGTCAGTTGTTCGTAATCCTTTATAGTTTGGGGCAATTTTTGAAAAATGATCATTTGCGTTATTTTCAGAAACTAAAAGATCTTGTGCGACAACCATTAAGATAGCAAGCCCAGAGGGATTTGAGTCGGTAATACTCTAAATTGAACAGGATTCCAAAAAATCATTCTGACTTATTATACATCACCTATCCTATAAACGGTGTATTGTAACCATATGTGAAGAGATCGCCTGCAAGGAAATTAGATGGTACTTTAATTCCAATCGCTAAAAAGACAAAGCAAAAGTCAAAGATTCAGATTGGGGATTTAAAAAGCAATCATAAGATGTATGCCGGATTAGATGTTCACAAGGAAACTATACAGGTAGCAGTAATAGACGAGACGGGCAAACTACAATTTAACACAAAGATCAAACACACCAACCAAGCAATAGACCAGATAACTGCAAAACTTCCAAAGGATACACGATACGTCCTAGAGTCATCATCTGTCTGGTATGGCCTGTTCCGACACATGACTGACGACCTGCACCTTGATGTGGT
>JARPSM010000047.1 GCA_029782475.1 Nitrososphaerota archaeon
TTGTACCTGGAAGAAACTTTGAACCCATTGGAATTTTGTTTTTTCTTGCCATAAAATACCAAGAACATACTAGATCTTAGATCTTTTGATCTATCTTTTTGGATATGTTGGTAATTCGAATCTCATGTAACTATACTATAGCATCTCTGAATGTGGAGGTATCATTCCAACTATCAATATTGCAGCGCCAATACTGATAATGACAAATAATAGCATGTTGTCCTTTAGGGTATCCTTCATGTGTCTTTTTTGGGAATTTGTGCTTTTAGTGTTTGTCATGTGTTTTGCAGATTACTTTGCATCATTTTGACTGCCTGTACATGAGAGCATGTCTTTCTGAATCTATACCCCTTACACTCACATATTCCATTACTAATCACGTATGATTTGTCAGGTGCTGATGATGATTTTATCTGGTATGTGGAATTATCTATTTGTGCTAGGGATTTTGTATAGATTAGATTCTTGGCCTTTTGTGCAGTAAATTCTGACATTAGAGTTTCTCCAATGTAACACATGTTTCTGAATCTGCAGATCGGTTGCTTATTTGAGAAAAATTCCTCTTTAATCTTGAATGAGTATGTTTTGATTTTCACAATATGTTGTTTTTTTAATCTTATGACTAGGGATAGACCCTGAAAATTCATCCCAAATATACAAACTGGTGTCATATTTTAACTATTGTAGATTTTTGATTTCTATATTACTGATCGAGAAAAAATATGAAGATTCATAAGTCAAAAAAACTTTCTGTTCACAAATTATGGAAACATTCCTAGAAAATATTGGTACATTAGAGTATGTTCTTGACAAATACTCTAAAATCTGGAGCTGGAAAGTTACAGGTGATCGTGCCGTTAGTATGATCTCTAGACTTGTCTCAGAGGCATGGTATGGGGAGAATATCAATGAAATTATTATTCCTGATAGTACAGAAACTGTCAAACAACTAAAACTCATTATGGATAGATACCCGCTTGAGATCCTATCCAAATCTGTGTGGCAGAGAAAAATTGTAAAAACATATGCTCCAAAACCTACGATCCCTCCAATCAAACTAAAACTAAAACGTGCAAAAACTGGTGATCAGTTTAGAGGAAAATTACTAAATTTCCAAAAAGAAGGTTTGGATTTCTTACTGAAATCTTCTGGAAATGCTTTACTTGCTGACGAGATGGGGCTTGGGAAAACTGTTCAAACTCTCTCTTATGCTGCAACTGAAAAACAAACTTTCCCTCTTCTTGTTGTGGCTCCATTAGTTACACTAAACAATTGGGAACGTGAAATTCAAAAATTCTTAAAGAAAAAAAGTAGGAATGGGAGACTACTTGAATCTGAATCTCCCAGCGTCACAATGATTAGAACTGGAAAATCTCATGAACTTCCTAAAACTGATATTTACTTGATTAATTATGAATTGCTTTTCAAAAGAAATGATGACTTGGCTAGTTTAGGATTAAAAACAATTGTCTGTGATGAGGTCCATAATTTAAGATCAAAAACAACTCAAAAATACAAAGCTGTGAAAAAATTAGCAGCAAACAGTTCTGTTCTTTATAGAATCGGTCTTTCTGGAACTCCGATTTACAATCGTGGTTCAGAAATTTGGCCAATTATTGATATCATAAAACCTGGTTTATTGGGTAGCTTTAAGGAGTTTTGTGAATATTTTTGTTATGTTAATGAAAAAGGAAAAGCAATTGTTTTAGAAAATAAACGAGCTTCATTAAGAAATGAATTGCAAAAACATGTTATGCTTCGAAGAAAGAAGGCAGATGTTCTAAAAGAGCTCAAAGATAAAGTTCGTTACAAAGAAGTTATTGCTGCTGATGCTGATTATTATCTTGAAGAATTAGATAAGGTTTGGAAGAAGGTGGAATCTGAACAAAAAGATGCTGACTCTGAATTCGTAAAATCTGCATCCTACCATAGGGCTATTCAAAGTGAACGGCAAATTGCAGGTATTGCAAAACTCCCACATGTGATTAATTTTGTAAAGAATATTATGGAAATTGAAGAAAGCGTAGTGGTATTTTGCCATCACAAGGTAATTCACAAATTACTTCATGAGAGTTTGCAAGAATTCTCACCTGTATCTATAATTGGCGGTCAATCCGATAATATTCGTCAGGATCAAATAGACAAATTCCAAAAAGGTGAATCAAAGTTAATGATTGCTGGAATTCGTGCAGGAAATGTCGGTATCAATTTGACTAGAGCAAAATATGTTATATTTGCAGAACTTGATTGGAGCCCTGCAATTCATAGACAAGCAGAAGATAGACTTCATAGAATAGGTCAGAAAAATACTGTATTTGCATACTATTTGATTGGAAAAGGAACTCTTGATGATCATGTTGCCAATATTTTGGTGGATAAGAGCTATGAGATTGATGAAATCATGGATGAATCAAAAGAAAATTATGAAAATAAAGACAAGGCTGAACTGATTCTGGCACAAATTCAAGATAAGATTAGATCAAAATAATCAAATTTCTAATTTTTCTTTCAACGTGGATAGTTTTTGAATAATTGAATCTTTTTTTGGTTGCTCTAGCTGCGTGTCTTGAATCTCTTTTTTGATTAGTTCGATAACGCTGAGAATTTCTACATCTTGTTTAACTTCTCCAAATTCTGTATTGCCAAATCCTTCAGTCTCTGTCTTGTCTATTTTGATAATCCCTTCAGGGAGAATCTCATACACTTTAACTACTTTATCTTCAATTCTTTGTGGTGACATTAACACTAGTTGGTTTTTTCTTAATTTTTCAATTTCTTCTATTATTTCATTTCTAGATATTTTCAAAATATTTTCTATTTGCCCAATATTGCATGATTTGATGTGCAATAATCGTAATATTTTCCCCCATGTTGGAATGCTTTTACTCCAGAGAATTTCTTTTGCCAGTTCAGTAATTGAAAATGAACCATTACTGTTCAACGATATCATTTTTCTGTCCTTTAATGTTGCAAGTGAATCTAGTAATTTCCCAACCCCTAATCTTTTTAATTCTGAGTTCTCTAGATTGGTTTCATTAAATGTGCCATTTTCATTTATTGCTAAATGTAAAATCTCTAAATCAATAGTTCCTAATTTCCTCATATTTTCGACATTCCTTCAAGATTTATCATTCTTTGCACTTGAAGAATATATGTGGATTATACTAAATTGATTTATGGTTCAATACGAACTCCCTCGATTGCCATACGGGTATGATGAACTAGAACCATTCCTCGATACAGAAACAATGAAAATTCATCATCAAAAACATCATCAGGCTTATGTTGATGGATTAAACAAATCACTTGCGGATGTTGGAAGTGCATCTCATCCCCAATACATCTCATCTGTCCTCTCTGATCTAAAAGCAATTCCTGAATCTGGAAGAAGCGCAATTAATTTTTTTGGGGGGGGTTTTGAAAATCATAGGTTGTTTTGGGAGACGATGACTCCTGATGGTGATGGAAAACCTTCTGGTCAATTAGAAGACCAAGTTGATGTATATTTTGATAATTTTGATAATTTTAAAAAAGTTTTTTCTGAGACTGCAGTTGGAATTCAAGGCAGTGGTTGGTGCTGGTTAGTTTTTAATTCTACATATCATAAAATAGAAATCATTACCACTGAAAATCAAACTAGTCCTTGGACTCTGGGAAAATTCCCGTTGCTTGGTTTAGATGTTTGGGAGCATGCATATTATTTGAAATACCAAAACAAAAGACCTGATTATGTTGAATCTTGGTGGAATGTCGTTAATTGGGATTATGTTGGAAATAGATTTTCAGAACTTGCATAATTTTGTCTGATTTGGATAAATTCTTTTAAATGTAAATCATATTTTTTCCTTATGAACAAGAGTCTAAGATACATTGCACTTCTTGCAATTTTACCCTTGTTTACAGCAGGTATGACGACAGATTATTTCTCAGATGCTGAAGCCCTCAAAAGCCAAGGTACTGGAACATCACAATATGGTTCTAGTACTGGTATCTGTGGATTAGACCTCTGCTCTAACTATCCTGGCGGTAAAGCCGCTTGGCAAGCAGATCAAGGTAGTACTGTCGCTCCTGTAGCTCCAGTTGAAGAAACTATGGAAGAAACCCATGAGGAAGAACACATGGAGGAAACTATGGAAGAAACCCATGAGGAAGAACACATGGAGGAGACTGAAGCAGACTTGGGTTCTGTACTTAGATTGTCAAGAGCAAATGTTCCAGCAACAATTCCTATGCATCAAGGTTACTATGATGGTGAAGATGTTTTCTACATTATCACTGATTCTAGTGATCCAACACATGCAGACATAATTACTGCAAATCAAGGATGGCAAGTAGAGCTTGCTCCTTTATTGAAGAACGCTCCTGAAGACGCACTTTCAACAGTATACTTGTTTACCAACGGCATTGAAGGCGATGGTATACACGGATATCAAGGTCAAGTATTCACTAGTACTCCTGCACAAGCAAATGTTTACAGTGCATTGACTTCACATGTCCATGTAATGTGGAATGATGGTGCAACTCCAAGAGTGCTTGATTCAGAAGCAATGGTTATGGCAGCAGCTGAGAATAATGAAATTACATTAACTGAAATTGATGTAGTTTTGAATATGCCGCAAATCGTTTGGCCTGAAGGTCAGATGATGATTAAGGAGGACAAAATATTAACTGATGTGACTCCTTATGGTGGCGGTCAAGTTCTTGAAATCGATACAGAAGAGATGAATGTAACTTTCATAGCTCATCGTGGATGGGGTCCAGATGGTAGAACAATCTATTACATTGTAACAGATGCTACTCCAAGTGGCCCTGCCGGAATGATGGGTGTTGTTAGTTCACCAACATCTGCAAGCTTGATTGCAAATTCAGCAGCAGTAGACTTGTATCAGTTCAAAAATGGTTTAACCAGTACTGGTCCATTAGGATTTCAACCTGGTATAGCAACAGGAGCTCCTGGCGATGCTAATTATTCTCCAATGTGGAGGATCTTTGTGATTGGCTGGGATAATCCAGATGATGCTCAATTACTAGAAACTATTGATGACATGAACGCATACAACGAAGCTGGTTTGATCAACATTGGTATTGCACGTCCAATGGATAGTGACCATATTGTCAACTGTCCGTTTATTGACCCATTCCAATAAGATCTTTTTTTCTTTTTATTTTTTTAATTATTGAACATTTGTTCATTTTTAAAGATTTTTTTAAACACTTTTTTGGGAATTGGCTATCTAACTTATCTTTGATTAGGAGCATATCATATCATGAGTATTGCTGGAATGTACATGTTAAACTCTAAAGAATATCGTGAAGAAAAAATTCATCAGGTTCTTGAGATGTTGTACCTTGATAGGAAAAATGAATTTCGTGAATTGTCTGAAGTTCTTCTAAATGAAAAAGCTCTAAAGGCAATGCCTAACTGGAGAGAATTTGTTTTGAATTTCAGTTTGGATGTTGAGGATGCTTTCAAGTCTTGGTCTGGACAGAGTCCTTTGTCTCCAAGCTCTCCACAGAAAGCTCTGACTTTGTTGAGACAATTGGGACATGACAAGACATCGATGAATCAACTCGCACATTTGCTAAATATGTCCTACAACATATCATGTGAATTCAAAGAGATTTACAGACGTCTAAAATAATCTTTTTTCTTTTTGGTTCTGTTGCGTTAGCAAGACCTAGATACAAATCTTATTCCTGTTGCGTGTCGAGACCTGAAATATGATTTTATTATTGATAATGTAAGTACCTAAAATCAGATAATCTTATTAAGATTAATTATTTTATTGTAATATGCCTAAAAAAGAATACAATACAATTAATGTTGATACAGAAACTTACAATACTATTAAAAAAAGGTGATTGGGTAAATATTACCCCTAGATTATTATGAAATATTTTATGACAAATATACGTGGATTTTGTATCTTTTGCAAAAACAATCTATGATGATATATAGCATCTCTAAAATTTATAGAATCACATTGCTCTAAGAATATTACTTGCAAATTCTGTAATGGCAAGCAAATCTACATCATGAAAAATAGAAATCAGCTGGCGTTGTAAAGATTGCAAGAGCAGATTTCAAACCATTTACAAATTCAAGTTTTTCGGCACTTAAAATGTCATACTCAAAATGGTTAGCGTTAATCAAACTCTTTGAGTTATCAGTATCTGCAAAGACTGCATCAAAACAGATGCAGTCAAGTTACAAGACAACTCTAAAGGCATTTGATACAATCAGATATTCAATTTTAGCAGAACTGGCAAAGACTGATCAATACCCTAAGGGGAAAAATTGAGGCTGATGAGGCGTATTTTGGAGGAAAAAGAAAGGGAAAGAATTAACTGTTCCTCAAAAAGAGTGGAACAAGAAGATACAGTCAAAAATCCGAATAAAGGTAGAGAGTATGTCATTGCTCAAATCAAGAAATTTAGGATAAATTCTGATGTGTTTGGGAACAAATTATGTCGATACGATGGAATAAGTGAAATTGTTTGTGGGATTGTTAATTTCAAGATTCGATGGAAGCAAGAGTTTGCTGTGATTCCATAAAATTACAAATCAAACGGAATGAAAAGTTAGATTTTGTTTGTAATTGTGCAACTCATTTATTCCTCTGAAGTTAAATGTCAAAACTGTGGCTATTCCTATGAAATTCGTGTTTCATATTCTGAAACCGTTAAAACTTGGGCCAAATCTCAACGATGCCCTAATTGTGCAATAAAGGGAAACATTAGTAACAAAAATTTTGTGATTAAATCACTTGGCTGATGTTTAATTCATTCCCAATAATTGTTCCATCAGGAGTAATTATTTTTGCTTTGGATATGTACTTGATTTTGTTAATTATTGGAGAAATTGATTTTTTGTATTGCTTTCTATGTGTTGCGTAAAAATATTTGTTAAATGATGGGACGATTGTTATTTCAATTTCCCCTGTTTTGTTTGGAAAAATATTTCCTTTATCTGTTTTAATTGAAACCAAAACTCTTTGACCGTTTACTATGGAATCTTCTTGAAAAAATACTGGATGAAGATACCCATGATAATTTTATCTACATGAGAAAAATTTTCTGAAGGCATTGTATGTCCATGCGTTAACAAAATGTTGTCTTCAACCATTACCTGTTGAACTAATCATTGTAATGTTGTCTGGAACTAGTCTCTGAATATTTGCATCGTGATTTCCTGGAATTAGTATTATGTCACATTTTTCTCTAATCTTTTTAAAAAACAAAGGAACTTCATCCCATTTATTTCTTGAAATATTTTTAATACTTGATTTGACATCTCCTAACAAAATTACAGAATCTGGTTTTTCTAAATCTATAATGTCTGATAATTCTTGAATTGATTCATTGATTGTTGAATTTTTACCTATGAAAATCTCATTTGATGCCATTTGCTTTCAAATCCGATATGGATATCTGTAACTATGAGATTCTTTTTTTCACCTTCTAAAATTAGCACGGGCTTTGATGGAATGATTCTTGTTTGTAACATCAAAGTTATACTGAAGATATCTGATTAAACCCTTATGAGTAAAGGTTTAGATCGAATCCAATCTTTAGTTTCTGAAAAACGAGTGAAATTACATATCTTTGAGCCCACACAGCGTAAAATTTGGACCGTGGTCGGAAAAGGTGAAGAACATTGGATTGATCCTGATAGTAATTATTGTTCTTGCCCTAGTTATTATTTTGGTAAATTAAATGGAAAAATGACTTGTTACCATCTTGAATCTGCACAACTAGCTAGGAATGAAAATAAGATTGAAGAAATAATTTTCTCTGATGATGAATTTTCTGATTTTCTTAGAGGACTAATTTCTGATTTATAATTCGAACTTGTTAATAACTAGAAATTCTTTCAAATATTATGGATGAAGACAAACAAAATTTAGAAATTGAGAAAATTGCAAACCTTATGGTTCATGATGATATTTCATCTGATGAACAAGATGTTGCAAAATTAGAAAAATACAAAAATCTGATTAAAGAAGACTGTGATCTTGATGATGAAAATGCCTTGAAGATGGTTTACGAGACATTACTTTATAGAAAATTAAAAAATTCTGATTCTAGTGATGTTTTAGAAAAAGGTAATGAGTTTGGTGCTGGATTCAGCTAAACCTACTCTAATGGTATGGTATCGATATCGTCTTTTGAGACTCCTTTCCAAAGACCAACCATTCCTTCTGGTTCAACTTGTTCAACTTTAGTGATTTGTTGAATCTTGATGTGATCTGGGTTTGGAGGCATCCATAACATGGCCATGTAATCTCCAACTTCTCCTACTTTAGTTGGTAAGGCCATGGTGACTTTATCTGCTGCAAATCCTTTTGCAATTAGTGCATTAGTTGCTTTTTCTTTAAGATCCATTTTTCCATGTAGGAACAAATAGACATCTTTTTGAGTGTCAATTTCTGCCATGATTTGACTGGTTTTTCAAACTAAATCAACCTTTCTTGATCTGACTCTTCCAAAAAGGGTTAAATTAGAACGCGCAAAATCCACAACTGTGAAAATCTTTACTGTTGGCAGTAAATCCTTTGTAACTAGTTTTCAATTAGCTGGTATTCCTGGAAAAATTTCTGAAAATCCTCAAAATGCCCTTGAAGAAATCAAGACATTAACTGATGACTCTGATGTTGGCCTTGTTTTGGTCAGTGATGATATTACAGAATCTATCAGTGATGAATTAACTAAATTACGTGCGGAAAAATCAACTCTAGTGTTTGCATTACCTGCAGCTGGAAGTGAAAAAACAGAAGTTGATTACAGAGTAATGTTGAAGAAAATTCTCGGCGTATAATCTTCTTATAATCAAATTTTTAATGTTTTACCATGAAAAGTGCATCTGTTAAAGAACCATCTGTAATTTCCGTTGATGATGTAGATAATCCTCAGTTAACTTCTGGCGATGTCTTAGTACAGATGCATGCATGTGGAATTTGTGGCTCTGATTTGGAAAAAGTTTTTGGACAATATGGCCAACCATCAATGCGATTAGGTCATGAACCATCTGGAATAATACTGGATGTTGGTTCTGATGTAACTGAATTTAAAAAAGGTGATAGGGTATTTACTCACCACCATGTTCCATGCTATGATTGTCACTATTGTAATCATGGAAATGAAACAATGTGTAAAACATATTCTGAAACTAATCTTTCTCCTTGTGGTTTATCTGAAGAATATGTAGTTCCTGCATGGAACGTTTCACATGGTGGCGTTTTAAAAATTTCTGACTCTCTCAGCTATGAAGAGGCTGCAATGATTGAACCTTTGGCATGTTGTGTTAGAGCTTGGACTAAATTTGGCTATGTGGAAGGCGATTCAGTTGCAATTTTTGGAGTTGGTCCAACTGGAATGATGCATGTAATGTTAGCACATGCAAAAAAATTCTCAAAGATATTCTGCTTTGATGTAAATGATTTTAGATTAGATTTTGCAAAAAAATTCAACATTACTGATTCTATTTCTTCCATGGATGAAAATCGAAAACAAAAGATCTTGGATGGCACTGATGGACGAGGTGTGGATGTGGCAATTGTAGCAACTAGTAGCCTCAAGGCATTGGATGATGCTATTGATATGACTAGAAAAGGAGGTACTGTGATGATGTTTGGGGTTCCATCAAAAGGCGCAAAATTGGATTTAGATATGAGTAAAATTTACTCTAAGGAAATAACCTTGGTAACTAGTTATGCTGCATCTGATTCTGATACTAAAGAAGCACTCCGTCTAATCGAATCTTCTCAAATTGATGTTAAACAATTAATCACTCATACTTATTCCATCTCTGATTCTCAAAAAGCGTTTGATCATGCCCGTACTGGTGATAATGCAATGAAAATAATCATTACAAAATAAGAAAGGCTTAAGAAGGGATTTTCATTCTTTCAAAATCGAAGAAATATGGATTGGGGATTAAAAAATAGAATTTCTAGTATAATTAAACCCGAAGATAATCGTGCACTCATGTTAGCAGTAGATCACGGATATTTTCTTGGTCCAACTGAAAAACTTGAAAACCCTACTAAGGTAATTGCACCTCTGTTGAGATACTGTGATTCTTTAATGGTGACAAGAGGTGTTCAAAGATCTTCTGTCCCTGCAACAACTAGTATTCCAATGGTGTTGAGAGTATCTGGCGGTTCTAGTATTATTGGTGAGGATTTATCTCAAGAAGACATTACAGTATCTATTGAAGAAGCAATTAGACTAAATGCTAGTGCTCTTGCAATGTCTATCTTTGTTGGTTCAAAATATGAATATCAAACTATTGTAAATTTAGGAAAATTAGTTAATGAGGCAGAAAAATATGGATTGCCAGTTTTAGCAGTAACTGCAGTTGGAAAAGAACTTGGAAAGGATGCTAGATATCTTTCATTAGCATGTCGTGTTGCTGCAGAACAAGGCGCACATATTGTCAAAACATATTATTGTGATAATTTCGAAAAAGTCGTTCAATCCTGTCCTGTTCCAATAATTGTGGCAGGCGGTAAGAAAATCCCTGAACGTGATGCTTTACAATTGACATACAATGCAATCAAAGCTGGTGCTGTAGGTGTTGATATGGGACGAAACATCTGGCAATCTGACCATCCGGTTTCCATGATTAAGGCAGTTAGAGGAATTGTGCATAATAATCAAAATGTTGATCAAGCCTTCAAATTATATCAAAAATTAGTTAGTCTAGAGCCAAAAAAGAATCAAAAATCATCTAAAAAGAAATCAAACAAACCAAACAACCCTGATCAAAAGAAATCAAACAAACCAAACAACCCTGATCAAAACAAATCAAACAAACCAAACAACCCTGATCAAAACAAATCAAACAAACCAAACAACCCTGATCAAAACAAATCAAACAAACCAAACAACCCTGATC
>JARPSM010000054.1 GCA_029782475.1 Nitrososphaerota archaeon
GAAGTATTTCTGCCAGTACTGAATTTGCAAATTTGTGATACTTTGATATCGTGCTTTGGTCCACGCCAAAGAAGATCATCAGTCCGTACTGGGACAGGCCAGTTCTCTTTTTCATTAGCTCCAACAGTAATACATGCCTTATGTGTTGCTTGCATCCTGATCTGTCGGGCGCTGGATCTCCACATGCGAAGCATCGATGATCAACGTTTTGTCGGGAACAAATTCTTTGATGGTTCCTGGTGTGTTTTTCTGAATTAACTTGGTAATCTTTTCTGCCGTCGGGAGTATTTCTGCCAGTACTGAATTTGCAAATTTGTGATACTTTGATATCGTGCTTTGGTCCACGCCAAAGAAGATCATCAGTCCGTACTGGGACAGGCCAGTTCTCTTCTTCATTAGCTCCAACAGTAATACATGCCTTATGTGCAGCTTGCATCTGTTTCCAGGATCAACTCTGTCCTCAACGAACAGCGGTGCGTCAGATCGTTTCTTGATGGCGGTGCTGAATCTGTCTAGTAAATATTTGAACTGTTTGGGGCTCATTTTGGTAGCTTGGTGCAGCAGGTCCTTATCAGAGAGAATATTGTCAAGCGTCTCTAGCCTGTGCATGTGTACTGCCTTTTCTTGCATGTTGGTTCTGTCAGAGTTTTCTTTTGTGTGCCACAGACTACTTTTCTGCGTTATTTTGTTTTTGAACTGTTTAATCTCCTGTTGCTGTCTGCGTATGATCTGTTCGTTCTCCTGTTGCTGTCTGTATATGATCTGATCTTTGGATTCTGACACAACATGTGCGTCGATCATGTACGATCTAAATCTGTTGATGAAAAATGGTTGTGCTTTTGGTCAATTACACATCAACTCTAATTATAAAAAACTCGTTGTGTCGGATTTTAAGGAACTCTGAAAATTACCTTGTGTTCTGCCTCATTAAAAATTATCAGAAATTTTTCAAACACCATATGACGACCCAACAGAATTGAATTTTTGACATCCTCGTTATCTGTAGGATTCATATATTCTTCGGGTACTACAATTGGTATCTGACCAATGGTTACTCTTTCACCATTTCGGATTATTTCTGCATATATTGTCGTCTTAAAGGTCTTGAATTCATTGGATGCGCTGTTTGTTTTTCCCATTTTGTTCGAATCCAAATTCAGATTAAGAGTTTCTGCAACTTCTCTTGGAACATATGTAATATCTGCGCCAGAATCAACCAGTATGAAAAATTTGTATTCTGGATTGTCCATTTTGTTTGCAGGATCTGGCAAACTTCTCAAAGCAATCTCTATTTTGGGTCTTAGCTTGTTGCATTCTTTTCCATCGTCATCTATTTAATGTCATTGTAATATGGAAAAACGAATTCCTTTGAATGCTGACCGCCAGGATACATTTTATAAAATGTAATAAACTAAAGAATCAGGGTTCCAAGTTCGTCTTTCTTTGGAATTCTGTGCAACAACGGAGTTTTGTAATTATTATTATCAATTTTTTTCAATGCTTTTTTAGATACATCTCGAATGTCTGTTCCTTCTGCCACCACTTTATTATCCAAAATAGCAACCCATTTACCACGATATTTATCTTGATTCTGCAATGACATCAATAGCCTAGTCTCACTAGTCATGATCAGTCATGAATAATTATGTTTAATAGATGTATTGCGCGATTAGGCGTTGTCCACTTTTTCAATTTTACTTTATAGATGAGTTGTGTAATTATTTTTAGGCATGGGTTTTGAGTAGGTAAATTTCCAAAAATTCGCTTATATTAAATTTGTAGGCACAAATTTGACTAAAATTCAAAATGTTGTCAAAAACCATTTCAATTACGCAATTGATCTATGTAATGAGGATTATTATTTTTGAAATTATTGATGATATTGAATGTGATTGGGGAAATCACACCGTAATCCAATGCCCAAAATGTGAAGAACTTTTTTCAATAGATTGTGAATGCCTTGCATTTCAAAATATTTTAAAATTATTAGAATCTAATATTCACTTATTTTCTGATGGAGAAAAGTTAGATTATATAAAAAACTCTCATCTGAATTAAAATTTTAGGCCACAGATAAAATTGATGATTAATGTCGAGTTCTATGCCAATTACCGATTTAGATGCAAAAAAATTTAGATTTTACTATAATATTAAAAGATGAAAGTCAAGACGTGCAGCAATCTAGATACTGTTATCTCTAACTTTCAAAATTATTAAGAATCTGTGATCTATAAACTTGTCGCATGATACATACTCAGTGTGTATTGTGAATTTGAGTCTAATTTTATTATTTTAATGGAAAGTTTTAGGTACTCTAATCTATTTTAGTGGTTGTTGAAATCTGTAATTGTTATAATTGTGCTCTTGACTGGTTTCGGATATGCGTGGTATGCCGATTTACTTCCGTTTAACACTGAAACCAGCAAGGGATTATCTCCCTCAATTGAAAATCTTCAACAAATATCAAACGCAGTTACATCTGAAGAACGTCAAATTATCTACTATTCTTTTGAAGATGTACCTAATGTTCCAGACAGACAAATTCCAATTAATGCATTAAAAAAAGCAATAGATACTTGGGAGAAATATAATCCGAATTTAGAGTTTATAGAATCTGAAAATTCTAACATTGAGATTAAATGGCAAAAATATGCGTCATCCACTCATACTGGTTTAGCAACATGCAATACTGTTTTGTTTGGAATTTTCAGTCACTGTGTATTGGATATCTCCATTGGTGTGGAAGATTGTGATTCTAATTTTGTTCAAAATGATGAAAACATGGTTGTAAATATTCTGATGCATGAGATTGGACATGCAATGGGATTGGGACATACTAGTGAAGAAGATCATTTGATGTATTCCACTGAATCCCCTGAAATCAATTATGATGCTCGGGGGTACTCTATTCCTGAAAGATTTGAAGAATTATACATTGGACAAAAATTATTACTATCTCAAGAAAATGATATTGAATCCCAAATCCAATTATTGGATACAAAAATTGCACGTGAACAATCTCAATATGATGAATATTATAAACAATACGAATTCTATGAAGGAAAGACTCTCCCTCCAAAAGAATTTGAAAAAGTACAACGAGCTACTGGTAAACTAAATGCTCAAGCAGAAAAAGTAAATGATTTGATTGATCAACAAAATAAATTAATTGTACAAATTAATGATATTCTAAATCAACTTGGTTGTAATCCTAATTTTGAAATTGTATCTTAACTATCCAAACAACAAAACTAACCCTACGATTAATGCAGATACTGAAATTCCCATCCACACATAAAATTTTTTCATCATGAATAACTCCGGAATTCTCTGAGATTAATAGTTTGGAATTGAAAAAGCAAGCAAATTTGATGTCCTATCATCGGCCCTTTGGGGGTTACAGTAGATATCAAATCCGCAATCATCTTGCTTTCAATATTTGTAATGATTGGTATTTTGAAAAATTCATAAAATTAACCATGTCTTGAATTTTGATCAAAAAGGGTTGAAAAAACGATCCATTATTTTATGGTGTGGAATTGAGCCTTGTTCTTTGAGAAATTTGATGCCTTGATAACTTTGTTCAATTTGTACACATGTTTTCTTCTAGTCTAATCTCCTAATCAATAACAGAGAGTCATCTGTTTGAGGGCTATCATACATTTGCCTTAGTCTACCACACTTGGAATTCATTTTGCCGTCAAACACTCTTCTTTTCAAAACTAAATTCACACCTAAAAAAATAAAGAATAATTTTATTCTCCTAGAGATACATCTAGATATGGGTGAAAAAACAACTTTGGAGTGGACTCCAAATTTCATCCTTTCTTGGTCTAATTTTCAAGCAGAATCAAACCCTGCCATATTTGAAGATAGTCATAGTGTTATAAAATATAGATTCACTTGGGTTGTAGATTCTGAAAAAGTTGATGAAAATATTGTTTTCTTAATTAATGACATTACCCTCTTTGTAGAATTTCATCCTTTGTTGTCTTGGGCACGTCAATCTGAATCAAATGAATCATTACTAAATCATGAACAAGGAAATTTTGATCTGGCTGAACTAGTGAGACGTGAAAATATTGTCAATCTACAAGAACAATTTTACAAAAAACATTTCTCCACTCGAGGCCAAAATGATGAACAACGAAAACAATTTGCAAAAGAAGATTCTGGTAAAATGATTAATGAACAAGTGGAAAAATTACAAAATCTTTTTGATGAAAGATCTCAAAAATACCATGATGATACAAATTATGGGAAAAATCTAAAAGTACAATCAAAATATGATTTATCTTTCAAAGAATTACGCACATAATTTGTCTTGCAGTGTGTCAGCTTTGTTATATGGAAATAATGAGATTCTAATTTATGGAAACTACAAAGTTGCCGAAATTTAAATGGGATGAATTATCAGAATTAAATTCTGGTCACACTGAAAATGAGTGGGGATTGCAAAAGAAAAAATCAGCACCTAAAACTTTTGTCTTACACTGTATCTTGGGATGATTAGGTTCTATGTTCTATGATTTTATTTTCAGGAACTGAATTAATGTAATTTACTAGGCTTCGATAATATTTTAAATGAAAATTTAAATCTCTCATTTCTGTTTGTTTTAGTTCTTCAAGTTCTGGACCGAAATCTGTTTTGTTTGTTTCAATGTGATTTAATGTATTCTCATTTACTTCAATCATATGGAAAAGACTGTGCAATACCTCTCCCTTAGTGAGAGTCCTATCGCATGATTTTTGCAGTAATGTTTCAACCCAATCCATATAATTTGTAAAAATAATTCTTATATCCACTCCGGAATTTGAAATATTCTGACCTTTGCTCTATTTTTTTTAGTCTAGGCTGGAAAATCTATTTTTTAGATGATGACTGTTTCTTCCTTTCCATGATTTCTTTGTTCCTTTCATTATCTGAATGAACTTCGACATGGTTGTATAGCTCTTCTTTTGAATCAAACAATTGTTCGCAATAGTAGCACTGGTGCATTACATTATTATGACATTCTAAGTTAAATTGCTTTCTTGGAAAATATGAAAATTATTCCTAGTATCTTGCTAAAATATTGATTATCAAACATTTTAAAAATAATATGGATGATATCTATCTGAGATTATCTTCTGTTATCTTCTTTAACTTTTTGTGCTATATGTCGCCGAAGGGATCTTCATGCCTTGTTCCTTGTTTAAATTGGCTCCAAACATTCCAGTTTTGGATAGTAGTAGTAGTGGTAATCCTTGCTTTGTTGCTTGAGATAAGATAACTCATCTGACATGTTGGTTTGCAGAGTAGTGTCATAAGCAATAGCGCCGCCCATTGCAATACGCCTACTACGATTCCAATGTAAATCATTGCGTTTGACATAAAATAATATGTTGATTTTTTGTATTAATGATGTGAGACTTTGGTGCAATGCAGTGAAATTACTATGGTGTTTCTAGTTTAATTTCTGCATTACAAACAGGAATATTCCCAGTCTGACTTTTAAAATCTTCAATTAATTGCAGTTGCATTTCTTTTGGATTTTCTACAAAAACCCTTTGATAAAATGATGTTTTTTGTTTGCATTCATCTCCCTCAAATTCGGTATCTGTATATTTTGCAAATTTTACTGCCAGACTGTCTGTTTCCCCAATGAATATTGGATCTCTCTTTCTGTTGTACAAAACATAGACTCCTGGATTGGATTTTACATATTGGGAACTATCTGTCCATACTCTCATTTTCTCATCTAACAATTCCATGTTCTATTGTAATGATAGCATCTATTAAACTAGATTGCAACCTTTATGATACTCCAATAACCCTTATACTTTTAATACTGAATAAAAAAAGAGGTAATCCTGTCTTTATTAGAAAAATTTCCAGATCATTTCACTCCTAGAGAAATTCAAAAAGAGATCATTTCTCAAATAGATGAGAAATTAAAATCTGGATTTAAAAAAATAATTTTATGTGCTCCTACAGGTGTTGGAAAATCCCTTGTAGGTGCAACGATTTCAAGTTACTTTGATAGCTCTTTTACGGTAACTGCTTCAAAACATCTTCAAGATCAATACATCAAAGATATTCCATTTCTAAAACCTGTAAAGGGCAAGCAAAATTTCCCATGTCTCAAACTTATGGAATCTGAAAAAGTCGATAATGATCGAAGGGCTATGAGGTGGGGTTTGACCTGTGATAAAGGTGAATGCCAAAAAAGAGTTTCAAAAAATGGTAAGGAGACTTTTGAGGTCTGTAAATTCAAGCCTACAATAAAACAAGTGGATGATAATACTACTGATGAAAAATCTTGCCATTACTATATGCAAAAATACGATGCTCTAGTTTCTAATCATTCTCTGTGGAATTACCATGCATTTTTCACGATTATGAAATTTAACAAAAAACTGTTTGAAGACTATCTTAATAGAAAAGTAACTGTTTTTGATGAAGCTCATAAAATTGAAGATCAAATTATTCAGTTTGTCGGGTTTGATATTTTTGCAGGTCAAGTTGATGAATGTAATTTAAATTCAGAAAAATATGATTTTACTGATTTAGATTCTATGATTCAGTTAACTGACGATATGGCATTCTCATATGCAAAAAAAATTAAAGATATTAAAGAAAATGCATCTTTTCAAAATAATCCTGATTATGAACTACTTACAGGATTAGAAAGAAGATATGATAGGTCTGCACAAGCTAAAATTGATATCATGACAGACAAGGATAATTTTGTTGTCAATGATCCTCAAAAAGATTTGAATGGTAATTTTAGAACTATTTCTATAAAACCAATTGATGTTTCAAAGTTTGCAAATTCTTTTTTTGAAACAGAATACCAATTATTCATGTCTGCAACAATTGATAAAAATAGTTTTTGTGAAAATATGGGATTGGTAAAAGATGATGTTGCATTTGTTGATACTCCAAAATCTCCTTTTCCAATTGAGCATAGAAGTATAGATCTTTTAAACATAAAGAGACTTAGCTATGGCTCTACTGATGCAGATGAACTTGAAGTGATCAAAACAATTGATAGGATAATGGATGAGCATTCAAACGAACGCGGGCTAATCCTTACATCCTCTATCCCTAGATGTCAAAAAATTATCCGTTATCTTTCACCAAAAAATACTCAAAGAATTAGACTTTGCCATAGCAAAAATAAAGATGACAAAACTCAGGATGAGGTTATTTCTGAGCATGCAACTGATCCTACTGGGGTTTTACTATCCTCTTCACTATGGGAGGGGGTAGATTTGAAAGATGATTTATCTAGATTTCAAATAATTGCCAAAGTTCCATATCCAAATTATACAGAAAAAAGAACAAGGGCTAAAATGAACAAATTCCCATCATGGTACACTTCGCAAACCCTGACTAAGATTTTGCAAGGGTTTGGTCGCTCAATTAGAAGTGATGATGACTGGGCAAAAACATACGTCTTGGATACAGCTGTGAATAATGTCTTTTTTAAGGGACAATCGATGATCCCAAAGGCATACTATGATGTTTTAGGTATGGATGAAGTTTAATTTTTAATTAAATTATTTTCTTTCTGCACATGCACATTTTACATAAACCATTTTGAATTCTCCTTTTGATTTTATGTTATGTGACATTGGCTTTCTACATTGTTGGCATTCTGCAAATCCAAAATATTCATCAACTTTGATCATTTTATAATCCCAAGATTTTTCTTCTTCATTCCAAAACACAGAGTTGATTTCAGATGGCCCATCCATTGATAATGACGGAACTTGTTTCATTAATTAATTTTCTATCTGTTTAAATTTTTGAAATCAATACACTTTGTGTCAAATTCATTGAGATATTTTTTAGCATTAATCTTTGCATCCATTATGTATATTTCACATGTTTCTGAATCAATTAGTTGCTGAGCATTATTGCTGTTAGTCATTACTTGTAATGCAAGAATGCTTACTAGAGCAATTATTACAATTATTGCAAATTTACTAGAGTAAATGTCCATACTGCTGCTGCTCCTCCTCCATTCATTTTAAACTTAAATCTAATCATTTTAAATCTAAATTTTTTGTTTTATTGCTGATTGTAAGGGGTTTTTATAATGTGTTTTATCTTGTAATGTGTGACAGATATTGTCGTTTGCTCAAATTGTGGTTTGTCGTATTCTACAAAAGAAAATGATCTTTGTACCCATTGTAATTTTACTAACAAACCTAGATAGTCTTCTCTTTAGATTTTGATTTTATGCCTAGTTCTGTGATTTTGAATTTTTTTGAAGGTTGACAATATACTAATTTACTAGAAAAATTATCAGATGATATTGGCAAAGTCTAATCCAGAATCTGATGGATATGAAATAATATCTATTGAATCAAAAATTAGAGAAGGTGTTTTTCATAAAGTTGTTAAAGATTTAAAAAGTGGAAAAGCTGTTTCTTGTTCTTGTAAATGTTGGAGTAAAGGAAACAAACCATGTGTGGGTATGAGAAGTATTGGTTATGATAGTTAATTCAATAATTTAATTTGCACCTTTTTTGGATTCTAAAGTTTTCAAATGATTTTTATCCTTTTGGCAATATTGTTTTTCGTGGGCTAGATGTGAATCAAAGACCCGCCAAGTCCACATCTAAAAATAACAAAATTAGAGTAATGATTCCCAAACAAATCTCTCTCTTTCATACGCTCAAGTTTACACAATTTGTTAAATCCTTACTTGGCAGGTTTTAAGACAATCACAGCAGCAGATCAAATGAATCAAACACAAACAAAGATTCGGGGTAATGTTTCAAGAATGTTCGATTTCCTTGACAAATGTTTAGGTCCACCTGATTTACCTGATTCTGTAAAGTTGTATTTCATGCACAATTTAACAGTCTAATTCTGACTCTACAGATAATACGATAGCAGAAACTGTACCGAATTGGGATTCGTAAATTGAATGTTCTAAATGTAGATTTAGATGACTATAACAATCCAACAGATACTACATTTGATGTAGATATCGATATGTTGCAAAAGTGTTTTTTTGATTTTAGAAATTATAATTTTTAAATTCTAAATTCTTTTGAGAATGACCTTGTGCTTAAGCTTCATAAGTTGGAAATTATTGAATCATTTTAAATGGACAAGGGTGATGGTCTAGTTCTATTGGGAATTATTATTGGTGGCAGTACGGGTGTATCGCTAGTTGTTCTTTTGGCAAATGGTATTATTAAAAATCCATTTATCTGATATTGTTTATGAGCATATTTGAGGATCAAACGAGGCTACTTTCTGTTCATAACATCCACTATTTGATTCAAATCCAAAATCTTCAAAATTTACTGGGCATTCTTTTTTGAAAAATTCTAAATACTCTTCAATCTCTTGGTCCGTCATACAGTTTTGGTTGTTATCCTTGGTTTCTACAATGTCTCTTTGAGATCAGTAGATGGAAAAGTAACTCATTCTTTGCATCCCAAATGATGTTTTCCTCGGTCTCAACTGATTCACAACAATTATTTCAACAAGTAGGCACATGATGCTTGTATCTGGATCTTTTTATCTTGATAATTTGAGGAATTGATCATTTTTTTGAGCCAAACGGATTACTTTTCCATCTACTGGAAATATGCCTTGAAAAAAATCTGTGAAATTGTTAAAAGTGGACAAAGCAGTATCTTCCAAACTATACTTAAATTTGAAAAATAATTAGCGTAATCATGGTCACTTTACCCACTAGGAATCAAATCAAACAAGGTCTTCAGGTCTCAATTGAAACCAAAGAGAACCAAGGATCAGGCATTCTCCCAGACGGTGTTGTAGATGAAATATTCACTTCTAGCAACGTTCATCCATACGAAATCAAGGTCAGATTAGAGGACGGACAGGTTGGACGGGTCAAAAATATTGGCAATGATATCGGCAACAATACCACACAGGTATCAGAATCCATATTTGAGAATTTAGATAAAAAAGAGATTCCAAAAAATGAGGACAAGTACAACGAATTTCAGAAAATGACCCAAGACATCAAAGAATTACTTTTTGATTCAACAGGAATTGATGATAGAACCAAACTCTCAAAGACTGCTTCTGTTATGCTCAAAGATGTAACTGACCAAAAAATGAAGGTATTTCTTACTGCATTATCCTCTGATGTATTGGAACGAAATGAAGACTGGATAAACTATGTGGCCCTAAGTCTTACTGATGTTCCACCAATGTCCTGGAAAGACGATCAACGAGAAATATTTGAGAATAATCTTGTGGCAGTATCTAGTAAATTCAAGAGACTGGCAGCCATACACTTTGAAAATATTTCTGAGAATTTTGTAAAACCATCGTATCAAGTTACTGTAACTCATGCAGATGGTTCTAAACATCATAATGTTGTATCATTAAAACCCAAACAGAAAGAAGAGATGAAAATAATTGCCAAAGATGTAATTAAAATAATGAAAAAGAAAGGATTCACAAACAAAGATATGAGTGCATTGATTGCTATACTAAGCTCCATTGGAAAGTAAACATGGTAAAACTCATAGCTGGAATGGATGTTTCAGGAAACCCTAAATTAGGTAATGATATATTTCTAGCAATCGTTATTGGTATAGAAGAAAGTATTTTATCTATTTACAGACGTTTAGGTTCTAAAAAATTCATATGTGTCATATTAGTGATAAAAAAAGAAAAAATGAAATTATTTCTAACATATTATTTGATAACAAAAGCTGTATTGCCTTTTGTGTTAGAATAGAGAGACATATGATAATTGAAGAAATAAAGGAAAAGAGAAAAATTATCCGAAAAAATATTTCGAAAGGAAAAATACTTTTTCATTATCATAATATTGTATTTTATATGTTGAAAAAGCATATTGAAATATTTCTACATAAACATAATTGTGTTTTATCTGATATTAGTTTTGAATGTGATTCGGATTGTCAAAACTTGATACAAGATTGTCATTTACGTCATAGTGATAGAGGTATTGCACATATGATGTCAGATATTGTTGCATGGTCTAACAATAAAGGTAAGGAACCAAAAGGTGTAATCGTATTAGATTTTACTAAAAAAATTAGAAAAGAAATCAGTAGATGGAAAAGTAACTCATTCTTTGCATCCCAAATGATGTTTTCCTCGGTCTCAACTGATTCACAACAATTATTTCAATAAAGTAGGCACATGATGCTTGTATCTGGATCTTTTTATCTTGATAATTTGAAGAATTGATCATTTTTTTGAGCCAAACGGGTTACTTTTCCATCTACTGGAAATTACAACTATTTTTTAATAATAAAACTTCCGCACTCACATGAGCCCCCAGTTCACCAATACAAACATTGGCCCAGAGGATTCGAGTACGGCTTAACTTATTTATGATTATTCTAATATATTACATTATTGATTTTTCTAGGAATGTGTAGTATGTGGAAATGATTTCGCCTAATCATCGGTGTCCTCCTCCATCCACATTGGGTTGGTTTTTCTGATCGCTTTAGGTACCATTCTGTCCTCAAATGCCATCTGTGGGGTCTCACAAATATCCACATTAAGGGACCAGTGCAGCTTTTTCTCGTTGTATAGCGAGAAGCATAAGTTCGTGAGTCATTTTCAGTGCATTTCAGTTTGCTTATTCACATTTACCTTGGTAAAATCCACTAATCGCTAGTTTTTCGATGATTTTTAGTTCAC
>JARPSM010000128.1 GCA_029782475.1 Nitrososphaerota archaeon
GCAATGCAGATTATGGTATTGGACAAAGGATACGATGCAGAACCAATACACAAGATGATTCAAGATGAGAATATAATTTCCATGATTCCTGTGAGAAATAGAGACTGTCTGATTAGTAGAACAAAAGGAAGGTACAGAAAATTAATGAGATGAGAATTTGATGAATCATTATACCATGAGAGAAACAAAACTGAGACGATATTTTCCGTGATAAAAAGAAGATTTCACTCTAAAATCAAATCGTATGATGATTATTCCATGAAAACAAAAGAGTTGTTGTATTGAGTGTTGGCTTGTAATTGTCACAGAATGTGTGTCATTTCATTAGTTTGGTTGATGATTTCTAGGAAGCCAAGCTTACAACAAGTAAAAATGTCTAATCTGTTAAAACAAGTCATGGAAAAGGAAACTGTACTTAATGTAGGATTTGATGATACTGATTCTCCTAAAGGTATGTGTACCACCTTTTTAGCATACAAAATTGTTGATTCCCTCCAAAAACAAAAAACTGAATTTTTGGATTTTCCACGATTAATTAGATTCAACCCTAACATTCCATGGAAAACTAGGGGAAATGGTGCAGTTTCTTTCAAACTAAAGACAAAAAATCCATCTAAAATTAAAAATCAAATTAAAAACCTTGTTATCCAATATTCTGATACTAAAAATGGCGCTAATCCCGGACTGGTATTTTTTGAAAGTGATAGTATACCCTCTGAATTTATAAAATTTAGTAAATTAGCTTTATGGCAATTAATTAATCGTAACAATGCAAAAACATTTGCTAAAAAATATAATCTTGAAATTCACTATCAAGGAAATAGTCAAGGATTAGTTGGTGCTATAGGTGCAATAGGCTATGATTTTCAAGACCACACATTGGAACTTTTAAGCTATCGTAAAAAACCAAAATTTGGAAAAGAAAGAAAAATTTCTATTGAAAGTGTAAAAAATATGCAGGAGAAGACTTTTCCTAACACGTTTAACAGCTTTGATACAAAGAAAGGCCGAGTTTTAATTACTCCTCATGGTCCGGACCCTGTTTTTTATGGTGTTAGAGGTGAAAATGTAGATTCATTAGTTTATGCTACTAAAATTCTCAAAACAACTGAAAAATTAGATGGGTACATGATCTTCAAATCAAATCAAGGAACTGGTGATCATTTGAAAAATGAATTAACTTTTGAAAATATGAAACCTTATGCATCTGGAAAAATCTCTGGTGTTGTATCCAATATTCCTAAAATTGTAAAGGGGGGGCATGTATTTTTTAAAATTATTTCCAAGAATCATGAATTTTGGTGTGCAGTGTACAAACCAACTGGCATGGCTGTCATTGCATCAAATTTGCTAAAAGGTGATAAAATTAATGTTGGTGGGGGAGTTAGAAAAGCTTCTAAAAATTTTCCACGAATTATTAATCTTGAATTCATCGATGTCATTTCACTAGAAAAAAATACTGTATTATCAAATCCAAAATGCAATAAATGTCACAAAAAAATGAAATCTAAAGGCATCAATCAAGGATTTCAGTGTATCCGTTGTGGAAAAAAAGCTTTTAAAAAAATCACTACTGAAATTTCAAGAAATATCAAAAAACAACTCTATCTTCCAAAAATCTCTGCACATAGACATCTGAGTAGACCTTTACAAAGAATTGGAACAATTAACAAATTATCAAAATTTGATAAATCCCTTCCATGGTTTTGTGTATATGGAAAATAAGTAGCGGGGAGTAGATTTGAACTACTGAACTGCGGGTTATGAGCCCGCCGGGATGACCTGGCTTCCCCACCCCGCTGAACATAAATGGAGTTGAGCGGTATATACGCTTTATCAAATTCTTGAAAGTAATTAATAGGATTTGAAGAACTCTTGTTTTCATGGACAAAAAAATTCAAGTTGCTGCAATTGTTGTTGCCATTGTATTTTCAGCATTAGTTCTAACATCTCCAACAGATCCAATTCCATTACCAATTCCAAATTCAAATTCTGAAAGTGATTTTGTAACTATTTTAGCTGAAAATCTCGATAAACCTAGAGCCATTGCTGTTTCTGATGATAGGATTTTTGTTACTGAAAAAGATGGAACAATTAAAGTAATTCAAAATAACACTTTGTTAGAATCCCCATTAGCTACATTACGTGGAGCTGATGTGTTTGATGGTGGATTGTTGGGAATTGCATTACATCCAAATTTTCCAACCAATCATTTCATGTATGTATTTTTGACTTATGAAGAAGATGGCAATTTATGGAATAAAATTTTAAGAATCACTGAATCAGAGAACAAATTACAAAATGCAGAAACCATCTTAGATAAAATTCCTGGATCTTCATTTACAAATGGAGGTTTTATAAAATTTGGACCAGATGAAAAATTATACGTTGGTACAGGTACTATTTCTGATGCTTCCCATTTGCCACAAGATCTTAATTCCTTGTCTGGAAAAATTTTAAGATTAAATGATGATGGTACAATTCCAGATGATAATCCCTTTTCTGATTCACCAGTTTACTCATTGGGGCATAGAAATCCTCAAGGGATGACTTGGGATGATGATGGAAACTTGTTTGTTGCAGAATTTGGTCCAGAAAAAAATGACGAAATTAATCTAATTCAAGCAGGAAAAAACTATGGATGGCCTGAAGAACAGTGTTCAGGCGATAAAATTTTTGAAGATGCCCTTCTTTGTTATGATCCAAGTATTGAACCTGGAGGTATTTTATTTTATTCTGGTGACTCTCTAGACTTTGAATCCCCATTCATTTTAGCATCCATGAGGGCTGCAAATCTATATCAAATAGATTTTGAAGAAGGATTGGGTTCCCAAAAGTCAATTCTTAGTGGTATAGGACGTGTGCGTGATGTAGTGCAGGGCCCTGATGGTAGTTTGTATGTAATTACTTCAAATACTGATGGAAAAGGTTTTCCAGATAGTATGGATGATAAATTATTGAGGATATTGAAATAAAATGCCTGATTCATCAATTTCAAAATTTTTTGAAAAATCTAGACAAGAAAGATTAGATGTTGTTGCTAATTTTGCAAATCTTTCAAATGAAGAATTAGAAATTTTACAAAATGATAATGGGGGAATTTCTTTTGATAAAGCGGACAAAATGGTTGAAAATGCTATTGGAACTTTTTCTCTTCCTTTAGGAATTGCTACAAATTTTAAGATAAATGGTAAAGATTACGTTGTCCCTATGGTTATTGAAGAGCCATCTGTAATAGCTGCCGCATCAAAGGGAGCTAAAGTAGCACGAATTAAAGGTGGATTTAAAGTATCAGCTGATGAATCTTTCAGCATTGGCCAAATCCAAATGTTAGATGTTGATATTCCATCAGCTATATCTAAAATAAAAAATGCCACTGATGAAATTATCCAATTAGCAAATTCAAAAAGTAACACTTTGTCTAAAATGAATAAAGGTGCTAAAGAAATTTCATGTAAAGACATTGATGCACCTTCTGGAAAAATGCTAATTGTTGAATTACTTATTGATGTGGGTGATGCTATGGGTGCTAATGTAACAAATACCATGTGCGAAGCTATCTCTCCCTTAATTGAAAAAATTACTGGTGGTAGAGCACTATTAAGAATACTGTCTAATTATTCTACTAGACGCATGGTAAAAGCAAAGGCTGTGTTTGAAAAAGAAGCAGTGGGCGGAGATCAAGTTGTTGATAATATTATTTCAGCGTTTGAATTTGCTGACAATGATGTGTATAGAGCTGTTACTCATAACAAAGGTATCATGAATGGAACTATAGCTGTTGCAAATGCAGTTGGTCAGGATAGTAGAGCAATAGAGGCTGCAGCAAATGCCTATGCTGCACAAACCGGAAAATATCGTTCTTTGAGTAAATGGAGTAAGGATAATGAGGGAAATCTAGTTGGAATTCTGGAAATTCCTCTTTCTGTGGGTATTGTGGGAGGAATTGTAAATGTCCATCCAGTAGCCAAAGTATGTGCAAAAATTCTAGGTGCTTTATCCACACAAGAACTTGCATGTGTAATGACTGCTACTGGATTGGCTCAAAATTATAGTGCAATTCGAGCTCTTGCAACTGAAGGTATTCAAAAAGGACACATGCGCCTTCATGCTAGAAATTTAGCAGCTGCTGCAGGTGCTAAATCTGATCAAATCGATGGAATTGTTCAAAAAATGATTGAAGAAAAGAAAATTTCACTTGATGGAGCTAAAGAATTACTTGAGCAAATTTAAACATGCGATTATATACCTAAAAAGTGAAAAAATTAAAAATGTCTGAAGTAAAATTTGCTATCCCTAAAGGAAGTTTAGAGGAAGCCACTTTCAAATTATTAGAAAGATCATTTACTAAAGTAAATCGAAAAAGCAGAACATATCGGGTCTATCTAGATGATCCAAGTATTATTGTCAAAATGCTCCGTCCTCAAGAAATTCCAACATTGGTTGCAGAAGGATTGTATGATGTGGGAATCACTGGAAAGGATTGGGTAGGGGAAACAAATTCTGACATTGAACCAATCTTAGATTTAGAATATGGAAAAATTAGATTAGTTATTGCATTTCCTGATAAATACAAATACAAAAATCTCGATGAAATGATTGCAGATTATGGAAAAAAGAAGAAAACACTTAGAATTTCATCTGAATATCTTACAACAGCATCAAAATTTTTGAAACAATCAAAATCTTACAAAAAATATTATGGTTCAAAAGATCCCTTGATTGTCACTCCTTGGATTCGACTTGGAAACAACAAAAATGTCCAAATTCATTTATCATTTGGTGCTACAGAAGCAAAGCCACCTGAGGATGTGGATGCAATAATGGATGTTACAGAAACTGGTACTACTCTAAAACAAAATAAACTTAAAATTGTTGATAAAGTTCTTACCTCAACTGCGCATTTGATTGTAAATAAAAAATCATTGAAAGATCCTAAAAAACGTGAAAAAATATTTGATATAGTAACTTTGATGAGAGGTGCAGTTCAAGGCAAGAAATTCTTACATATTTATCTAAATGTTGAAGAAAAAAATCTAAAAAAGCTTTTGACACAGATGCCTTCTCTCAAAAGACCTACAATCAGCCCACTAAGTGAAGACGGATGGTTTGGTGTAAACACCGTAATTCAAAAAGAAGAATTTCATAAACTGATTCCCAAATTACGAAAGATTGCTCAAGGACTCGTAGTTCATGAACCTAGACAAATACTTGAACTTGAGGAGATAAAACGTGACGAAGAAAATTGATGATGAGAATAATCAAAGTAACTAATGTTGAACAGTTTGCAGCTAAAATACTTCCAAAACAGCCTCAAAATAACAAGACTATAGTTGAATCAATTCTAAAAGATGTTCGAAAAAATGGTGATACTGCAATTCGCAAATATGAAAAAAAATTTAGCAAAGCAAATATCTCATCATTGTGTTTAACTCCAAGTGAAATAAAAAATGCATATTCTAAAATATCTAAAACAGAACTTGACGCATTAAAATTGGCAAAAGATAGACTTGGAAAAACAGAATCTGCTGTTAAATCACTACTTAAAAATAAATTAATCAACCAAGACGGCATAAAAATTTCTAAAAAGTTTATTGCTATTCAAAGTGTTGGATGCTACATTCCTGGTGGATTGGCAAAATACCCTAGTTCTGTAATAATGTCTGTAGTTCCAGCTAAAATTGCCGGAGTCAAAAGAATTGTAGTTGTATCCCCTCCAAACTCTGATGGAAAAATTGATCCATTAACTATAGTTAGTGCTGATATTTGTGGTGCACATGAAATTTACAAAACAGGCGGGGTTCAATCCATTGCAGCATTGTCCTTTGGAACAAAATCTATTGCCAAAGTGGATAAAATTGTAGGTCCAGGAGGTTCATTTGTCACATCTGCAAAATCTATGATAAGTGATCAGACAGGAATTGATATGCTTGCAGGACCTACTGAATTAGGAATAGTTGCAGATAATTCCACAAACCCAAAATTTGTGGCTTTAGATTTGATTTCTCAATCCGAACACAGTAATGACACATTTTGTTATTTGATTACTACATCTGAAAAGATTGCAAAGTCTGTAAACAAAATTATTTCAGAACTAGTTCCAAAAATTAAAAGAGGAAAAATAGTTCAATCTAGTCTAAAAAATAATGGATTTATTGGAATATGTAAAACCAATTCTGATATGATAAAACTTGCAAATATTCTAGCCCCTGAACACTTGCAAATTATGACCCGAAATTCAGAATCTATGGCATCAAAAATTACTTCATCTGGGCTTGTTTTGCTTGGGAATGACACTCCCTCGTCTGCAAGTGACTATATTTTAGGCTCAAATCACATTTTGCCTACAAATGGATTTGGAAAAATTAGGGGCTCTCTTTCTGTTTTGGACTTTGTCAAAGTAAATACTCAGATTACGTCATCTAAAAAATCACTGTCAAAGATTTCAAAACATCTTGAGGTTTTGACTAATGCTGAAGGTCTTACAAATCACTTTGAAGCAGTAAGAGGTAGATTGAATTGAAAAAAAATTGGTTTGAGGAAAAAATAAAAAAATTTAGTTCAATAGGTGGTTATAAAAAACCAGAACTTGTTGAAGATTCAGTAAAACTTGATTCTAATGAAAATTATGTAATTCCAAAACAATTTCAAAGTGATATAATTTCTTTTGCTAAAAAAAATTCTGATATTAGAGAATATCCGTTAGGTGGGGTTGAAAGATTAATTGATACAATATCTAAATTTGTTAAAATACCTTCATCTATGATTGGTGTTGGAAATGGCTCTGATCAAATTTTAGATTTAATACTTTGCAATTTTGCCTCCAAACAAACCAAAGTCCTTACATCAAATCCCACATTTGGATTTTTTGAGGAGCGTTGTAAACTATACGATATCCCATTAATTGTCATTCCGTTTTCTGATAATATGAAATTAGATGTTAAAGATTTCTTAAAACAAACAAAAAATGCAGATATTCTTTATCTAGATTCACCAAACAATCCTACTGGATTCCAATTCACAAAAATTGAATTACAAAAACTTGTTAAATCTTTTTCAGGTCTTGTAATAATTGATGAGGCATATGGTGAGTTTGGTGAGTATTCTCTTTCAAGTATGGTAAAGACTCAAAGTAATTTGATTGTGGTTCAAACTCTTTCAAAATCATTTGGATTGGCAGGATTGAGACTGGGTTATTTTATTGCAAGTAAAAAATTTACTGAAACTTTTATGAATGTTTTACAATACCCATACCCAGTCAGTACAATTACAATAGAATCCGGAATTCAGGCTTTGGAACAATCAAAACTCATGAAAGATACAATTGATGATATCAAAATTGAAAGAAAAAGAATTATTGAAACTTTGAAAACTTTTGATGCCTTTGAGGTATTTGACTCCAAGGCTAATTTTGTACTATTTAATGCTCATAGTTCCTACAAACGTGTCTATTCAGCATTGGCCGAACAAGGAATTTCAATTCGGAAACTAGGAAAAATAGGAAACCATGATGGATGCCTTAGAGTAACTATTGGAACAAAAGAAATGAACTCAAAATTTTTATTGGCTATTCGTGATTTACTGGGATGACTTTAACAAAAAAATCTAAAGGGATCTACACAGATGATTCTAAAATTCAAATTCTAAATGAATTGGATTCGATAATTTTTGATTGTGATGGTGTGTTAATTGATATTAAAAAATCATATGATGAAACAATAATAAAAACAACTCAATATGTTTTAGAACATTTAGCAAAAATTGATTCATCCATTGATGTTGATTTTAAAATTATTGATGGATTCAAATCTACTGGAGGTTTTAATGATGAAGTCGATTTGACGTATGCTGCTATAATCTCTCTTGTTGCAGCTAAGAAATTAGAAAAAGATCAAACCGACTTTGTCTTTGATGTTATTAAAAATTCTGATGATACTGGTATTGTATCTGTAGAAAAATATGTTGAAAATCAGATTAATATTTCTGAAATTAAGAAACAATTATCGTATCCTGGGACTCGTCGTGATAGTCCATTATATCAGATATTTGATCAAATTTTTTATGGACCTAAATTATATAAAAAATTATTTAACAAAACTTCAAACTTTTCTGATGTGGGTTTGATTGAACAAGATGATGTAATTTTAAATGATATTTTATTTGAAAAATTACAAAAGAAATTTGATTCAAAAATTGCTATGGTCACAGGAAGAGGAAAAGAATCAGTGAGATATTCTTTAAAGTCACTATTATCAAAATTCAATCTAGATAATTCTATGTTTCTTGAGGATGAGCCACGTGAACTTGCAAAACCTAATCCTCAATCTCTTCTTAATTCAATTAATGGGATGAATTGCACTTTCACTCTTTATGTTGGAGATTCCATGGAGGATTTTATTATGGCTAAAAGAACCTCTGATTTAGGAGAAAAAACAATATTTTGTGGAATTATGGGTACCAGTAAAAATCCTCAAGAGAAATTAGAACTATTTGAGAAAAACAATGCCATTTTGGTACTGGATTCGATTAATCTGTTACCAAAGGTATTAAATTTAGAATGATGCAAAATACGTAATCTGTGAGAAAAATGGCACCAAGAAAGGCATCAATTAAACGAAATACAAAAGAAACTAGCGTTTTAGTATCTGTAAATCTTGATGGAACAGGAAAAACTGTAATTAAAACTGGAATAAATTTTCTTGATCACTTGATTGTATCTTTTGGTAAGCATGGTATGATGGATCTCAAAGTTGATGCAAAATCAAATGATGGTATAGAACATCACTTGATTGAGGATACTGCAATTACAATTGGGCAAGCAATTGACAAGGCATTAAGTTCTAGAAGTGGGATTACTAGATTTAGCTATGCATCTGTCCCGATGGATGAATCTCTTGCTGAGGCCTCAATTGATTTGGTTAAACGTCCATTTTGGAAATTGACATTATCCATTAAACGTAACAAGATTGAAGATGTATCCAAAGAAGATCTTGAACATTTCTTTCAATCTTTATTACAAAATCTCAATAGCTGTATCCACCTTACTGTAAAGTATGGAGATAATGATCATCACAAGGTTGAGGCAGCTATTAAATCACTTGCAGTGGCATTAAGAAATGCATCTTTACTAGATAAAAAACAAAAAGGGATTCCTAGTACAAAAGGTTCAATGTAATGGCAAGTGTTGCAATTTTTGATTATGGTGCTGGAAATATTTTCAGTCTAAAAAACTCTCTTGAAAAAGTGGGCGCTACAGTAGATGTAATAACCACTTTTGATAATGAAAATAAATATTCTGGTTTGTTACTTCCTGGTGTGGGAAATTTTGATCCTGCTATGAATAGTATTAGAAATTTTTCCAAGATTCAATTTAAAGAGTATGTTGGGGACACGCCTGTTCTGGGTATCTGTCTTGGAATGGAAATGTTTTTTGAAAAAAGTGAAGAGGGTAAAGAAAAAGGTCTGAATGTTATTGATGGTGAAGTAATAATACTTTCATCTTCTATGAAAATACCTCATATGGGATGGAATAATCTTGAAATAAAAAAACCTGGAAAAATTCTTGAAGGAGTTGAAAATGGCTCATGGGCTTATTTTGTTCATTCGTATAGAGTCAAACCTACATCAAATGATGTGATTACTGCTGAATCTGATTATGGAATTAAAGTACCTGCTGTAGTAGAACAAGATAATTTCTACGGCACTCAATTCCATCCTGAAAAATCCAGCACTGTAGGAAAAATAATGCTAGAGAATTTTCTCAAAGAGTGTAAAAAATGAAAATAATTCCTGCTATTGATCTAATGGATGGTAAAGTAGTTAGATTGTACAAAGGGGATCCTGCTCAAAAGACTGTGTATAGTGATAATCCTATAGAAATTGCACAATGTTGGGAAGCAGCAGGTGCAGATATTCTTCATTTGGTTGATTTAGATGCAACTTTGGGAATTGGATCTAATTTAGAGATTATAAAAAAAATCCTTGAATCCGTATCCATCCCCGTTGAAGTTGCAGGTGGACTGCGAGATAAAGCATTAGTTTTAAAAGTTGCAAAACTATCAGAACGAATAGTTTTGGGAACTTTGGCATTCAAAGATAAATCTCTATTAAAATTATTATTATCTGAGTTGGGTGCAAAAAAAATTGTAATTTCAGTTGATCATAAAGATGGTGAAATTGTAATTCATGGCTGGCAAAAAGATACTGGAATTAAATTAATCCCTGCAATTAATGAATTCCTTGAAATGGGTTTTACTGAATTCTTACTTACTAATGTTAGTCGTGATGGTACAATGGAAGGACCCGACTTGAAATTTTTAGAACAAGCATGTAATTTACCAAATACAAATATTATTGCAAGTGGAGGGATTTCTAATATTGCCGATGTTGCAGATGTAAAAGAAAAAAACTCATTTGGAGTTATTCTTGGAAAAGCACTGTATGAGAATAAAGTTTCAATTGAAGAGGCAAAAAAGTTATCATGACCTTAACTAAAAGAATCATTCCGTGTTTGGATGTAAAAAATGGACGAGTGGTAAAAGGATTAAACTTTGAATCCATCAAGGACGCTGGAGATCCTGTGGAACTAGCTGAAAAATATAGCAATGAAGGTGCTGATGAACTAGTTTTTTTAGATATTACTGCATCTAATGAACAAAGAAAAACAATCAAAAATTTAGTACGAAACGTTGCATCTGTAATTGACATTCCATTCACTGTTGGTGGTGGCGTAAAATCACTAGAAGATGCAAGAAATATTTTACTTAATGGTGCAGATAAAGTTGGAATAAATACTGGCGCAATTAAAAATCCTAAAGTTATAACAGAATTGATGGAGTTATTTGGACGTCAATGTGTTGTAGTAGCTATAGATGCTAAAAGAAATTACAATGTTGATGAAAAAAAAAATATTTTTACAAAAGATAACAAACAATTCTGGTTTGAGGTTTTCATTTATGGTGGAAAGGAAGGAACAGGAATTGATGTAATTGATTGGGTAAAAGATGCTGAAAAATTAGGTGCAGGTGAAATACTTCTTACTAGTATTGATAAAGATGGAACTAAAGACGGATATGATATTTTGCTGACTAGAACAGTTGTAGATTCTGTCTCAATTCCTGTAATTGCATCTGGAGGATGTGGGAAACCTGATGATATGATTGATATTTTTAAGGAATCAAATGTAGATGCTGCATTGGCTGCTTCAATATTTCATTATGAAACACATGGAGTAAATGGTGTTAAATCTTATTTGAAAGATAATAAAATTCCTGTAAGATTATAATACTGATCTTCATATTGCTTAACATGGAAAAATCAATTGATGATATTGATTTTGAAAAAAGTGGTGGTCTTGTACCTGTAATTGTTCAAGATGTTAATACTAAAGATGTTCTTACATTGGCTTATACAAATAAAGAATCATTGGAACTTGCAAAAAAAACTGGTAATTCTTGGTTTTGGAGTCGCTCTAGAAATAAGCTTTGGATGAAAGGGGAGGAATCTGGAAATACTCAAAAAATTAAAGAAATTTTAGTTGATTGTGATTCTGATGCTATAATCTATCTAGTTGAACCATCTGGTCCTGCATGTCATACAGGTGAAAGTATTTGCTTTTACAATAAATTAAAATAAATTTTTTAGCATACTGGTGTAAAGTCATCACCTGGGAGCACTTTGTCTATAATTTTGAACTTGATGTTTGGATAATCAGTACCTCTAAAAACAATTCTCCATTCTCCTACAATGTCCTCAGTTGTACAAAGATCAAAAGTTGATGATAGACTTGGTGATACATAATAGTTGAATGCTGGTTTTTTACTACCATCAAATGGTATGGTGGTATACACTTTATAATGAGTTTCATTTGCAGGTCTTAAAAATGCAATTTGTCCTTTTTCATCTACATCCAACCCACCAATTACTAGGAATATTTTTTCTCCTAATAGATACTCTGAACGATCAATTTGAAATGGGCCTGAAGTTTGCCAATTTCTTGGCGCAGGGATGTAATGATTTTCTTTAGCATTTTTTTCAATTTCATCCAATTTTTCAGTTATTATTGGATTTTCTGAAATATCTTCTTCTCCAAATTCAATATCTATTGGTTCATTTTGTTTTGATTCTTGGTTGAATGCTACAATAACTCCTACAATAATTATGGCAATTCCGATACCTGTTGGAATTACTAGTTTATTATTCACAAAAACTATCATTTTAAAAATATCTAAAAACCTTCCTCATCATTACACATTCAATCAATTATGACTTTCCTATTTTTCCCCGTATGATTACTATTATTCACTATATTTTTTAGTACTTAAAATTAAGTAATACTTAACTTGATATTAGGATTTTTTATGTATCTTCCTAAGGGAAATACTGATCTTGACTAGAACATCATTACAATGCAGAGAGTGTAAAAAAGAATATGAAACTTCTTTCAAATACGTATGTGAAGACTGTTTTGGTCCACTTGACGTAAAATATGATTTTCCCACATTAACAAAAGAAACATTTGCAAGTCGTGAACAGACCTACTGGAGATATTTTGAATTATTACCAATAGAAAATAAATCCAATATTGTTAGCATTGGCGCAGGAATGACGCCTCTTATCAAAGCTGACAACCTTGGAAAAAAATTGGGATTAAACAATCTTTACATAAAAAATGATTCTGTAAATCCTACATTTTCATTCAAAGATAGACCAGCCGGGGTTGCAATCTCAAAAGCAAAAGAACTTGGTTTGTCTGCTGTTGGATGTGCATCTACTGGAAATTTGGCATCTGCAACTGCCGCACATGCAGCTAAAGCTGGATTACCTTGCCATGTATTTGCACCAAGCAATATTGAAATGGCAAAGATTGCTCAAGCATTGTCTTATGGTGCAAACTATATCGCAGTTGATGGAACTTATGATGATGCAAATAGAATTGCCGCACAAATAGGTGATAGTAAAGGAATTGGCATTGTAAATATTAACATGCGTTCTCATTACGTTGAAGGTTCTAAAACGTTTTCATACGAAGTAGCAGAACAACTTGATTGGCAAGTACCTGATCAACTTATAGTCCCTGTTGGTAGCGGTGCAATGCTTAATGCAATCTGCAAAGGTTTTGAAGAACTACAGACTGTTTCGTTATTAGATGATGTATCCAATATGCACATGATTGCAGCACAACCACATGGATGTGCGCCAATTGTTGATGCATTTAAGAAAAATAGCAAAGAAGTAATTCCTGTTGAAAATCCTGACACTGTTGCAAAAAGTTTAGCAATTGGCGATCCAGGAGATGGAAGATATGTTCTCAAACGTTTAGCACAGTATAATGGATTTGCAGAAGAATGTAACAATGAGGAAATCCTTGATGCAATATTGTTATTAGCACAAACTGAAGGAATATTTACAGAACCTGCAGGCGGAGTCTCAATATCAGTTTTGCAAAAAATGGTTGAGCAAGGAAAAATTGATGCAAATGACAAAATAGTATGTTATGTTACTGGTAATGGATTGAAAGCAACTGAATCAATTATGAAAGTTTTACAAAAACCAACTGTAATGAAGGCAGACATTAAAGAAATTTCGGCGGTAGTGAACTAATGGCAAATATTACATTTACAATTCCATCTGTACTAAACCAAAGTGGCGGAGAAAAAAAGACAGAGATTTCAGCTGATTCACTTACTGCTGCATTTGCAAAAATATCTGATATTATGGGTGATGATTTTAAACGTAGAGTTTTAGAAGGTGATGGAACTCCTCGTTCTTTAATTAATATTTACATTAATGGAAAGAATGCAAAATTTTCTGCTGGAATGGAAACTGTTCTAAATGACGGTGATGAAGTTTACATCTTACCTGCAGTAGCTGGAGGATCTAAAGAACTATCTCCAAAAGAATTAGATAAATTTTCTCGACAAGTAATGTTGGAAGAGATTGGATATGGTGGGCAATTAAAATTAAAAAATGCCAAAGTTTGTATAGTTGGAACTGGAGGCTTAGGACATCCGATAATATCAAGACTAGCTACAATGGGAGTTGGAACTTTACGTATTGTTGATAGAGATGTAATAGAGTTATCTAATTTACATCGACAAATGATGTTTGATGAAGATGATGTTGGTCAAGTTAAAGTTGAAGTTGCTGCTAAAAAATTACGAAAACTAAATCCTAATTGTAAAATTGAAGCTTTAGCAGTATCTGTAAATGACTATACTGCATTAGAAGTTGTTAAAGGGTGTGATGTTGTAATTGATGCACTTGATAGCGTTAATGCAAGATATGCATTAAACAAAGCATGTGTAAAGTTTGATATTCCATTTGTTACAGGAGCTGCAGTGGGAACTTTTGGACAAGTATTTACTATTTTACCAAAAAAATCCGCATGTTATTATTGCATGTTTCCATCACTTGATGAAGATACAATGCCAACATGTAGCATTGAAGGTGTTCATCCACCAATACTTTCTATTGTAGGTGCAATTGAAGTTTCAGAAGCCGTGAAAATAATTACTGGAAAAAATCCAAACCTCTCTGAAAGAATTCTACATATTGATTTAGAAAACCTTGATTTCAATAGTACTAGAACATTTCGAGCTGATGAATGCCCAATATGTGGAACTGGAAAACTTGAAGTTGTACAAAAAGAAGAATTAATTTTAGAAGAACTATGTGGACGTAACCAAGGTAAGAGGACATATTCTATTACACCAACTGAAATATTTGATCTTGATGTTGATGGTGTAACTGTAATTGCAAAAGAAAAAGGATTCACAATTGATAATCAGGGTGACTTGGGATTATCTTTGAGAACAAATGAATTATCTGTTAGTTTTATGAAAAGAGGTTCGGCAGTTGTTGTAGGGCCAAAAGATGAATCTGATGCAATATCGTTATACAAGACTCTTCTTGGAAAAGAGATCAAAGCATAAGATAGTCTATAAAAATTTCATCATTTATAGGTAAAACATAAAAAATCTAACGATCATTTACTGTATTATGAAATAAATTATAATTATTATGATCAAAGTATAAAGAAATTATATGAAATTTAGATTTTTGATAAAATAATTACAAAAAACACGACAATTGTGGACAATTCATCCATTAGCCTTTTATACTAATCTTTAAGAAAAATATCAATAACATGAATAACGAAATAGGACGAAAAATAACTAGTCTTACATTAATGACAATTATGTTAGCCGGTGGTTTGACATTTGCAGTTCCAGGAATGGAACCAGCATATGCAGCCAACGCTAAC
>JARPSM010000064.1 GCA_029782475.1 Nitrososphaerota archaeon
CACTACCATTCTCTTAAGCTTTCTTGCATACAGACTGTTTTTTCGTTCATTATACAGTGTTTTAGATTGCAACATGTGCCAGATGATTGTACCCATTTTGTTTGCAACATGACTTGCAGCAATTCCATGTGGATGGTTTTCTCTTGCTTTTTTGTACACTTGCATCATTCTTGGATCTTTGAATGAGGCAGTAGTTGCAGCTTGTGTCATCATCCAGTTGACACGTCGGCTTGAATCCTTTTTCATCCTACCATGATGTGTGCTATTCCCAGACTGGTGAACTGTTGGACACATGCCCATCCAGGATACCAGACTCTTGGGGGTCTCAAATCTTTCAATGCCGTCAATCTCTAATGCTATCAATAATGCACCAAACGTATCAAATCCTGTCATGCTCATTATCCTCTTTGCATCCTCATTTTGGAGTGCAAGTTTATCAATGATTTTTTCCAGGTTTTTGATTTCATCATTTAGTTGTCTTGTCTGTCTGACACATTGATGAACAATGTAATCATCATGCATCATTGGTAACGTTTGATCATCTAGCCATTTTAGATTCTTTACACTCGTTACATGACTCCCTATTGTCTTCAAGTCATACTTGTCCAAAAGACTGTACATCCTGTTTGTAACTTTTGTTCTGTCTTGAACCATGGTTATTCTGTGCCTGAGAAGATCCTTTTGGTCCCTGATCTTCCATACTGGTACATGGCACTCTGCAACAAGATCTACTCTTAGCAGATGTGCCAGTGCTCTTGCATCAATCTTGTCAGTCTTTACACTTGCCTGTGCAATTGCCTTGTTCTTTAGCGGGTTTGAAAGTTTTATTGGAATGTTGTTTTTCTCAAACACATCAAATGTCTTTATCCACATGTTTCCAGTGGATTCACAGATTGCCTTTACCTTTTTGTATTTTTTAATCAAGAGTTTTGCAAACTCTGTTGCATCATTAGACGTATTGTCATAACTAGTATCATCTAGAACTCTTCCTTTTTCATCCATTATACAGACGAAACATTTCCTCTTTCCAATGTCTATTCCCAAGCTTTTCATTTTTCAGCTCCATTCTATTTTGTGTGGCTGGAATCTGCACTCATCTATCAGTGGTCTATGCCCACTTATACCGCAGCTCGGATTGCCCCATTCACACACGAGGTATCAAGTACCATGTTTAGGTAGGGGTCAGCCAACAATACTATACAGTACGCACTAGAATTTGCATGTGTTCACGCACGCACCTATTTTTTATTCTAAAATTCTTTGAATTTCATCAATTTTTTTTGGATTTAATGAATACTGCATTCCATAACTTGTAGGATGATTATTTATCAAACCATTTTTAATTAATTTTTTTAATGCTTTTGAAACTTTACCTTTTACATGAGATGGCAGTCCTCTGCATGTATCCTGTTCACCTAAATGACGACCTCCAATCCTATTATCTGTGAGCATTCTTTCAAGTAGAGTTTTTTCAAGATCATTATACTGCATTATGTATTTTATTACATATTGTATGATATAAAGATTATGTAACTCTTTACATAATAATATGTAAATAATTAAATATAACTTATTCTTATTAATTGTATGACGTTACAACTAAAAACTAAAAACACTTCTAAAAAAGATAAAGTTTTAGAATGTGGAGCATTGGAAAGTAGATTTCCCTGCTCTGAATCAAAAATATTGGATTTTCTAATTACATTTCGTAGTTATGACTATTCTATTTCTGATATTTCTAAAAACTCTGGAGTTGGTTTTAAAACTACATTGGGTGTGATAAATGATTTAGAATCACGACAAGTCATACTCAAAGAAAGAAATGTAGGTAGGGCAAAAATGTATAAACTAAATCCTGATTCTAAAGAGGCCGTAACATTGCAGAAACTAGCTTTAGATATTGCAGTAGCTAATTCAAAAATCAAACCTATGAACAAAAAATAAAATGTATTGCCTACTTGTGACAATTACTAAATAATTATTTTCAATATATAATCATTCTTGATTTAGAGATTAAATTTTCGTTATCTATTCTAAGATATTTTTTATTTTATCTAGAACAGATGTAAAATAGAGTCGATGCGTAATCGATCTTCTCATAACGTCATTGCATGAGATCCGTCTAATTCTGCAGGAATTTTGTTTCCTAACTCACTTGAACGTGACTGGATATATCAAAAATCATTCAAAACAAGGATCAATTTGTGCCTAGGATTTGGAATTGGGAAACAGAGTTTAACCTAGTCAATGACACTGGTGCATTGCAGGAATTGAGAATTTATTGCAAGTTTTAAAGTATGAGTTTAGATCATCTATAACCACCTTGTCAGGTACAAAAGATGGCAATCAAAAGTAAATTTTAAACATAATTTAAAATTCAACCTAAACAGACACAATAATTTCATTGAGTTTAAATTGTAAATATTTTCAACATTTTCATGGAAGAAAAAGCACTAGAATGCCCAGTTTGTAAAAGCAACAAAGCTGAGATTGCAGGAGATGATGTAAAACTCAGTGGTCGATTTGAAGATAAAGAATTCCTCACTACAAAGTTGACTGTTCTAAGATGTTCTAGGTGTGGGTATTACATGATGTTTGATAAAACTGCATCATCATTTACTACTACCAAGGATAAATCTTAGAAATTTTATTTTATTAAATCTTGGTTGTCAAGTTGTAGCAAATATGCTTTTATTTCTTCAGGAGTTTCAGCACCGTATACAATTAACACTCTGTCTCCTTCCATGATTTCATATTCTCTAATGTCTGGTACTTCTTCACTGTTGATGAAGAATCTTAGTTTGTAATCTTCGCTTGAACAGAATTGTTTTCCATCTGGGAATACATAACATTGATCATCAAGGCCAATTGCTAGAGTTTCAAATAGGTATCCTAAATTAATTCCTGTTGCATGTTTGTGAATTGTTGTTCCATCATTGCCTTCAAAATGAATCCAACTTGATTTGATTTGGAATGCTGGACTTGCAAATTCAAATGTGTCGCCAAATATTTTTACTAATAGTGCTGCGTGTGAGTGCTCACTGCCTAGTGCTCCTGCTCCTTCTGGACTTCCAGGACCTCCAGGTGTTTCAGTCATGGTGAGGAACAAGTAACCTGCATATCCGACGATTACTGCAATTACAGATAGAACTCCTATTGCGATAAGAGTTTCTTTCTTCTTTTGAGCAGAATGTTTTGTAGCATAGTTTTCACGTTTTTCTTCACGCTCTCGTCTTTCTTTTCGGCCCATAAGATAATTCCATACTGAAATTTACCCTAATTAACCATTCGTCACATAATCTTTCAACATTGATATCATTGTATTTTAAAGTAATTTTGACTCTGAGGATTTTCTTGAAAAGAGTTGGTGCTGATCGATACTGTTTTTGACTAGACTCTTTGTAATGGCATCTCTGTTATACAAAATATGAATTGCAAAGAGGGATTTATTCATGATTTTGTGTGGTTTGAGATATTATCCTCAAAAAGATGCATGCATTGTGGAAAAAAAGAAAACTAGATCATTAGGATTTGCTTCTTTTTATAGCTAGTATTGCATGCCTAAACCATGTGGTTCTGATTGAATAATAATAAATAAAATCGCAAATCGTTATTCTTATGGACTGTATTTTTTGTGATATTTTAGATGGGAAAAGAGATGGTCATTTCTTATATGAAGATGAATCACATGTTGCGTTTTTGGATAAATACCCCATAGATGTGGGGCATAGCTTGGTAATCCCAAGAAAACATCATGAAAGAATTACTGATATGGATTCAAAAGATGTTGGAAATATATTTGCCATAGTTCCTAAAATTGCAAAGGCGATTTTGGATGCTACAGGAGCTGATGCTTTTAGTCTTGGACAAAATAATGGCCGAGCAGCAAAACAAATTATTCCTCACGTTCACATTCACATTATCCCTAGATACAACAGCAAGGGTACTGTGTGGACTAGACGTCAAATTTCTTCTGATGATGAACTTTTGGAATTGGCAAAAAAGATTCGTAGTGTTATTTAGAATGACCTGGATTGTATCTTAAAATCGCTCCAACTTTTCCTAAACTGGCAAGCATATTTCCATGCTCTGCACTTCCTGAAACAACCTCTAGTTGAGAACCTGTTTTTGATGATAAAATTTGTAAATAGTCTACAATATCTTGTTCGTTGACTTCAACATCCATTGTATTGCATTCTGGGCATGCTTTTGAAGAAAATTCTGTCTTTTTTGGAATTACTAGCGGTCTTTCAACAATGTCCTCTTGGATATGTTGGCAACGTTTGCATCTCCCTTCTACTCTGTGAAGATCTGTGTTATCTGTAATTAACAACAATTGAACTACGTTATTTTTTAAATATCCAATTACTTCTTGTAATCCGTAAGATCCTTTTCCTGTGTTTGTATTAATTTCTCTAAACAAATCCTCGACCATTTTTTTCTCCTCGACCAGTCTGAAATTTCCTAAAATATCTGCAGATTTTGCAAATGCTTCTCTGATACCTTCAGCACCTGAATAAGATGCATCAATTGTATTGATGATGTTATTTTGTAATCTATACTCTAGATAATTTCCATTTATGAAATCTTCTTTTGTAGGGCCTGGACCTGAAATTATTAGCCCCTTTACTGGGTAAATATCAATAAAATACTCTCTAGTTGTTTGTGCAACTCTGTTGTAAAAATAACTCAATTCCATCTCTCTTAATTTTTGAAATCTTTTTGCAGACTGTCCACCTTGTCTGTGTTTGCCTGCAACTCCTGAACCCGTTTGGGATAGCACTTCAATTTTATCTCCGTGTAACAATCCCCATCCTGCATCTTTTGCATCAATTGCCAAAAATCCAATCAGGTTGTCATCCTTTAACATGTCCTTTAGAATATCCACATGGAAATGATCATCACATCTGTACAAATACTGGTTCAAATCTTTTGGCGGGTCTATCTCCCATACTGTTACCACTTCACTTCCTAGTGGACCTCCTTCTTCTGGAGGCAGTGCTCCACAAAACATCACTAGTCCTTTATCTGGAGTCTTTTTATACATCTTTAATCTTTGAACAACTTTTCCTAAAGAATCAACAACATGTGATCTTGTTAAATCTGATTTGATATTATCTGCTGTTCCTTGCTCTTGTTGTAATGAATTAATAATTTCATGCAATTGCTTTCCTTTTGGAATGTATACTGTGATTAATTCTGTACCTCTGCCTGATTTTTGAGATAACTCTTCTAGTGTTTTTCTAATTTTGTATATTTTTACAGAATCTTGTTTTTCAATATCAATTTTAGGCATTATGTTTTTACCTTTAATTGCGAATATATCTTTTTGATTATTTTTTTATTAAATCATAATTCCTCAAATGTTTTTAGAAATACCTCCAAAGGTTGATTCCCTCGAATTTTGATTATTTTTTCACCGTTAAAGACCAAAAATGATGGTGTTGCATCAATCCCTATCTCTTTACCAAATTCGTGTATGGCATTTACTTTGTTTTGATATTTGTGATCATCTAGGCACTTGTTGAATTTATCCAAATCCAAATTCACCGTATTTGCGAATTTTTCTAATGATTCTCGTGTAATCCAGCCTGTCCTTTCTCCGCCCCAGTTTTTATACAACTCATCATGATATTGCCAATATTTTTTTTGTTCTTCTGCACAATACGATGCTTCTGCTGCAAGAATTGAGTCTGGACCATTTAGTGGAAAGTCTTTGAAAACTAGTTTCACTTTACCTGAATCGATAAAATCTGTCTTTATGATATCTAATGTGTTTTGATGAAATTTGTAACAATACGTGCATTGATAGTCTCCCCACTCTAAGATTGTAATTGGTGCATTAGAGTTGCCCATGATGGGAGATCCTCTATCAATTAAATTTGAGGTTGTAAGTAAAGTTGACTCATTTTCAGTTTCGGGATAAAATACCAAGAACATCCCTGTAATTATTCCAATTACTATGGGTATTACTAACAAGTAAAACTGTGCCATGAGAGAACCAATTTTGTTTCAGGTAAATATCTTGTCTAATTATTATTTAATTCTAATTTTCTAATACTTTGTTATCTCTGATACTTTTTTACTGAGGTCTTTTTCTTCTTGATTAATAGTAATAATTCTATCTAATTTTTCAAATACATCTGCATTGTTGATCATTGATTTAACACATCTAGTGAAAATGGTTTTTCTATTACAGCAATTACTGTGTTTATCTTGTCAATGCTTCAAGTAATATTTTTCAAGATAGCCTGATGCAAATATGATTTTTTGTCGTGGATTGATATCTAAGATTCTACTGGAGATTGTAAACCTGTCATGAATGGCATTTTTTAGTCTAATGTATAGCGAGAAGCACAAGTTCGTGAGTCATTTTTGATGCATTTCAGTTTGCTTATTCACATTTACCTTGATAAAATCCACTAATCGCTAGTTTTTCGATGATTTTTAGTTCACGAGCTTCAGTAGATGGAAAAGTAACCATTTTACTCATAATATAATAAAAATGATCAATTTCTCAAATTATTCAAATGAAAAGATCCAGATACTAGTGTGCCCCAACAACAATTGATGCACGATACAACAATTGAGGCTCAGACACACAAAATCAAAAAAGCAAAA
>JARPSM010000080.1 GCA_029782475.1 Nitrososphaerota archaeon
GGAGTTCCACCCACAAACAATGCTGCAGAGCAGGCAATGACATATGTTGTCATGCAAAGAAAGGTCAGAGGCTGTCTTCGAAACGAGACAGGAATGGTGACGTTTGCCAACATCATGACTTGTATGGTGACCTGGCAATACCAGGGACTGGATTTAGGGACACAATTGAGAAAATATTTGTGATTTGGACCTAAACACCCACCTTAAATCTTAAGCCTTAGTCTTCTGAAATTTATTCAAGTCTGATTTTGTAACTGCATTTTGATATTGTCTGATTCGTTCAGCAATTAGTCTGTATAATGATCTAAATTGATCCTTGGTTTTGTCTGATAGGAAATCTGTCTCCTCTAAAGCAATTTTTTCACAAATATATCTGGTAATTTCTTCATTGTTGAACTCTTCCCAATCATCCTCATTATGTTCTTGCCATATCTTTCTTAATTTTTCTAAAATGCCTTTACCTTCTTTAGATGTAACTTCTTGAGATGTAAGATTTGAAAAACCTTCTTGTCTGAGCTTAATTTCATATGTTTGGTTTACAGGATACAGATAATCTTCTAGTGCTATGTAATCTTCTATTGATTCTAATTTCTTTCCTTCGCGTTCAAAAAAGATGGTTTGTATTGCTGAAAATTCATTTGAAACCAATTGTGCTGAAATTTGTTTAGATTCTTCAGAATTATCTAGCAAAACAAATGTTCTATATCCATGATTTCTGTAAAATATTGCTAATGGTAAAACTGAATTTTTACTATATGCTGCAATTACATTAAGAGGATTCATTGAAATATTTGGATCTTGTAAGAATTTATCAAATGCATTAAGATACATGGCATCTGACATTGTCTCTACGATTATTATTGGTCTAGAATTTGTTCCTATTTCCCTATCTACTATGGATTCGACTTGTCCTCTACAAAGCCCATACAAAATTGGTGTTAGAGTTTTGTCATCTGCATTCCAATAATCATAAAATATCCTACTAAGGTGTTTTCTCTTATCTAATTCAACAACAAGTAAGTTTCCAGGTGTATAATCAAATATCATAAATGGTGAATGTGTTGCATACAATACTTGGTTTGAACCAGCTAAATTTTTCAATAAATCTGAAATTCCCATTTGTTGAGTTGGATGAAGATTTCTTGCAGGTTCATCTAAAAGTAATATTGCTTCTTTTAATTCTGCCCTTTGTGTTTCTGCTGCAAAGTTTACAATAAATGAAAATGTCCATTTGAAACCTTCTGCTCTTCTGTTTAACAATCCTGTGTTTGTAATAGTTCCATCTTTGTGTACATCTGAAATAACTACACTCATAATATTTCCAGGATTGTATCTCAAATCAACATGAATGGGATCTCCTTTCCATGCAGGATTTAATTTTTTAGTTAATCTGTTACTTGCCGCATTGAGAAGCTTGATACATTTTGATGGACTTTCTTTTACTTCATCTAATTCTTTAATGTCTAATTCTGCTAAATAGAATAGATTTCTTACAGTTTCAGCTTTGTCAAATTCTTCTACAAATTCAATAGAATCTGGACGCTCTCCTCTTTCTTCTCTTAGATATTCATTGAGGTTGATATTACCATAGATTTTTTTGTAATCTGAAAAGTATACGAATCTTGGATGTAATTCTGTTGCAATAAAATTCTGTAAAGCTGATTTTTCACTTTCACCACTTAGTAGATTTGAAAATTGATTTTCAGGACTTTCATAGATTTTTTCCCATTCTTCAATTACTTTAGGTTCTTGCATCGCAATTACATGAAATTGATTACTAAATTCTGCCATTCCACTATCAAAGATTTCTTGGTTTTTGGGAACTTGTTCCTCAAAAAATTTTGTGTTAATTTGTATTCTTAGATGATTAGGGATTGTATCTAAAAATCCAAATATCTGTCTTGAGAAATTCTCCCATGAATTAAGACCTTTATTACTATCATCACTAAGTTCAATATCTTCAAACTCGTACTGAACTCTTGGATTTTGGTTTGTTCTAAATAATTTAATTTTTTTAATTTCAGGCAGCCCTGGAAATCTTTCTTTTATAATGCTAATTTCATGTTGGTTTAAATCAAATTGTCCTTCGGCTAATCTCATTTCTTCTTTTAACTCTTCATTCATTTCATCACATAGATCTAGGTCTGAAACTTGTTCATCTCTATTCAGTAGTGTTAATGCTTGAAGAATGGTAGTTTTCCCACTCTCATTTCTCCCAACAAAAGCTGCTAAATCGCCAACTGTTATTTCTCCAGAGTCATGTATGCAACGATATGCTCTAGCTCTGAATTTTCTAAGTCGCATCTAGCGATATTTAGTCGGCTACGATTTAACTCATTCGTCAAAATGATCTTAACCTTTCAAATTTTGCTAAATAGATATAAGGGAATTGTGGATTTTAAAACAAAATGGCTAGTAAGCGAGTTTTTATCGTATTTATTTTACCTGTAATCCTTTCGATCATTTTTGGTTCAGCCGTATTGTCTGATGTTCTTCAGAAACCTGATAGAGAGTTAAACATGTGGCCAATGTCTAATTTTGAAGGTACAGGTACTTCTCATAGTGCCCCTATCGAAGGTCTAGACACTTCTGGCAGTTCTCCTATTGAAATTATTGGATTATCTAAGCAATATTCTACTACAGAACCTGTTGAAATTCAAGTAAAAGTTGGTGATTCTTCATTTAGTTGTGGGGATCTTTACATTACAATTTATTCATCTGGAAAAAGTGATGCAATCACACAAGGTGGATTTTTTGAACAATGCTTTGAATCTGGAAACAACATTATCCCTGTTGGAGAAGAATTTTCTAAGGTGATTGGTACACCTGGTTCTTATGATATAGTCACAGAAATGGTCTCAAAACAGCTAAAAACTATCTCTACAAAAGGAACATTTACTGTTAAATAGGAATGAAATTGTGTTGATAAATAAGAAATTGGATTTAAAAAATAAGGTGATTTAATGGAAAAGAAAAAAGATACTCTAATTGAAGAAACTGAAAAAATTAAAGCTGATCTTGATGTATTAAAAAAGAAAAAGAAAATTTTGGATGCAAAACCTGCAAAGAAGACAGCAAAGAAAGCAGATGCAAAACCTGCAAAGAAGACAGCAAAGAAAGCAGATACAAAACCTGCAAAGAAAGCAGATGCAAAACCTGCAAAGAAAGCAGATGCAAAACCTGCAAAGAAGACAGCAAAGAAAGCAGATACAAAACCTGCAAAGAAAGCAGATGCAAAACCTGCAAAGAAAGCAGATGCAAAACCTGCAAAGAAAGCAGATGCAAAACCTGCAAAGAAGACCGCAAAGAAAGCAGATGCAAAACCTGCAAAGAAGACCGCAAAGAAAGCAGATGCAAAACCTGCAAAGAAGACCGCAAAGAAAGCAGATGCAAAACCTGCAA
>JARPSM010000130.1 GCA_029782475.1 Nitrososphaerota archaeon
AAATTAGTTCGCACTAATTTTAAGAGGTCTCCAGGAGAATATTTGAGGCTGTACCGATCAAGAATACCAATGGTAAAAAGACTAACACAACGGCAAATAGAATATGCTATGAGGCAGTGCGTAGCAGGCAGGAAAATCATACGCATTGCCTCAGAATTTTCTGTGACTCCCAGACGCATCCAGCAATTGTACGCAGAATTTCAAAAAACAGGAACGCCACACGTCCCCTGCAAGCCGGGGCGCAAGAGAACAACTCCGTCCCCGGAACAAAAAGAGGCAGTCCTAACACAACATCACAAATATCCGCTAGGAGTCCTGAGTACGGCAAGGGAGCTAAGAAAAAATTTCGTTATAAGCTACGCCCAAGTATACAATATCATGAAGGATAACTATATGTGAATAAAAAAACAAGGAAATCAGATAGCATAAAAAATGAATCAAAGACTCGTAGTGTATCTTCCAAAAGGATTACAAAGAAACAGATTAGGAAAAATCCAAAGAGAAGCATGTTTGTGGGAATTGACCTGCACAAGAAGTTTCTTCAAGTAGCAATAATGGATGATATGGGCAAAGTATCACACAATGACAAAGTGGAAAATGGAGTGTACCCCTGTTTTTAGTACCACTTTTTGCATGATTTTACATACAGTTATTTTCATTTATGTTTCATCTCGGTCTAAACCATTATGATCGATAAGCAATTCCACGTTCAATCATCTTTTCAGCGGTGTTAGGTTTTATACATGCAGGACGATCATTTGATTGCTTGAAAATTAATTCCAAACCTTCTCTACACTGAAGATCTTGTGGAGTGTCAATAATACTCATTTGGAATCTTGGTGGAAGTACATAATCATCTCCCAAATTGGCTTTTCTCAATATTTGCAACATCTCAAAATATCGTTTGTTTGAATCTGAAAATTGTTTTTCACCATGAAATGAATCTCTTAAACTTTGTCGTTCTTCTCTGTACTTTTCACGTGCTTCCTTAAAATCATCATCATGTACACATTCTTCTTCATTTACACATACTTTTGAATCTCGATATTCTTTTCTTTCTTCTTGATAATCTGCTTTTGATTCATACTTATCATCATCTCGGTCGTCATCATCGTATCTATCATCATCTCGGTCGTCATCATCGTATCTATCATCATTTCTGTTATTCTCGTATCTATCATCATCTTCATTATTTGAAGAATCATCATGCTCACTAGCAAAAGTTGGAGCAATACCAACTGAAAACATCAAAATAAAAGCTAATAGAATAATTGGTAGGATTGCTTTATTCATTCAACCACATATCTTCAATATTATATTTAATGTCATTAGTAGTTTTTCATAAATGAAAATCATTCATGAGAATATGTTTTTATTTTTAGATTCATATCCATAAAAACCTGAACCATTTTAAAGATGAAAATAATGTATGTAAACTCGACACACTAGTCTATTCGTTGACTTTCAGAAATCTTCCAGCAATGATCATAAGTGAATAAATCAACACCACCTAGTCTATCAATCCACTTTGGAACAACTTCATCTGTACATTGCTGTGTAATAGAGTCAGCATAGATTTGGAAGACTAGCCAAGGATTAGAGAAACCAACTTCTTGTCCTATTGCCATAAAAGAGACTTCTTGATTTGCTTTACCAGCACTTGCTTGAATATCTTGAAAGTATTCTTTTTGAATTTGAACATCTTGTGTAGTTCCTAGACGTGTAAGATGTCCTCCAATGTATGTATCAAAGTCATATTCTAGGACTTTGTCATGTGCTGCAAGAAATTCTGATACATCTTGTGCCATTGCTAAATCCTTGAATGGTGTCCATCCAGGAAATATTACATCTACTAACATCAGAACTTTTTGGTTTGGTGCATAGATGAAGATGTTTCCTGGCTCATGCATTGGACCGTAATATGCTAATTCTAATTTTTGATTTCCAACTTCTAGTGTGTATTTGTCTTCAAAAGTTACAGTTGGTACTGGTCTGTTTGGATCACTTTTTTTTTCAAGAGTGTCAGATGCTTCTTGATGTGCTATGTAGACTGCATCATCAGGGAACATGCTCATTGCTCCAACGTGATCATTGTGAGTGTGACTGTAAATTACATGTGTTATTGGTTCATCAGTTACTTCATCAATTGCTTTGAGATAGTTTTCTCCAATTGATGGTGGAGCATCAACTGCAATCACACCTTCTCCAGTGGTAAGAAACATTGTCTGATATGCACCATCAGTTACCCAGTAAATTCCATCTTTGATTTCTTCAACTAGATATCCTTTAGAGTAATCAATTTGAGGACCCATTGTAGTTTCTGGAAGAGGAGCTGCGATTCTCATTTTTTCAGGATGCATCATGGCATCATGTTTAGCTGTTTTACGTTTCTCATCAGAATCTTTATGCATTTTTTTATCATGATCTTTGTCTCCCATGTTAGACATCATTTTCATATGCTCATCCATATCCATTGATTCCATTTTTTCAATCATCTTTTGCATTTTCTCATACATTTGTGATTGTTCATCCAATGTCATAGAATCCCATGAGTGCATCATGTGTTTTTGATGTTTTTCATGAATTTTGTCCATTCTTTCCATCATAGTATGCATATCCATAGAACCTGAAGGCATCATCGAATCAGAATGTTTCATCATTTGTTTAGAATCAATTGTAGAACAAAGCCTATCACCACATACTTTTTTTGAATTAGTTTCAGTTAGTGAATTCCCCTTTGCTTTAGCAGCATCAACTTCTGGAAGAAAATCAGATTGTAAAGCAGGTATAACTCCTATTGAAAGGATTAATGGGAATAATACTAAAAGTGTAAAACTCTTTTTCATATTGAGTCAGAAAATATTTCAGTATATATTGTTTATAGTGATTTTTAATTCTGAATATAGAAGCCGTCAAAGGGAATTGTTGTTTGAAAACTCAAAATAAAAAAAGAAAAGTGATGCTAGTAATCCAATACAACATCAACTTCAGAGAGGATTTTTTGGATTTTGGGCATGTATGGATGTGGATCAACTTCTACACCACGTAGGAGATTATCTACATCAAAACTTCCAATACAATGCTCACATGCAATGACTCTACCACCGTTATTCAAAAATTCCTTTAGAGCCTCATGTTGAACTGTAAGGGCTGTTGGTCTGTCCTCATCAGCAATACGAACACCATCAACATCCAAGAAAACTATTACCTCCTTTCCAGCACTTTGAAATGCCTTGGCATGTTGTATTCCCATCATTGATGAATGTACTTGGTGTTGACTGGCAGGATCACCACTAGTGATATAGTATAATTATTAGAAATTCGAATTAATTAACATATTCAAAAAAAATGGATCTACAGATCAAACATGTTCTCATCATTTGTGTCATGACAAAGTTCTTTTCAAATCTAAATGCATCATTTATTTTCAGTATGCATGT
>JARPSM010000124.1 GCA_029782475.1 Nitrososphaerota archaeon
ATGGTACTGAGGGAGAACCTCGAATGGATACGTCGTGTCCGAAATCCTGCTAGTCACTGGCGTTTAGATGTTTCTCTAGCGTGAGCTGTATTCAATGCAAGGAAAATGTGACAAATAGTTATAAAGGATTCACATGGATACTGAAATTGTAATAATATTTTTTAATATTACAATGAAAGCCTTAAAAAAAACATGATAATACAGTGGATATGAAAATTGTGATAGGTATTCCTGCATATAACGAAGAAAAAAATATAGCAGCAATAATTACAAAATTAAAAAAAGAATCATATGAAATAATTATTTGTGATGATGGTTCATCAGATTTAACTGGTGAAATTTCAAGAGATTTGGGTGCAACTGTGATTACCCACAAAAAAAATCTAGGTTATGGTAGTGCAATTAAGAGTATTTTTGAAAAAGCAAAAGAAGCAAATTATGACGTACTTGTTACATTTGATGCAGACGGACAACATAGAATTAAAGATATATCAAAAGTTCTAGAACCTATAATTTCAAATGAAGCAGATATTATAATTGGAAGCAGATTTCTAGGAAAAGAAAGTGATATTCCAAGATACAGGAAAATAGGAATTAAGGCAATTACTTCTTTATCTAATGTAACAGCAGAACATAAAATATCTGATGCTCAAAGTGGATTTAGGGCATACAACAAAAAAGTTTTGAATGAAATAAGTCCTGCAGAATCAGGAATGGGGATTTCAACAGAAATTTTAATCAAATCAAATAAGAAAAATTTAAGAATTTTTGAGGTTCCCATTAAAGTTCTATATGAGGGAGATACATCTACTCATAATCCTACAGCACATGGATTATCTGTTGTTCTTTCAACCATGAAATTTATTTCAATTGAGCATCCATTGAAATTTTATGGAATTCCAGGTATTGTTTTATTAACAATTGGATTATTTTTTATTGTTTGGACAATACAGGGGTTTACTGAAACAAGGCAAATTATTACAAATGTTTCATTAATTGGAATTGGATCAACTTTAACTGGAATGATTTTGTGCACTACAGCGATAATGTTGTATTCAATTGTAAGTGTAGTAAGAGAAAAGAGATAAGATATAATTAATTTAAAAATTTCTAATTTTTACTAGTCACAAATTCAGCTATTACAACATAAAAACAAGCCAAAATAGAACCTAGCACTAAAGAGAATGCAATTCCATTTACACCATAAATATTCCCTAATGTAAAAATTCCTGTAATTTGGGTTAATGTCCATATTGATGAATTTATTAACACATGGCGACTTTGTTCGTTTCCTAAAAATTTTGAATTATATACTGTAACAATAGTCATAGGAAGTGTAGAGAGACTGACAATTTGTATAACAGAAGTAGCAGTTTCAAATTTTGGAAAAATTGATGATAGTACTAAAGGTCCAAGTGTGAATCCTAAAATAGATAACAAAATAGAAACTAAAATAATTATTTTTTTAAGTTTTTTATTTTCAAACCCACTAGAATCATAAGGGACGATATATTTACTAACGATTGTTGGTAACATAGTAAGTAGGGAAAGTGCCTGTAATCCTAACGAATAGTTTCCAAGAATTGTAAATCCAAATATTGGACCAATAATTAATTTATCTAAAGATCCATTTAATGCAATTGAAGAAGTAGTAATAAAATTATTTATAATAAAACCTAATTTTTCTTTTACAAGAGTAAAATTAATTGGTATATTTCTATAATTTTTAAAAATTATTATCACATATGGCAAATAAGACAACGCCATTCCAATTAAGATGCCTTCCTCACCAATTAGATAAAACAAACCTAGTGAAAGTGTCACCATCAAAACTCTTTGAGTAATAACAAATTTTAAATATGTTCGAAATATTTTTTGGCCTAATAATTCCGAAGTTACCAATCCAAAGATCACATGGCCTAAAATTAAGAAGCTAGTTCCAACATTGAACAAAACTAGGAATACAATTATTGATGAAATAGTGCCTGAGATTAATGTAATTGAATAAAGAGCAGTTTGAATTGGAATTTTTTTGGCTGTATATACTACCAGTGTACTTGTTGCACCTAGTAATGATATTGTAGATACAAGAACAGCAATGGATACAAAAAAAGTAAGTTCTCCATATCCTTCTGGTCCAATTAATGCAGCAATGTAAAACCAAAATAATGCCGAAATTCCTTTGGCTGAAAAATCAGCTAACCCAATAGACGATAAATCTTTTAGTTTTTTCCAAGAATTAGTCATAATCTATTTCTGTTTTTCACAAAATAAGTTTACAGCTGTTGTGTAACATGTATTTGATGTGAGTAATTTATCCACATCAGCAGGAATAATTTGCTTATTTTTTGCATCTACATAATAAATTGTAAAAGCATTATCTAATAAAATATCTAACATTTTTTTAGGATCATGTCCAGAATTTTCTATAAAATTTCTCATAAATTCAGTAAAAATTTTTAAATTTTTAGATTCTTTTAATATTTTTTTCATACCAGATAAAGCTCTGGGTTCTGCACCTTCAACATCAATTTTGATGAAATTAATTTTGTCAATTAAATTACGACTACCAAAATAATCATCTAACGCTATACAATCTACAGTAATTGATGTGCCTTTAGATTGTATTTTATTAAAAGAATGCTCTTCCATTTTATCAGACAAAAAAAGCTGTTCTTTTGATGGTTTGTCAGAAACTGCCTTTTGTTCTAAAATTACATTTTTGTAATTATTTATCTGAATATTTTTTTTAAGTAATTCAAAATTAGTAGGTTCTGGTTCAAATGAAAAGACTTTCCCATTTTCACCAATTTTGCGTGCACTTAGTAAAGTGTAATAACCAATGTTTGCCCCCAAATCTACCACAATGTCATTTTCATTAATTTTACTTTGAACCAAAGATGTATCAAATTCTCCAAATATACCATCTATGGAGAGATTTAACGAATCAGTAGGATCCAAATACATTTTGTGGCCTAAAATTTCAGAATAATCAGATTTTAAACGAGATTCAACTGAGTTCATTACTGACGAAATTGGGGAAAAACGGGATGATGATCCATAACCTCTACTGAGAAATTTTTTTGTTTTTCTGTAAAAAGGTAAAACAATTTTATTTTTTTTCATTATTATTCAACGAATATTTTACTACTAATTCATTGCTATATATGAGGATTCAAGATCTAGGATGAAAATGAAAGTACTTTTTGTTTTTCCATCAAAAAATGGTTTTACAGGAGCTGCATTATCACCATTACATTTGATTTTAGGATTATTACAAATTAATGTAGAAGTATATGTTGTTCTTACTGAACCACCTTCAAATCATAGAGTATTTGTAGATAGATTAATTGATAATAAGGCAAAATTATTCATTATTCCATCTGATAAATCAGGATTAAAGTATTGGAAAGAACTAAAAAAGAAAGCTTTGGAGATTCTAGATGAAAATGAAATCGACATAGTTCATTTACATTTACCAAAATTAGTTCATTTTTTAGGAAAAGATATCAAAAAAAGAAATAAAAAATTAGTCATGACACTATCGGGAGATCCTATTTTTGAAGTGTCAAGTTTAGGGTTTTTTACAAAATTAAAAACTAAACAATTTTGGAATAGTACAATAAAATACCCTGATATTATATGTCCTGTTTCTAATTGGCTCTCTAATCAAATTCAAAAAAATAATGAAATAAAAAATTTGCAAGTAGTTCATAATGCTATTGATATAGAAAAATTAGATGGTCCTTACAACAATATTAGAAAAAAACATAATATAGATTCAAGGGAATTTGTAATCTTAACAATTTCACGACTTGCAGAAGTAAAAGGATTAGATGTATTGATTAACGCATTTTCTATTTTTATTAAAAATCAACAAATCCCCAGTAAATTAATAATTATTGGTAAGGGTGAGCTAAAAAATAACTTAGTTAATTTAGCTAAAAAACTAGATATTTCACAAAATATAATTTTCTTAGAATTTGTTTCTAATTTAGGAGACTATATTTCAAATTCGGATGTATTTGTTATGACATCTAATTACGAACCATTTGGGATGACTGCAGCTGAAGCAGGAGCTGTTGGAAAACCAGTTATTGTGAGTAAAATTGGCGGATTGATTGAAATAATTGAAGATGGTAAATCTGGATTTCATTTTGAAACAGGAAACTATGAAGATTTATCAATAATTTTTAAAAAATTATTCCAGAATCATAAATTAAGAGAAGAACTTGGAATTAATATTAAAAATAGAGTAAGTGAAAAATTTTCTCCAAAAGTTATTGCAAATGAAGTTGTTGATATTTATTCAAAATTAATCAAATAGTGAACTATACAATTCAAGATAAATTTTTCCAATGTGCTCCCAGGAATAATTTACTATTAGATTTGAAGATTTTGCAACAAATTTTGAACATTTTTCTTTATTTGAAAGTAAATCAATAATAGATTTTATAACTAATTGTGTATCATTGGGATCAATCAATAATCCATTTTCATTATTTCTTATTAATTCTGCATTTCCACTAACATTTGAAGCTATAATAGGAGTATTACAAGCCATTGCCTCTAAAATTGTAGAACTTATTCCTTCAACTAATGAAGGTTGTATAAGTAAATCAGAGCCTTTGATTAACTGTAAAGTTTCTTCTTTTGTTTTATAGCCCATATATTTTAGATTTTGAAATTTTTCTTGTTCTTCAATTACAAGATTTTCAAGTGGACCTGAACCAAGTATTATTAAATTTACATTTTTTGGAAGGAATTTTAAAATATTTAGTAATTGAATTATACCTTTTTCTTTTGATAGTCTCCCAACAAAAATTATTTGTTTTGGAAATAATCTTTTTCCTTCACTTGGAATTTGATTTGTATCTATTGCGTTTGGAATATGATATACATTAAAACCTAATTTTGAATAATGATCTTTTGCTTCTTTTGAAACAACAGTTATTGCATCTGCCCAGTGTAATGCATCTGTTTCATATTTTTTAAATATATTTCCAGTCATTTTTCCATGTAACATATCGACTTGTTCAGAAAATACACCATGTATTGAAAGGATTTTTTTTCCCTTTGCATTCTTCATTGCTTTTGCAGATGGAATATTATGTGCATGAACAATTTCATATTTCTTCATAAATTTTACTTTTAATGAAGATGAAATCATGAAACTTGGATTCTTTAATCCCTTGATAGGTATTGTAAACGAATTATCCGAAGATAAAACATCTACTTGGTTACCAGAATCTTTTAGGTATTGATTTAAACCTCTAACATGTTGTGCTATGCCACCAATTCCAGAAAATGTAGGTGAAATTAATAGAATTTTCACAAAACAAAATAATTTACAGACTTTTTAAGGTCTTGGATTAAAAAATCAGATCTACATTGTTGCTTGAGAAGCATCATGGAACATCTGACTCTTTGCACAGCCAGCAGCAAGTTCATCGCCTGCTCCGCGTCTCATAAGGCCCCTATACAGACCATCTTCTAGTTTGACGCCTTCTCTTTCTTCCCATTCCTCTACAGTGATAGAATATTTCTTTTGAATTCTATCTCTGTACCATTCTGGAATTACATTGAATGCACAGAATGGAACTATTCTAAGATCTGGAGTTACATAGTGAATATCACATCTTTGTAATCTTTCCAAGTCTTCATTGTATTTGTCTTGAAAGTGCATCATACCAAGGAATAATCCTTTGACGTGCCATGAACCAACTGAATCAAATGATCTCTTCATCAAGATATTACCAAACATTTTTGCTAAATCTAATCCTGCTGGTTGCTTTTTTGTATCAACAAAGCCTTTGAGTTTTCTTACAACTTCAAGCATTGTAAAGTACTTGTTTTTACCAGAACGAATTTCTTCTGCTTTATCTTCAAACAATTCCAACATTCCTTGTATGTCACAGAATTTTGTTAATGGGACAAACTTTTTTGTATCTGCATCTTCAAAGATGTATGTTCCTGCACCACAAGCAAAGTGAATTGATAATTCGTATTTTGGTTTACTTGAGAATGCTTCAATTACATTAGTTAGCGGCATACAACTTGGAACTGGGAACCAATCATCTACAGTTACTTCACCGTTTGTTTGTTCTTCAATTCTTTGAACACAGTCAGGAACTGTAATTCTGTATTTTTCACGTTCAGTTTTACCCATTCTACCAGTTAATGATACTGGTTGAAAGTTTACAGCGTGAACTACATCCATGTTCTTTTGTGCATATCTGATAATTCCACCCAACTCGTGGTCGTTAATTGATTTGATTACTGTTGGAACAAATACTACAGTAGTTCCGGTTTTTCTGCAACTGTCAAGTGCGTATGGGATCTCCCAGTGATTTTTTGGGTTTGTTCTTGCAGTTACACCGTCAAAGGAAAGATACAGATTGTTACATCCAGCAAGTCTAACTTCTCTTGCAGCTTCTGGATCCATTGCGTGTCGGATACCATTGGTATTCATTTGAATATGGTCAACACCTTCTTCTTTCATAATTTTGATAACATCAGCAATGTCTTCTCTTAACATTGGTTCACCACCAGTAATTTGCATAGAATTTCCTGGAATTGGTCTCTCAGCTCGTAAAGTCTTCATCATACCTCTAACTTGAGTATGGTCTGGCTCATACATGTAAGCACCTTCAAGGCCTTTCTTTACATAAAAGAAACAGTACCAGCATGTTAAATCACATCTGTTAGTTACAATCATGTTTGCCAATCCACTGTGAGATAGGTGGTTTGAACATAATCCACAGTTGTTTGGACATGAACATTTGTCAATCATTACGTTTGGAGAATGAGCACCTTTGCCATCCATCCAGTATGTACTGAATTTTTTGTACATTTCATAAGAACCAAAGTATAGTTCCTCACATTCACCGTGAGTTGGACAAACTTTTGACATAAACACTTGATTATCGCGCTCAAAGACTTCAGCATCCAAAATCATGTTACAGTCTGGACAAATACTTTGAGTAAATCTAATGGTCGATTTTTTGCCTAAATTTTTAGTTGATTGATTTGATATCTGAATTAGTGCCATTGTGATATTGTTGGTTTTTCTGAGATGCTATATAATCCATTTCCTACTTGCCCCCGTGTGGAGTTTAGGAAGTAGGCATACCTGATTTAAATACCAAAACTGATCGACTAGATCGCAGATGAGTATATCAGACAAAACACGAAAGTCATTAGAAAAAATTGGTCTTACCAGTTATGAAATTAGAACATTTTCAGCTTTACTCAAATCAGGAGAATTAACAGCATCAGATCTTAGCCAAAAATCAGGAGTTCCATATTCAAAAATTTACGAAGTATTAGGAACTTTGGAAGAAAAAGGATGGATTGGTTCAGATGATGCAAGACCAACAAAATATTTTGCAAAATCCCCATCTACAGGGCTAGAAACTACAAAACAAAAGATGGAAACTGATTTTTCACAAAATCAAAACATAATTCTAAACGAACTAGTTCCATTGTATGAAAAAAGTGGCACTAGTGAAAGACCAGATATTTGGGTTTTATCTGGTGCAGTAAATATTGCAGCTAAAATTTTGGAAATGGTAGATACATGTAGAAATGAAGTAATGATTGCATTACCTGAAGCAGGAGTAGAATTAGTAAAACAAGCATTACCAAAACTAAGATCACTTCATGATAAAGGAGTAAAAATTACAATTCTTGCATCAGATAAAATGGATAAAGAATCAATCACGGCAATCAAACGAGTTGCCAAAGTTACAATTAAGAAGGGATTGTTTGGAGGAGGCATAATTTCAGATAAAAGATATGTAGTGATTCTCTTAGGACCAGAATTAGGAGGAATAAATTCTTCAGAAGTGGTTGCTATTTGGGCAGATCATGCAGGATTGGCAGGTTTTGCACGTCAATACTTTGAATATTTATTAAAAGATTCAAAGAAGGTATAGACATGGATGCATTAGATGAAGAAACTCTCTTTGTAGGCACTGCAGAAGCAGAACATGTAGAGATGTATCTTAAAGCAATTTGGCACATCAAAGAAAGAGGAGGAGATGTGAAAATCAGTACAATTGCAAAAATGCTCAATGTAAGACAACCAAGTGTTGTTCAAATGTTAAAGAAATTAAATTTGAAAAATCTTGTAAATTACAATAAAGCAGGTGTAAAACTTACAGAAGACGGGGAAAGAATAGGTTCCAGTATGATGAGAAACAGCAGATTACTAGAAGTGCTCATGGATAGTGCACTCAAAGTAGAAATTGACGAGGAAATGGTTTGTGGGATAGAACATCACATGAACAAACAATTCACAGATGCTCTTTGTACAATGTTAAAACATCCAAGAAAATGCCCACATGATCATGAAATTCCAATGGGTGAATGTTGTAATTCAGCATAGTTAGTACCCAAAAGATATATCATCTTGGAAATTATATTTAATCATGGCATGTTTCTGTGGCTGTGAAACTTATGAAAAAAATGATGATGGGTTCAAAATTGCATGTGTAAAATGTGGACATGGACCTCAAAATCATGATGATGAATTCAGAGATGCTGCAAGAAAGAACGAATCACAAAGTCAAAAACGTGATGCAGACTTTGGATAACTATTTGCCAATAATTTTAACTAAAACTCTTTTTGGTCTTTTACCATCAAATTCACCGTAAAAGATTTCTTCCCAAGGTCCAAAGTCTAATTTTCCATTAGTTATTGCAATTACAACTTCTCTTCCCATTACTTGTCGTTTTAGATGAGCATCAGCATTGTCTTCACCTGTATTGTTATGATCATATTGTGTAGTTGGTGCATGTGGAGCCAATCCCTCTAACCATTTTTCATAATCATGTAACAATCCACCTTCATTATCATTAATGAAAACACTTGCTGTGATATGCATTGCATTTACAAGACAAAGGCCTTCCTGGACTTTGCTTTTTGTAACAAGTTTACTTACATCAGATGTAATATTGACAAATGCTCTTCTAGTTTTAACTTCAAATGTTAGATATTCAGTAAGAGATTTCATAATTTTTCAATTATTCACATTAATTAAAATCCTAAGGCAGGCTCAGAACTCAAGATCCTCATCATCATCAGAGGGATAGGTACATCACTGCCCGCAAGGCCTGTTTTAAACAGTTTCCTATTGAGTCTTTCAAGAAGCTTGATAAATGGCCAATAGTTCAATCATTCCAAATGGTTGCAATAGATATTCCTTCTTCATTAGAAAGTTTTAGGCGATTTGTCATTTCAAGTACGTGTATCTCTTATGCACCAAGAGCTTATTTGGAAGATACAGAGGTTTTTGCTGAAAGAGAAGATAATCTTGGAGCAATTTATGTAGAAGCAGCTGATAAAGTCACTTTGAAGAAAATCAGAGATATTACATTTGTTAATGGTAAAGACGTTTTAGGAATTATCTATAATTCAAAAAGTGGTAATACATCACTGAAATGGAGACAATTAAAAAGAAACAACGGTAAAGTTACAGGAGAAGCTTCTGCAAATTCTTTAACAAATTTATCCGAATCAGGTGTTCTCACTTTAGAATGGGTTGAAAATTATCTAAAAAAGAAATCACAAGAAACAAAAACTGAAGAAACCACAAGCTAAACTCTTTTCTTTTTGTAAATTAAGATAATACCATGATTACAAAGACAATAGATGAGAATTCAATTTCAGTTATTCCAGAAGACTCGGAAGATCTTTTGAATCTACGTCGTATTATCAAAGAAAATGACAAAGTGATTGGAGATACAACAAGGGTTCTAAAACAAGATAAAGATTATGCAAGGCCAGATAAAGGTGAGAGGATTAGAGTTAGAATAGCATTAACAGTAGAAAAAATTTCACTTGATGATGTCTTGGATAAATTAAGAGTAGGCGGTACAATTTCTGAATCAAGTAATGAATCAGTACCACATGGATCACATCATTCATTTATTTTAAAACTAAATGATGGAATTACAATTTCAAAGAAAAAATGGTTGACAATAGAAAAAAAACTTTTAAAATCAAGTAATGATCAAATTAGTTTTGTTTTAGTAGCAATTGACACTAGTGACAGTGGTATTGCTAGATTAAGAGGTACACATTTGGAATTTATGCCAAATATCTATTCAGGTTCTGGTGGAAAAAGATACAAGACTAGTTTCAATATTGAAAAATTCTTTGAGCAGGTACAACAAGCACTATCATCTATTTTCAAAGAAGGTGATACGATAGTAATTTTTGGCCCAGGTGAAACAAAGAAAAGATTTGCAAATTTTATTGAAAAATCTCAAAAACTTCAGAAATTTAAAATTCAAGTTGTTGACGGAATTGATTCTGGTGGAGAAGATGGGATTTACACATTTACAAAATCACAATCAATGCAAGAAATAATGTCAGATAGTAAACTGGCCAAAGCTTCATCAATTATTGATAAAGTTATGATTTTGGCAAACAAGAAAAGTAGAAAATTTACTATGGGATATAATGAAACTTTTAATGCAAATCAGATGGGTGCAGTTGAATCACTGGTATTTTCTGATAAAGCAATACAAGATAATAACGAACAAGAAATGATGGATTTTCTAAACGATGCAGAAAACAAGGGAGTAAAAATCTACAGTGTTGATTCTTCAACGGATATTGGCCTTAGAGTCACGGGTTTAGGTGGAATTATTTCTCTGTTAAGATATACAGTTGAATCTTAAGAAGTAGATTCAACTAGCCATTCTAGATAGGATTTGTTAATTGAGGTTACATCGATTTCTGCTATTTCAGGAACATCGTATGGATGCGTTTCTTTAATTTTCTTTTTTAGTATAGCCTTATTTTTTGTAATTGTTTTAAAGATAGCAAGATATTCTGATGAATTTTCTACTTTATCCTTCCAAGAGTAAATTGATGAAATTTTAGAAATATTAACACATGCAACTGTTTTATTTTTTACAAGTTCATTTGCAATTTTAGAAACTGATCTTTTACTAGGATATGTAGAGATAATTATCACAGGTTTCATAGTAAACGATAAATGACCGTACTTTAAAAAATTAACAATTAGTTTGGAACTTGATTTTATTACTCAGAATGCAATAATCTATGTCTTAATGATATGGGTAGTCATTATAGTAATTGCAAAAGCTCTCAAATTTGAAAAATATGGTTTTGAATTAAAGGCATACAGTCTAGTGTATAAGAATAAAAGTGTAAATGAGATATTAATTAGAATTTTAGGAAGAACAAAAAGAGGTATCAAAGTTTTTGCAGATGTAAGTGTAGTTGCCGGTTTCATAATGATGGGATTTGCATTTTACTTTTTGTTAAATAATGTTTTAAACTATTTTGCTGCTGAAAATGATTTTCAACAATTAACAGTATTAATTCCAGGTATTACATTAACTTCTGCACCAGCTATTTCATTTTTCCTATTATCAATACCAATTGTATTAGTAATGCATGAAGGGGCACATGGGATAGTAGCTGCATTAGAAAAAATAAAAATAAAGACAGGGGGATTTGCAGTATTCATTGCATTGTTTGCAGGGTTTGTAGAGCCAGATGAAGAAGAATTTGACAAAGCTAAAAAGATTTCAAAACTAAGAGTGATTGGAGCAGGTGCTACATCAAATGTAATGTTTGCAATTGTTTTAGGGGCAATCTTATTGACAAATCCAGTTTTTGGAATGGTTTTAGAAAGCATTCCATTATTTGGTGAACCGATCTTAAACACATTTTATGAATTATCACAAGGAGTTTTGATACTTTCAATTATAGAAAACTCAGGAGCTGAACAAGCAGGATTGCTTGCAAATGATGTTATCACTATAATTAACGATGTGCCGATTCGTGGTCCGGCTGATTTCCCCATCTTAAATCCAGGAGAAATAGCTAGTGTTTCTGTAATTAGAGATGGACAAACATTAGAAAAAACATTAGAAGTAATAGCATCCCCAGATGATCCTGAAAGAGGATTAATAGGAATTATGAGAGATAATTCTATTCCATACAAACCTGTAATGGATTTCATAGATTGGTCAAATGTTGATTTTAACATTTCAATGTTCTTGTTATGGCTTTGGATGATTTCATTTTTCATTGGAATTATCAATATGCTCCCTCTACCAATTTTAGATGGAGGAAAATTCATTCATACAATTATTGATAAAAGATTTTCAGATAAATCAGTCAACATTGTAATGTGGGGAATATACGCATTAACCTTTGTCCTATTTGGCCTCAACATTGCCTTGTCGTATTTAAAATCCGGATGGTTTACAATCTAAAAAAATACCTAAAGTATTCAGCCAAGTTCGTTAAACATACTTGCGCATAAAATAAGTTTAGCCTAAATTATCTTTGAATTATTTACATCATTGTTCAGTTTTGCGATCCTTAAGTTATTAACAATAATCAATAATCTTCTATTGTAGAGTCAGTATTGTCCTGCAGGACTTTGGTCTGAAGCGAGATAGCAAGACTGGCGCTCATTATAATTTCCATTTATCTAACAAATCATCATGTAACAAGAAATTATTATCAAAACATCGAAGAAATTCTGAATTGATTTGAGTGCCTGGAAAATATGCTAGAGTTGCATGTATCCCTTCCTCTTTAGATTTTTGCACTGCATAAAGAAAATCACTATCACCAGTAACCAAAACTGCATGAGTAAAATCATGATTCATACTCATTTGTACTAAATCTATTCCTATTTTCATGTCCACGCCTTTTTGTCTTGGTGGATTTCCTGGAGAATATTGCAATCTGCCTAGTTTAACTTCAAATTTATCTAATTTTCGTATTGGTTAAGGGGTGAAATAATTTCCGGAAAAGAGAGATTAAAACAAGTGAGCATACAAATTAAATAACAATAACGTTATCTAATAACTATGGAAGCCCATATTAAAAAAATGCCAGAATGGGGAGAGGAAGATGATAAGATTTTTAGAGACTATTACGATTCTTTAAAAGAAAATGAGTAATATTTTTCATCTTCATTTCAATAGTGAATTTGAATCTTTTTTGAATACTACGAGTCATGATGAAAACAAAGCAGTACTACAAACAGTTGCAAATATTTCATCAAATATCATTAGAAATTATTCCGTAATCAATCGATGTCCACAGAAAATAGATGATGAAATTAGAAGTCAGGTTGGAAATAGTAATTTGATAATTTATACAGTGTTGAAGAATTATGCTCTAGTATTTATCAAACATAGAAGATTCTAATATTATAAATTAGGTTTACAAGTTCGGCAGGGTTTAGCAAGTGGATAATGTTCTTTGATAATTGATAGTTGTGATTTTGTGTATGCTTTGTATTTGGAATTAGATCGCTATCCTATTCCAAATTTCATAGTTAAAGTATGTGAGGCTTCTCTTTTGCTAGGAGTTGATATTGATAATTCATCTTTAAATAAATTTTGAATGCCATATATTTGAGATAGGATTTTTTTATCGATTTCAGGATTCAGTGTCAGAATCAATCATTAGACTAATCTTATGAATTGTAACCTCATTTCTTAGGAAATCATTAATTGAAGTAACAAAAGTTCTAATTGCATTTTTCTTATTATTGTTATGTATTAAAATTATGTAGTCACCATTATGTTGTAAAATAATTTTATTTTCTACATTTGAGTAATATGTATAAAAACTTCTAAGAGTTGATGAATCTCTCGCATCTATAGGGTAAGAATTTTTCAATACCAATAACACATAATAAAAAAAATATAGATCTTTATCCCCTTCCACAATAGTTACAGTAATCAAATTCCCCTCAAATCCATTCCTAATTCTTCTAGTTTTTCATATGCTGAATCATGTTTTATTACCTGTGCTTCTACATTATTATTGAAGGTAGTTAGTTGAATCACAGATATATCAATTTTTTCTTTAGTTTCTAAAATAAATTTGATAAATTCGTTACTGTGTGATGAAATAAAGATTTGAGTATTGAAATCTTTTGAGGCATGAACAAGTTCATCAGCAAGATATTGCATTAATCTAGGATGTAAATAATTTTCGGGTTTTTCCATTATCAATATTCCATTTTCTAGAGTATGTGTAGCAAGAGTACTAATTATAGCAGATTTTAGTCCATCACCCATAGTAAAAAATGGCATATCAATTCCATCATCAAAAAATACTTGTAAATGATCTTCAACTTTTCTCAAATCTCTAAAATTAGGAATTTTTTCAATAATTTTTTCAAGAGATTTATGTAGAACTTTATTTTTGATTGCTACATCGTGTAAAAGAACTTCAAGTCCATCAAGTTTTGTAAGATACAATATTTTTTTACTAGACTTGTAATTTGGAGGATTTGTAATATCCACTCTTATTGGAAATTTTGAATGCCTTATTGGATAAATACCCACCAAACATTCTATTTCATTTTTGTAATAAAGATGCAATTGATTTGTTGTATCATTTAGTTTTTCATTATCACTAGAAATTCTATTTAGGAAAAATTCATTTTTTTCACTAGTTCGTTTTTTATGTAATAATTTGATTGCTTCTTCTTCTGGAGCAGATTTTAGATTTTCATGGTCTTTTGCAATAAATACATGATTGGAAGTTTTTGTACCATTAGAATCTAGTTCATAACTAATCAGAGTAGCACTATCAGATTCTACGTTTGTGACATAATCCCATGATAAATTACTGTTAGAGCGTTGAAACAAGATTTGGTCAATCACGTCTTTTCCCAATACGTCAAAAAATTGATTGTCTCCAGAAGAAAGCAAAGCAATTGCTTCTAAACAAGTACTTTTACCTACATTGTTTCTCCCAGTAAAGATATTGATATTACCTAAATTTTCCAAGTCTATTGTACGCAAATTAGTTCGCACTAATTTCAAGAGATCTCCAGGAGAATATTTGAGGCTGTACCGATCAAGAATACCAATGGTAAAAAGACTAACACAACGGCAAATAGAATATGCTATGAGGCAGTGCGTAGCAGGCAGGAAAATCATATGCATTGCCTC
>JARPSM010000125.1 GCA_029782475.1 Nitrososphaerota archaeon
TTGGATGAAACTGTCAAGTTGTTATATGTGTAAGCTTTGTACATGGGGGATCTTTGTACATGCAAAAGCTTTGTACATGCAAAATTAAACTGATCTCATGCAATGACGTTATGAGAAGATTGATTACGCATCAACTCTAATAATAATAATATTGAATACACAATACAGGTAGATTTGAAAATTGAATACTCACAATGCAATCTTATATTAGATCTACGGAGTAGAATAGATCACAGGAGGAATAGAATCTCCTAAAGGATGAATTTCAGTTTTTAATTGAATGTGGCCAAATTCCTCATGATCAATTTCTAAAACTATAGGGTGAATTGCCCAACCATATTTTGGTTCGTTAGGGAATGGAACAATTTCAATAAATTCAGTATCAGAAAAGGTTTTTTGAAATGTTTCATCCATACCAAGGATTTCCATTACAACACTAGTTGTTTTTTTGGATTTATCAAAAAACGAAACTTCAACGTGACCAGTATCATAGTAAACAGCATCCACTTGAAACGTTTGGCGCAATTCACCATGGTCATCAGATGCACCACCAGTTAAAAGTACAATTGCCAGTACCGTAAAAACCCCAAGGAAGATAGGAGGCCCTAGTTTTTTAGCCATCTTTGAATTCTTTTCTCATACGTCTAAGAAATTTTGAATTTATTCTAATTCTTTCCAAAGTTTGAGATTGAGTACGTTCAGTTCCAGGGGTAGGATTCTTTTTGAAAAATGTTTTAATTTCTTTCTCCATAGAATCATCTGCAACAGATGTGATGCTTGCCACAATTCTATTGAAAAGCGGATTTCCATGTCCAACTTTTTTGTTGATACCTTTCCAATTTTTCTTCAACCAAGACCATAGAACTTTATCACCGTATGGATTTGCAGCAACCCTCATAATCGGTAATTGCATATTCTGAGAACGAACTTGAGAAGTTTGTGAGAAATCAAGTGATTTTAAAAGTAGTTTTTTATCCTTAAACCCACACAAGGCACCTAGGAATCGAAGTTTTTCCTCCATGGTTTTAGCATTCTTGTACAATTTTGTTAGTTCTGCATGAGTTTTTGAATTTCCGTTCCACGCAGCAATAGAAAGTATGGGCTCTACTAAATCAGGAGAAATAGAACTAGGAGATTTTAAGAATTTTTTATATCGTTTTAATGCTTCATCAGTTACTTTATCATCATTCATTTTACCTAAAACAGATATTGTAAATCCACGTAGCAGTGCATCAGTATGTTTATCAGATTTTTGTGGCTCCCACCCCAAATTAAATAAAATCTTCCTAAAGTAATTTACAGCATATCCACGAATTTCTTCTGCAAAGGGTTCATTAAATGCACGGAAATACAAGGATGCCAAATTATGTGCAACATTAACAGAAGCGAGGTAACTATCTTCATCAAAATAGGCATCTGAAAAGTCAAGATAATTTCGGACCTCTTGATCACCTGAAACACATAATGAAAACAAGTCATTTTGAATAGCCCATCTATCAATTGCAGGTATTCGTTTTTCATCTACCAGCATTTTCAGATCAAGTAAAATACCTTCATCATATTTTACTCGATAGAATCCTTTACGTCCATAATTTGCAACAAATCCCAAAGTATTCTGGGGTAGTTTAACAGACATAGATTTTGTAGTGAATAGTTTTTGAGAAATTTCAGATTCCAACCCTATAGACATAGGGATAGACCACAATCCCTTACTGAATTTTTTATCAGATTCAAGAAGATATCTTTTCTGTTTTAATTTCAAATTATTTCCATCTTGAGTAATTTCAACTAGAGGAAATCCAGGCTGTTTTAGCCATGTGTTCACCATTGAGGATACAGGCATTTTAGATGCCTTGCCTATTGCATTCCATAAATCCTGTCCCTCCGCATTTTGATATTTGAAATCAGACAAATATTTTTTCAATCCTTTTTGGAAATTGGGTTCGCCAACATAATGTTCAAGCATTCGAAGAACACATCCACCTTTATCATATGAAATTGCGTCAAAGATTTCACGAATTTCTGCAGGAGAATTTACTTTAACATCAATTGGATGAGTGGTTTTAAGAGAATCAAGACCCATTGCAACATTCATTGCATCTTCAACAAACTGATTCCACAAATCCCATTCAGGATAGAATTTATCAACAAATTTTGTAGCCATAAAAGTTGCAAAACTTTCATTTAACCACAAATCATTCCACCATTTCATAGTTACCAAATTTCCAAACCACTGATGTGCAATTTCATGTGAAATTACTTCAGCAATGAATTGTTTTGTTCTAGTAGAGGATGTTTTAGGATCATATAGTAAAATAGTCTCTCTAAAGGTAATTGCACCCCAGTTTTCCATAGCACCGGCTGCAAAGTCAGGAACTGCAATCAAGTCTAGTTTAGGTAAAGGATACTTTATTCCAAAATATTTTTCATAAGATGTAAGGAGTTTCTTTCCCAAATCTAAAGAGAATTTTCCTTTTGATTTGTTGCCCTTTGTTGTAACTACTCTAATCTGTATTTTACCAACTTTACCTGTAAGATATTCAAATTCACCAACTCCAAGATAAATCAAATATGTGGAAACAATTGGAGTTTTTGAAAAAGTGTACAAAGTTTTACTTTCAGTTTTTTTCTTGGATTTTATTGGCATGTTTGAAATTGCAGTAAATTTGTTATCTGCAATTATGGAAATTTCAAATGTTGCTTTTGCTTCAGGCTCATCCCAACATGGAAAAGCACGTCTGGCATCTGCTGCCTCAAATTGAGTAGTAGCAAGATATTTGGTTTTTCCATTTTGAACGTATTGACTACGATAAAATCCCAACAACCTATCATTTAGAATTCCTTGAAATTCTAAATCAATAGTGATTTTTCCTTTAACTTTTTCAGATAATCGAATACCCAATTCTTCTTTTTTCTCATTAGTTTTTGGGAAAGATTTGATAATTTTTCCTTTTGATTTAACTTGGCAGGAGATGATTTTTAGCTCTGCACAATGCATTGTGATAACATTAACAGGTTTTTTACAATCAGCAGTAATAGATTCCACTCCATTAAACACGAATTTCTTTAGATCAGGTTCAAAAGTTAATTGGTAATTAATCGGATTTACATCCATAATTCTGGTACTTGAGTTACACTTTAAGTAGATTTTCTATTTTCAATTAAATCCAGGGATCAGATTTCTCATCCCAAGTAATTGCACTAACACCAGTTTCAGTTAAGGTATCACTATTTTTAACAAAATCAAGTAGACATTCATCAGAACAATGAGTCATATCTGAGTTTTTCATGAATTTTTCACAGTTTTTGCAGTATCTACCCATATTATCTCAAATTAGTTAATGTAGGAATTTATTTTAAAATTAAATACGATTATCAAATTTGAGAATAGAATTTCCAGTATTCAACTTTATATTCAATCTATTTCGAATATTGGTGTAATTGCCTCCCACAATAAAACCTCAACAACACCCTCCAAAAAAAGAAAAAACACGCAGTGTAACCTATCGTCTCCCAGTGAAACTAGTAGAAGAGATAGAAGCTGAGGCAATGAACAAAAATATATCTCACAATGTAATGGCAAAACAAATTTTACAAAAATATATCGAATGGGACAGATTTGCATCCAAAATTGGAATAATACCAGTACCAAAAAAGATCCTAGACACATTAGGAATCGAAATGACTGCCAAAGAAATCAATGAAATCATTGATGTGATAAAACCAGTAATCAAAGATACCGTGCTGTTTATCAAAGGAAAGTATGATTTGAAAAGATGTATCGAGACATTAGAAGATTATATGCGTGCATCAGGAATGAAATCAGATCATAGGATAGAAGGGGAATTACATCATTTCATCATTCAGCATGAACTAGGAAGTAACTGGTCGATATTTACTGAACAGTTACTACAAGAAATATTCAAAGAATTTTTGCCAGACTCGGTAATGAAATGTCAAACCACTGAATCCACAGTGATTGCAACTATTGCATTGGGCGGAGATTTTAGTGAACACGAATACTAGGAAAATATCATAGATCAAGTGTGATTGAAAACCACATCTACATCAATTTGCCCATCATGAAAACTAGTATTGACTGCCTTGATCTTACTCTTGTACAAAAACAATCTTTTTCCCTCATCAGTAATTACTCCAGAAGTTCTGATCATTTTTGAATCATGTAATTGTTGTATTCTTCGATATACAGTGCTTAAAGGAATCATTTTTTCTCTAGATACCTCAATTGCAGATTTTGGAGTATCCATTATTGCCTCCAATATGGATCTACAATACTTGTCAGAAAGAATTTCAAGAAAAGATTCTTTTCTTTCTGGCTCTTCAATTTTTAGTTGATTAATTACTTGCATAATACAAGTAGTTAGGTGAAATTACGATATAATCACTAGGAAGACACATGCGTGCATTGCACTACAAAATAAATTATTATTTTGTTGCTTGATCAGCTTTTAATCCCTTGTAACGGTTTCTTATCGTTACTTCAGTAACACCTGCAGCTTCTGCAAGGTCTCTTTGAGTAATGGATACTCCGTTTTTTACACATGAAAGATAAAGTGCAGTTGCAGCCAACCCCATAGGATCTTTACCTGCAGATTCTTTACGCTCTTGTGCCTCTTTAAGCACTTTAACTGCATATCGTTTAGTTTTTTCAGATATCTCAAGTTTGCTGGAAATTCTAGCAATGCATTGGATAGAATCCACAACAGGCATTTTTAGTTCCAATTCATGGTGCAGTAATCTATAACATCGAGCAATATCTTTTCGTTTAACATTTGCAGCATCTGCAACATCTTTTAGAGTTCGCGGTGTTTCAGTATCTCTACATGCAGCATATAATGATGCAGCAATCATTGCAGAAATAGATCTTCCACGAACTAATTTTTTCTCCAATGCTTTTCTGTAAATATATGCAGCCTTTTCCAGAACATTTGCAGGAATTGAAACTTTGTCTTTTAGTTTGTTTAAATCACTAAGAGCTTGTCTCAGATTTCTATCAACAGGTGCATGAACCTGACTTCTACTATCCCAAGTTCTTAATCTCTCAATTGTACTCTTCATAGATGTTGAAAGAGGTTTACCAGATGCATCTTTGTTCAACGGGTTAATTACAGTAGACAATCCCATATCATGTATCATAAGTGATGAAGGAGCACCAGTTCTTGCAGGATCTGCACCACCATCTTTTTGGAATGATCTCCATTCAGGACCGGATTCCTGAGTTTTCCCATCAATAACATATCCACATTTTCCACAAAACTGTTCACCTGTAACTTCGTCAGATAGAATAGAATTTTTTCCACAACGTGCACAAGCTGGAGTATCCATTTAGAAATCCATCCTAATTTTTTGAATAGTCATAATTGAAACAACTGATGTGTCAGCATAATTAAACATGATTTAGAAGCAATTCTCAGCTATAAGAAGGGTGAGTATATTCACAAAAGGGCAAAAAGTATTTTCAGGTTAGGTCATAACAGTAACTACAGGTTCAGACATACCACCATAACCAGAGTCAATAGTTTGTTTAGGATTTAGAGATGTGTCATGATGGCATGCTTTGTTGCATACAGGACAGAATTTTCTATCAAGCAGAATACATTGGCAAATATGATTTTTCACATATGCTTGAGCTGCTTGATTCCACTCTCCAGTTCCATTACAATATACGCAAATATTTGTAGAAGAAGAGCCTACACCCTTACAAAAATCACAAACATCATCATCAGTCATATCTAACGTCACTGTTGGGGTTTGAATCAATATATTTGAAGAGGTGATGTAGAGTAAACCAAATAAAGCTTTTAAAAAACCCAAAATACAACTATATCATGAAGCAAAAGGCAGCATCACGAAGTATCAAAATCCTAGTCGCAAAACTAGGGTTAGATGGTCACGATAGAGGGGCTCTAGTATTATGCAGAGCATTAAGAGATGCAGGGATGGAAGTAATCTATTCAGGTCTTTTTGCTACACCAGATAGAATTGCACAAATTGCAGAAGATGAAGATGTTGATGCAGTTGCAATGAGTTTGTTAAATGGAGCACATGGAACACTTTTCCCAAGAGTAGTCAAGGAACTAAAAAAGAAAGGAATCAAAGATGTGCTAATAGTCGGAGGCGGAGTAATTCCAGATATTGATCATAAAGATTTAGTAAAATCAGGAATAGATCATGTATTTGGTCCAGGAACGCCATTACCAACAATCATAGACCACATTACAACTGGTGTATCTAAATTAAGAAAAATATAAGAAGAAAAAAGATTATTCTGTGGAATCAGGCCACATCATTTTACGCATTTCTTTACCAACTTTTTCAATTTGGTGTTCGTCATATACTTTCATGTGTTTGTCAAATGCATCTTTGCCATTTTTCTGATATTCAGAAATCCACTCGCTGTTGAATGTACCATCTTGAATCATGGTAAGAACTTTTTTCATGTTTGCTTTGCTTGCAGCATCCATGACCATTGGTCCGCGTGTTAATCCGCCATATCGGGCAGTTTCACTTACACGTCTCCACATTCCATTAATTCCATATCTCTGAATCATATCTACAATGAGTTTGAGTTCATGTAAGACTTCAAAGTATGCAATTTCTGGTTGATATCCTGCTTCAACAAGAGTTTCAAATGCATTTGTTACCATAGAAGCTGCGCCACCGCAAAGGTCTGCCTGTTCCCCAAACCAATCAGTTTCTACTTCTTCTTTGAAGGTGGTCTTGATTAATCCGGCCCTTGCACTACCAATTGCTTTTGCAATTCCCAATGTTCTATCCCAGGCTTTTCCCGTAAAATCTTGTTCAACTGCAACGATTGCAGGAGTTCCAAAATTATCAAGAAATGTTTCCCGGACTTTGGAGCCTGGTCCCTTTGGTGCAACCATGATTAAATCAACGTTGCTTGGTGCTTCAATCCATTTCCAATAGATTGCAGCTGCATGAGAAAATGACAATGCTTTTCCTTCTGAAAGATTTGGTCCGATTTCATCTTTGTATACTTGATCTTGAATCATGTCAGGAATCAATACGTGTACAATGTCTGCCTGTTTTGTTGCATCTGCAACAGACATTACTTTGTGACCGTTAGATTCTGCCTTTTTCCAGCTATTACCGCCTTCTTTAAGACCGATTATCACATCAAGACCAGAGTCTTTCATGTTGTTTGCCTGTGCATCACCTTGAATTCCATAACCAATTACAGCAATTCTTTGATCTTTAATCGGATCAAGACTGATATCGGCATCTTTCCATGTTTTTGCCATAATTGGGGGAAGAATACTGCAAATATTAACTATGATTAGACTAAGTAATATAGTTACATAAACAGCCAAAATGAATTGTAAAATAGCATATTTTAGAATTTTCTAAGATTCATACAGAAACCAGCAAGTTCTATTTCTTTAGAAATTAGAAAATAATACGTAATCGCCCTTTCAGAGTTTTAGAATTTGAACTATAATTTAACATACAAAATATTGACTTTCTCTTTTAAAGACGGACTATTGGTTTAGGCAGGATTAGGTTTTCATGGTTTCTTTCATTTCTTCAAATTCTTCTTTAGTAATTTCACCTTTAGCGCATCGTATTTTGAGAATCCTCAATGGCTCATCATCTCCACCAATATTTTGAGTATTTTTATCAATTCTTTCTAATCGTAATTCTTGACGTCTCTTTTCTATAGCATTTAACACTCTTTGATATTCAGGTGCCCAATAAGGTACACCAAAGTCTTCTAAAAATCCATCATAGTCATCACCAGATGGGATTTCTTCTAATTTTGGAATCTCATCTTCTACCCAATCTATTCCATAATCCTCATCAGACATACTATATCTCAAAATTGTATTAACTTAAGCATATTGAAAATGATAAAAATTTCATATTCAAAACAGCTATTCTATAAACTTTGAACATTTTTGAGACATAGGTTTGAAATATCTGATTGAACATTAAGAAATTCAATGTTCGAAGCAACATGGATGATCACATGGACTGGAATTGGTGCAGTGATGATCGTAGGTGGACTTTTTCTTGCGTCCAAAATTGCGAGAAACCTATCTAGTTGAATAGGAATTGAGGGAGTTATCCATTACTCTCTTTTTTTATTCTGTATTTTCTGCTAGAACATCTTTGAATTGTCTCCAATCGCCCAATACAAAATCATAATGCAGACCTTGATAATTTAACATCGCAAGGAATATTCTTCCAAGGATTGTTATTAAACCAGAATAAACTCTGAAAATATTTTCTTCTTCTTCTTTTCCTGCATGATGTCCTCTATGTGTTATATCATTTCTAATAGTGACAATCTCATCCAAAGTAACATTTAGATCATCATATTTGATTTTCCAATATTCTAAAATCATTTCAAGTTTGCTAATAAATGAACGTCTATTCAACCCCTTTCCAAATTTGTCATACATTCCTTTACGAATTTCTTTTTCAATACCCATTTCATGTAGTTTTTCCCTTGCTTTTTCTTTAACATGTTCTTGAAATGTTTTAAGATCTTCATCAGATAGAAGAAATTCCGTGTTGTTATTAATGTGAAATTTATCCATAAGTAATTCCAAACACGTAGTTGCACTAAGATATTGGGATTCTAAAACACTTGAAGACCAAGAATCCAGATACCATTCTAAAGATAATCCAAAGCCATACTTGTCTTCTAATTCTTCAGAATATCCATCCCAAGCAATTTTTATGAAAATTGAAGAATGTGCTTTGTTTGTTAGACCAAGCATTCTGGGACTTTTTGTTTTTGGAGATAAAATTTCAAGGTAGATTCTAGTGAATTTGTCCTCACCATTCTTTTTTCGATATACTTCAAAGGACACCATACTATGCCAAACTCTTTGAGCAAAACTAGTAATTTTTAGAAAATTAATTATGATGGATTTAGCTTTTTCACAAATCTCACTGATTTTTTTACCATCTGAATCCTTGACATCTATTTGAGCACCTGAAGTGACAAGAGATACATTATGAGTTCGGATAATTTCTTCTAATTCATCAATGCCACCATAATGTTGCAAAAATAATTCCCCTAGCTCTGTATCAACAATTACACGAAACGTACCATGAACATTCATTAGATGAGATTTTACAAGAATTTCGCCTTCAGATTCATGTTCTAATGAGTCTTCATCAATAACAACGGAATTTGGAGAGAATTTTAGAATGATTTTATCATTAATTTGTTTACGCATTATGAAACAATCTTTTGCAATTATTTTGTGATTATCAAGTCTCCCCAGTTAATTCAAATATAGAATGTTTTGAACTTACAATGTCAAGAGTGCCATCATATTCAACTTGAAATTCACCCTCTGTAGCACCAGTACTAAATGATTTAATCTCAAATTTTCCTTTTGATTCAGAATCATCTGGGAATTTTATTGTGCAATTACCTCTACATTCAAAGAGTGTTTTTTTCAAAATATTTTGGAAACTGTGTTGCCAATCAAAAATTTCAATATTCATTCCTTCTTCTTCTTCAAGTTGGACAAGTTTTTTTTCTGTATGAATTTCAAAAATTAAATCATCACAATCGTCAGGCATTAAGCCAAGACCTTCATTTTGTTTTTCCGAATCCATATAATTTGGTAAAACATCAAGAATTATCTTTACCAAATTATCGAGATCTTTAGTATATCTGCTAGAATCTTGAGGGTTTCCACTGTAGAGATAAAACGTTATTCGAAGTGAAAATTTTTTTCCTTTACATTTCTTCCTGATGTCGTCTAGAGTAGAAACAGATTCAATGATTTTATCTCTTAACTCAATTTTTCTCTTAACTTCTTCTTGAGATTTTGCGGTTTTGGGTTCAAATTCTCTGATTACGATTTTTCCCAGATTCATTTGTTAATTCAATTCCAATTTTTGCCTTAATGACTTAAGCATATTGTCACCATCTAGTATTACAGTTATTGCACTCATATTTTGGATCATCTCCAGTAACTACACATCCACCAAGTACAATCTCTTTTCTTTCCAATTCCTCTTCAATTTCTCCCATATCTGCAGGCAATCCCCACAGAATTTGAGCATAATTTTGAGAATTGCAGTTAGGACACCTCAATTTTACCAATATTCCTGAAGATAACTTCCATTCCATAAAAATACTTCTAGGTGATTGTAAACCTATTACCCCCAACTAATTTTATGTAATTATTGAAAAAAGAATCAACCTCATTGAATTGTCAAAAATAGTTTCAGACAAATCAGCATCATTGGAATTCTTGTGCAAACGATTCAACACTGACAACAGGATTTATTGTCCAAATTGTAATTCTGAGAAATACTATGTAATGAGTAGAGGAAATTTAAGATGTAACAAATGCAAGAGAAATTACAAACCATTCTCAAACACACAATTTAACAAAATCAACATTGATTATTCCAAATGGTTGGTTCTAATCAAACTCTTTGATCTGGGGATTAGTGCAAGACGAGCATCACGA
>JARPSM010000132.1 GCA_029782475.1 Nitrososphaerota archaeon
TTAATTTTGTCTGTATTGACTCCTCTTGTAATTGCATGATGATCTTCTCATGGCCGCAAACTGACATGTATTGTATACTGGTTTAGTTGATCTTTGATCTTTTTGTCTAATGTTATTGATTTGTGCGTGAAGGTTGATACATACAAAATAACTACAAATAATAACAAAACCAACCGAATGTAACACTAATCCAAAATCGAGAAAATCTATGAAAACAACCTAAGATGCAACAGTGTAAAAATCTTCTACCTGTCAAGACTCGGGACATGGGGTTTAGGTAATATGTCAAATTTCCTCGATAAATCCGCATATGATCAGCGATCTAAAGCAAAAGATCGGATGTACGTTTATTATCAAAATCAAGGAGGCTTAAATCATGATTAAGACAAAATCCATTTACAAGCCAGTAGAGGAAGAAGATGGACTTAGAGTTTTGATTACTAGATGGTATCCAAGAGGCGTAAAGAGAGAGAGATATGATATTTGGGTGCGAGAGTTAGCTCCAAGCGCAGAACTTCTAAAAAAATATAAAAATTCTGAAATTGAATGGGCTGATTTTTCAATATCATTATTGTCTGAATTGCGAGATAATCTGGACAGTATTGAAGCAATTCACACATTGCAAACTAAAGGTAATATGGAAAACATAACTTTACTTTGTCATGAAAAAGACGGTGAACCATGCCATAGACATATGGTTAAAAATTTGATTGAAGACCCAAGATTATTAGAATCACAGTTTGTACCTAAAAATACTAATAATCAAAAACCTACTCCTATGGAGATTCATGTTCCCAACGAGGAATGTCTTGTCGTACCCTGAATCATCAAGACGTAGATTATGCCACACTTGATCTTTATGAGTTTGATCTCTGCGTAGAGATTCATACACACCCCATTCTAATACACCTTGATTATGCTGTTGTTGTTTTGTCCTACATTTTGGACAACGATATGAAATGACTGGTCGTACACCATAATTATTCACAGTCATAAACAAATTATCATTGATCAAAGTAGTTTGAAATCCAGTTTCAATATTTTTTCGTTCTTCTAATTTTCTATCAATAATTTTTGGAACAATTATTCCCAAACTTAGTTTTTTATCGTTAATATCTTCAATACAGCCATAACTATGACAGTAAAAAGAGATGATTAATGGATCATTTTGTGTATGGTGCCAAAAGGATTTGCAAGATAATGCTTTGAATATTTGTTAAAGATTCAACAGGTGCATGCATTATCAAATGAAGATCTATCCACAGCAGATGGCAGAGATATTCAGATGCACTTTAAGGCAAGATGGATTGCACAATTAATGTAATTTGATCATAGCCTCAGCATTTTCCCATAAAGAGATGCAAAGTTAAGAGAGAAAGAGAGCATGCAATTTTCATGTCTAATTATATAGAAACGGCAAAAGACCAAAACAATTCCAGTCTCTGATCGGGGTTGCCCCCTTTGCTGTATTGGTCCAAGCCGGATGAGATGCCAATGATCAGATTGCAATTATTGCTACAAATGCTGAGACAAATACGATTGCAATTGTGTTTAATAGTTTGATTACAGTGTTTAGCGCCGGGCCTGCGGTGTCTTTGTAAGGATCACCAATGATATCTCCAACTACTGTAACTTTATGTACTTCGGAGCCCTTTTCTCCTCTCATTTCAACTAGCTTTTTTGCATTGTCCCATGCGCCGCCAGTGTTTGCCAAGTGGTATGCCAGTAAAATCCCTGTAACTACTGAGCCCATCAACAACCCTGCTACTGCAGTTGGACCAAGTAAAATTCCCAAGATAATTGGAGTGATAATTGCAACGAGGGCAGGTTTCCACAGTTCTTTAATTGATGCAACAGTAGCAATATCCACACATTTTGCATAGTCAGGTTTTGATGTTCCTGCAAGAATTCCATCGTCTGCTTTGAACTGACGCCTAACTTCATCAACCATTTTTCCTGCAGCCTTTGATACGCCATTGATCAGCTGACCTGTAATGATAAACGGAATCAAACCGCCAATTAGCAATCCAACTATGATTGCAGGATTGGTCAAACTATAATCTAACTCCAATACGCCTGCAAAGACATGTGCTGCCTCAAATTGAAATGCTTGGATCATGGCCAGGGCAGCTAGTGCGGCACTGGCAATTGCAAAGCCTTTGGTGACTGCCTTTGTAGTATTTCCAACAGCGTCAATTTCATCAGTGACCTTGCGGTTTTCCTCACCCATTCCAGTCATCTCAACAATTCCACCTGCGTTATCAGCAATTGGGCCAAATGCATCAATGCTAAGAACAATTCCTGCCAAACTCAGCATTGCCATTGCAGTCATTGCAGTTCCAAATATTCCGTAAAGCACAGGGTCTGCACCTTCAGGTGCCGCCGCAGATGCTATGCTGTAAGAGATGATAATAGCTACAACTAGGGCAATCATAAATGGCCCTGTCGACTGCATTCCTTTGATAATTCCCATCAGTGTCAGTGATGCGTATCCCCATTTTGCAGAGTCTGCAATTTCATTAACCGGCTTTTGTTTGTAGCTGGTGTAATAGTCTGTAATCTTTTGAATTACTGGGACGAGGATCACCCCGATAACAGTTGAACCAAACAGCGCATACGATGCAGGAGAATCTCCAATAAACTGTGTGATAAAGATATAGTTTAACCCAATTGCAATTGCAGCTGAGACATAAAATGAGCGGTTAAGCGGTTTCATCACATCTGTGACATTCTTAGAGCCGACTATCACTACGCCAATAATTGATGCAATCATTCCAGATGAGCCAATCAAGATAGGGTAAAGGAAAAAGTTTGGCGCGCCAATTAATGCTGCAATGAGCAGGGCTGCAAGAATCGTTACAATGTAGGATTCATAGACATCAGAGCCCATTCCGGCCGCATCACCAACATTGTCTCCCACGTTATCAGCAATAGTTGCAGGGTTTCTAGGATCATCCTCAGGAATGTTTGCTTCAACTTTTCCTACCAAGTCAGCGCCCATATCTGCAGCCTTTGTGAAGATACCGCCGCCAATTCTGATGAACAGTGCGATAAGACTGGCCCCAATTCCGACACCTGCAATTGTGATTGGGTCAGGGAATACAAGATAAAGTCCGGTAATTGCAAGCAGTGCCATTGCAGGTACTGCCAAGCCCACCGTTGCCCCGCCTCTAAAAGCCATGGCAAACGTCTGTCCCAGCCCACTTCCGCTAAGATTTGCAGCCCTAACTGCCGCTTTTACTGTAATTTTTAATGAAATAATTCCTGCAACTGCAGAAAGTGCTGCACCTACGGCAAACGCAATGCCGTTTGAGAAAGTCAAGAAAATACCAATAATCAAGGACAGTGCAATAGCTACTGGAACAATAATTTTCATCTCCCTCTCAAGAAATGCAGATGCACCTTCTTTGACAGCGTTGGAAATATCAGTCATTTCTTTTGTTCCTGATGGCTGCTTGACAATCCATGCCACCAGGCCACCTGCAACCAAAAATGATGCAATACCTGCGATAAAGGGGAGCAAAATTCCAACTATTTCCATGTTATACTCGCTTGCCAAATCCTAGTAAATATAAATCAAATAGCAGAGATCTTGCTTCTTTTTCTATATGGTGGAAATGTTTTTCCTCCAAGTCCTTGTCGCACTAGTTTGTTGAACCTTTTACCATGAGCAAGATAGGGGAATCTCATATGGATTAATTCATGGATTATTGTATTTTCCAAAGTCTTCTCATCAGGAATTTTTCGTACATTAATGAATACAAGACTATGTTGAAGATATGCAACACCGTAATACTTGTAAGCAGAAGTTCTCCTCCCCTCAGTCATCTCTTTGGGAGCATCCAATACTTCTTTGGTAGCTAAGAGAATTTTGGGTTCAGGAATGGAGAAACGATTAGAGTAAATCCCAACTTTTTCTAAAATTTGCAAAGAAAGTTCAGGATCAAGTTTCACAATAATACATGATGAAATCGGTGTTTATCTGGACATGTCAATAGTTATGCAAAATTTGGTGTATTTTGATTCTATAAAATTATGAATTAATGAGGTCAGAAGGTTAAGTGGGGTAATCACCAATCATACAGCCACCGTCTCATCACTCCCCAATTATTCCATTAAATCAAGTAGTGTTTGTACCTTATTTCTTATTTCTTGAGTTATTTGCACTATTACTAGTCCTTGATTTGGCTGACCATACAAAACAACTGCATTTTCAGGTGCATAAATACATACAGGTAAAACCAATAGGTCTTCTTCTCCATTTACAAAAAGTCTCACAGGGGATTGTAGAGTGAATGCTTTTTTGATTATCTCAATACTTTCAAAAGTAATTTCTGCTGCAGGATTATCAACTGTTAATTCCGTAGCATTTTCTAGTTTAGGAGGTGGTTCTCTTTGTTCTCTTTTCTCTTGACCGTCAATAATTTGCAGCGAAGGAACCAGATCAAAATCGATCATTTTCTCAGTGGTTCTATCCCCTACAGTAATGATGTAAGAATTTTCAAAAAGATGTTTTTTGATATTGGATTTATCGGCTTGATTTTCAGGTAAAAGTATCCCTAAAGGAATTTTCATTTGTTCTCTTAATGAATCAGGCAGTTTCACAGAAATCTAACCAGTACTCGGTTCAGGTGCAGATTCTTCTTCAGTGCTTTCAGATGCCATTTCTTCTTGTAGTTTTGCTGCAATAATACTACATTGGGCTGCAATATTTTTAGCACTTTTTCTAAAAGCTACTGCACTTGGAGAATCAGGATTTGTAATCATGATAGGTTTTCCTAAATCAGAGCCGGACATAATTCCAGCGTTTAATGGGATTTCACCTAAGAATGGCATGTTAAATTGTTCACTAATTTTCTTTGCACCACCTTCGCCAAAGATGTAATGTTTGTCATCACAGTTTGGACAAATGAAATGTGCCATATTTTCGACAACGCCGATGATTGGAACATTTAGCTTTTCAAACATTGAAACTGCTTTGACTGCAACATGACTTGCAACATCTTGTGGAGTTGTAACGACAAGTATCCCGGTAATAGGGATTGTTTGTGCAAGAGTTAATGGGATATCACCGGTGCCGGGAGGAAGATCTACAATTAGATAGTCCAGTTCAGACCAGTTAGTGTCAACTAAAAACTGTTTTAAGATTCCAGAGATAATCGGACCGCGGTATATTGCAGCTTGGTTTGACTGATCAGCAAAGAAACCAAAAGATACAACTTTTAATCCATTAGAGTCAGCAGGTTGAAGTTTGTTATCTTCAACTTCCATGGAACCATCTTTCATTCCAAGCATCAAGGGAATACTAGGGCCGTAGATGTCAGCGTCAAGCAAGCCAACTTTTGCCCCTGATTCAGACAATGCCAAAGCTAAATTCAAAGAAACCGTGGATTTGCCTACACCGCCTTTTCCGCTTGCAACGCCGATAATATTTTTGACAGTTGCCATTCCCGTATCATCATCAAGGGAACGTCCCTCCATAACTTTGGCAGTTACTTTCATATCAAAATTTTTCAAATCAGAAAGGTCTGCAATTGCTTTTCTAACATCATCCTCAATTTCAACATTGAACGGACATGCAGGAGTAGTTAATTCTAAAGTAAATTTTAGATTGTCATTATCAAGTTCTAAATTTTTAATCATACCCATTGATACGATGTCTTTTTTCAGATCAGGATCAATTACGGTGCTTAGCTTTTCAAGGACTTGATCGATACCAACCATTGCGTCAAAAAGTCATCCTGCATTATTTAAACCTAGGATAGTATATTACTCGACTTGTGTCGATTTTCAGCCATTATTTCTCACACTATTCCAAATTCACGGTTGTTTAAGATTCATAAATTGTATTTTTTGGAGTAATGAGATAATGGTTTGTAAAGGAACCTGCACTCAGCATAAAGCAAAAAGAGTTCATGGTATTAACCGATATATTCAAGGGCAAAAGATGTGTTCAATATGTGATATTTTTATGTGGTGGGATGGTAAACACTGTCCATGTTGTAACTTTGTACTAAGAACAAAACCCCGTAACACCAAAAATAGAAGACAGTTGCAAGCGATTCAGGTTGTGCAAAGAATCTGAAATGCATTATAACCAAAATCTACAACCTGAGTCAAAACAATCATTTGGCTTGCTAGAGATCATCAGGATTTAACCTAGGTACACCAAATAAGATCTTTAGATCCATGAATTAATGAGAATTATTCCATTTTATGAAAAACAGATACCAACGCATGATGTTGTGCTTTGCACTATATTCTCATGCACCAGATTCTAAAGAAATGCAATGCTCCATTATTTTTACATCCCAATCAAAGCATACATTTTCAATACACCCGCATATCATTTTACTAGTCCTTAGACAGTACGATTCAAAAAGTTACGAGTCATTTGTTGAATGGCTGGATGTAACAACTGAGATTGTAATTCAGTTACAACTATAGCAAAAAGACAAAGTTCGTGAACTAAATTATTACAAAACACAATACTTTTTGATCAGAACGTGCATCAAAATACATGGATAAATTTGAATCCCTTGAGGCAGCATACAAAAAAGAAAAATCCCAAGTTGCAGTAAGAATGCTTGCAGTGTTGATGGTTCTAAAGGATGGCAAAGACATTACACCACTGCACAACATGGGTAAGAAAATGGGTGAGTCGTTTTGAGGAACATGGCCTTGATGGCCTCTACGACCTCCCAAGATCAGGCAGGCCAAGAAGAATCTCAAAGATAAAGATGGATTCTATAATGTCAAAGGCAATACTGACTCTGTTTACGCCTGCAATGCTACAACAGACAATATTTTATTGTACCGGAGTCAAATTACACATTACTTACATCAGAAAAATAATGCACCATTATGGCATGTCTGCAAAGACTGCCCAAAAATATCACATTAATCATGCAAGTGTGTCTGCTGTGAGAAGCTGGCAGAGACGCATCAAAAAGAGAATTTCACGCCTAAAAAAGAAAAGATTTGTCATTGCAATGGCTGATGAGGCATTCTTTGTAAGGGATGTAAAAACAGGAAAAAAGTACTGGTCACAGGTTGCAAAGAGAATATTTCTTCCATATACGGGACGACATGAGAGCCTTGCAGTGTATGGAACCATTACCGAAGATGGCAGTCAGTGGTTTAGGGTGTATGAGAGATTCAATTCTGTGACATTTGTGCAGTATCTAAAAGAGTTACACTGGAAATATGGAAAAATTGCAATCATGCTAGACAAAGCATCAGTTCACAAATCAAAAAAAGTAAAAGAGTATCTCAAAAATAATTCTGATGTCAAGCTAATCTGGTTGCCAAAAGGATCACCGTATCTTAATATGATAGAGCAATGCTGGAAGATAAGCAAGTATGCGTTACTTGTGTCACAGTACTATGCAGTGTTTGAAATGATGAACA
>JARPSM010000135.1 GCA_029782475.1 Nitrososphaerota archaeon
CAGAGTTCCATTCATCATCGGCTGATTGAATATCGATTGTACCGTAATCAAAGCCTACGAGAATGGTCTTTGGTGTCTCATTGTAATCTATGCTTGCTGATACACCTCTGTCAGCATCGCTTGCGATGGCAAGGTTGGATATATCAGATTCGTCATAGTTACTAAACATACCACTGTTTGATGATAATTCAGTAAATGTTACTGGTTGGGATTCTATGAGAAATGAACCTGTGGAGGTATTCTCATTACCTGTAACAACATTAGATGCTAAACTGGTTGCGGTTCCGTTAGTAACAGAATCACCGTTGTCGACAATTCTTAATACTTCATTACCGGTATCTTGAGCGTCTAAGTCAATTAACAAGATACCATTATCTTCAAACATAAAGTCTGCTGTTCCTAATTCTGAGGTTAAGTCTACTGCACCAGTAGTACCATCAGCGTCTCGGTCTCCATTTTCATTAAAGGCTTGATAAACGACAGTACTATTGGTTGGGTTAGTTCCCCATGTCCAGGAATCTTCGTCAGTTGGGTCAATATTTAGTTGTACATCAGTTAGTGTGAGGTGTACTTGTGCACCTTGTGGAAATACAGTTCTATCAGATTCTAAATTGGCAAATTGGTCAACTGTATCAAAAGTTAATGTGGTTGATTGAGCACCACCACCTTTGTTATAGGTAACTACAACGTTGCCAGTTGGGTTTAGATCGTATAGTTGGATCATTGGGAATGCATTATCGTTCAAATTTAATTGACCGAGTCCATTTCCAGTGTTTCTGTTTCCATTGGCTGTTTTGTTTTCTCTGATTACATTCATCAAGTCAACAGTACCGGCAACACCTTCAGTACAGGTTTTTAAACCTGTATCATTAGGGTCTGTACCAAAAGCATCGACTGGGAAGAAGACACCCTCAGTATCAGTGAATGGTACTCCTGCGAATGTATCAGCTGTGGCAGCAGTACATCCAACACCAAAGTCAAGACCAAGTCCTGAATCATCGGCTTGGGTTCTGTCTGCTGCTATAGCTGCATCAACGTCTGCAAAGTAACCATACCAGTTACCGTCAGTGGCTTGGGTCATTCTAATGTCCTTGCCTTGTACGGTAACGTCTGGTTCACCTTCACCCTCATTTGTATCACTAATGTCAGAATCAATTACAACTACTTCGATAACCATTGGGCCAGCAAAGTAATTGTCGAATTGAGAGTTTTCTGCGGAGACAAATAGGTTAGCGTTGGCTGCATATGCTGGTTCCATTCCTGGAACTGCAAATGTCAAACCACCGGCTAACATAATTGTCATTAATGTAAGCCTAGTTATTTTTCGTCCTATTTCGTTATTCATGTTATTAGTTTTTTTTAAAAAAAAGAGTATATAAAAACAATGAACCATTGATCCACAAAAAGAGATTTTGTATAGATCTCTTGCACAATTAGCACAATTAGAGTGCAATCTCAACATTTTCTAACAACAAGATCCAAAGCTGAGGCGTAATCACCTAATTCATGTTCAATTGCACCAAACTAGCAAAAAAACCCAAACAGTTTCTCCCAGTACCGGTCTTGCCGTACAGCAATTTGATTCTCAGCACAAGGAATAGGGAAAAACTAGAAAATTACAAAAGAAAACTGCCTGTCAAAAAACAGGAAAAGAATATTCGGTGCAGGCCACAGGTTTGATTTGTAATGATTTCTCACAAATCAGATTCTCAGTACGGTACATTACGGTTTTATTTAATAAAAATAGATCGTTATTCACAAGTATGAACAATATGTAATTCATACAGAACGGTTTTTTGATGATTATAAGATGATCTTAGTTTCTCAAAATATGATAATATGTTCAATCAAATTCTCAAAAATATGGATTTTAGTTAATGACTGTCTTTTCCTCGTAAATCCTCTTTAGTTTGGAGCCGCATACAGGACATTCTGCTTTGCCATGAACAATACTGCATCCAATACAGCAAAACTCTGTCTTTTTTGGAATGCTCTTTGTACTGTTTGACTTTAACTCGTCAATCTGTCTTTGCATATTACTCATCATCTCTGACTGCTGTTCCAAGAACATCTCTTCTTGTTTTTTTATCGCACGCTCCATTACAATCTCTTCTTTTAGCTTGTCCATCTCTGATATTTTGTCTTTCAGTTCTATTTTTAGCTCGTCTGTATCGTCCCTGCCAGATACAACATTTGAGAACTTTGTAAATACGTTTAGTCTCTTTGATGCTTTTGCATACTCTTTTCGCAGTGTTTCCGGGTACAGTATACTTTGTTTCTCGTACGAATCTTTTGGCTTGTGGCCAATTACGTGGTCTGCAACATCAATTCTGCATCCTGAATCTATCAGTGTGGATTTTAACAAATCTCTTAATTCGTGGGAATGCATCTTGTATTGTTTTCGACCATTAAATTCTACAAATTCTTGAATTCCTGCTCGTTTTGCAATTTTTGCAAAACTACCAAATATCCATTCAACAGTTACAGGTTTTTTAAATTTGTTGAGAAACAACGGTTGATTTTTTTCCATATCATGTCCTGTTTTTCTTTTCCTATATTCTAGATATCTTTGCAATTGCTCTATTGCATCTCGCTCTAAAAACCCGACGTGTTTGTAGTCTGTTTTAATTCTTGTAAGAGATATTGGAACTGGGCATTTTTCTAGATCCCAAGAGTTGTGGTTCTCTGAACCAAACCACTTTACAATCTGATCCCATACTTAGTAAATATTGTTTATTTTTTTCAAAGAGAGATTCAGTTGATATGATTTGACCTTCTTGAATTTCATAGAATATTGCTTTTAATTTAGCAGGTATGGTTTATCCTTTATTTTTGATATTACGATGTAATCAAATGCAGGCTTTACCATGAAATATCGTGTTTATTATAGTAAATAAATAACATGAAAAATGCTTATCAAAAGACCATTTAATGGAAAAAACCAGCATAAACAGATGGAGGATCCCTCACAAGAAGACATTATTTCATTAGCCAACTCCATATTTCAGGTCAGTGATTTCACAAAGACTGAATTTTCATTAGAATTTAAAATTGAAGACATAGATTTTAAATCAAAATTTGAAGGATTGGCAAGAAAATTAGAAGATATGCGATATGTTTGCAAATTAGAAAAGATGGAAGATGGGGGACTATATGTCATCATTCAGAAATTTTCCCCCAAGAAACAGAGAAAATGGATGAGTACATCTTGGACTCCAAGAATTTTGTTTGCAATTGTTATTTCATTTGTAATGGTAGATGGATACTATAGGACATCAGGTACAAATTCCATCATAGAAATTGGAGATCCCGTAGAAATGGCAGCAGTGTATACATTGTCATTATTAGGAATTTTAGGAATTCATGAACTTGGTCACATTATTGCAGCAAAAGCACACGGTCTAAAAACAACATGGCCGTATTTTATTCCAGGACTTCCAATAATTGGAATTCCAACATTTGGAGCATTTATTCAATCAAAGGGATTAACGATTAATCGAGAAATACTATTTGATGTTGCCATAGCTGGCCCAATTGCAGGATTGGTAATTGCAGTAATAGTTTCAATTTATGGTGCATATACTGCACCAATTTTAGATCCTGAGATTGCTGCAGGCTTGTTTGAGGAATCAAAATTAATTGAATGGAATCAAGGAGAGCCATTACTGATGACTGCCAGTTTAGCATTATTTGGTAAAGGAGGAGCAGGACATGAAGTGATTATGACGCCGATAATGTTTGCTGCATGGATTGGTTTCTTAATTACATTTTTGAATTTGTTGCCTGCATGGCAATTGGATGGAGGACACATGGCAAGAACATTACTTGGAGTTAAACTTCACAAATATGCAACTTATGGAAGTATGGTAATTCTAGTTTTGTTAAACTATTGGTTAATGGCACTTTTAATTTTGTTTATGAGTTCAAGAAATCCTAGCGCATCTCCATTAGATGATGTTTCGCCACTATCAAGAAATAGAAAACTTGCATATCTTGGGATTATTGTATTAGCAGTTTTATGCGCACCTTTACCAACAGAATTTTTGTCAGGTTTGCTACCTTAACAATAATCGTGCACCATCAGTAACAACTGCAACTTTTTGGCGAGGACCTTGGGTTTTTAGAATATAATCCATAGAATATTTTATGCCCTGCATAGAAATCATATTTAGTTTCTTAGCATAAAATTCAGGTAAAATTGAAACCAATCCTATTTGAAAATTCTTTTGCATTTCTGAAAGAAATAGTAAATTCTCCATTCCTTCAATGTATTTTGTAGGATTCCGAAGTTGTTCGACAGTCAATCTATCTTCAATGTATTGTTGAAGGGCATCAGAACCTAAACCACCTTTACATTCAGCAACTAAAATAGCAAGACCGTCTTTTTTAATTGCGTTAGAACAATTCCAAAGTGAGGAAAATGAATTTCCTAAATTATCATTACTTGCATCTTTTCCAGTGCTCAGTACCATTGTTTTGTGTTGGCCCGCATCTTTGATAGAATTTGATTCCAGAATTTTTGTTGATGCAATGGTTTCTGAAGGATGACCTATTGAGAAATCTACAATCCCTTCAGAATTTGCAATAATCTCCATTCCTTGAATTTCAAAATTATCTGTGAATTTTTTTGCTTCAGTTAAACTTTCAGGGTATTGTCCAGGAGTAGGAAGGTTGCCTTGTCTTTTTGCATATGCAGAAAGCATGGATTCTTGACCAAATTTTTTGATAAGACGTGTGGATATAGTCTCATATCCAAACAATCCATTAAATTCCATCTCACCCATAAACACTAGATTTGAATTTGAAATCCCTACATCGTCAAATTCATTAATTGAACTTCCTTCAGGTAATCCAGATTTTATTAAATTTAGAATTTTTTTATCAGTCAAGATTTTTGGGAATGGTTTAGATTTTTGTTCACATAAAGAAAACAATGAAGAGATTATCTTTAGAATTGATTTTGAATTATGTAACACTACAAGTTCCATAGGTTTTGACAAATCAAGAGTGTTTAATTTTTCATTGATCGCCGAATCATCTAGAATTTTCCCTTCAGAATCAATTTTTTGTTCTAGATTTTCTGCCTTTATATCTAAAACAACGTCTGTAATTCCATAATTTAACCAAATTTCAGGCATAATTATCACTCAATACAAAACAAAATAAATCCAGTCTAGTTAACTTTTGTATGGAATTTGTAAAAGAGTTTGCAACCTTTTTGCATCAAAATGGCATCATAAAATTTGGGGACTTTACACTAGCAAGTGGAAAAAAGAGTTCGTATTATGTAGATTTAAGATTAGTACCAAGTTACCCCATTGAATTTAGAAAAATGGTAAAATATCTTGAAAATGAGATTGGGCAAGATATAGGATTAGACAATTTTGATTCAATTGTATCAGTACCTACAGGGGGTTTAGTAATTGCATCAGCATTGGCAATTGAAACTGTAAAACCGCTAATCTATGTAAGAAGCAAACCGAAAGATTATGGGACATCAAAATCAGTGGAAGGGGAAATTCATGACGACATGAAAGTTGTGATGATTGATGATGTTGCAACCACTGGAGGTTCAATAGTTAATGCCATCAAATCTTTGAAAAAAGTGAACATCACAGTAAAAGACGCTTATGTGATTGTAGATAGAATGGAGGGAGCTGATGAGGCATTGTTAGAATTTGGAGTTAAAATGCATTCAATTCTAAATATTTTACAAATTACAGAAGCTTTGTTTGAACAAAATCTCATTGATGCAAATATCTTAGAAAAAGTGAAAAAACAAATTAACAGATAAATTTTGGCTGCTCAGTCAAATGCCTTCCAATCATCAATTCAGATATAACTCTGATTCTTCATCGCTGCCAGATAATTTTTAATTTGCTCAGTTTAAAACTAATGGAAATAATGGGGCCCGAAGGGCTTTGAACCTTATGACTAATCGGGTTCATACTCTAAAATAACAAAAATTCAATTACGCATAAAGTCTATCAATCAATTTACAATTTTCGACTCTAAATTCAGCATATGCCTTGTTTGGTGAATGTTGAAAATAGCCATCTAGTAATTTTTCAGCTAGTTCGGGACAATCCATGGATGCTATCTCTGCTTTTGCTTTCTCAGCGTTTTGAATATCAAAATTACTTATCCATAAATAACTACCAGTGTTAATTGTATGGGTACCATTGTCAAATGAACTGTGACCTTTTAAAGCAGGCCCACCATGACTGCCAATGAAACAGGCATACTGGATTTGTAGAAGCTTATCATCACTAGAATAAACATACTGCCCAACAATTACCCAGACAGCAGCTATTGTAATTGCAACGATGATTGGAATTTTAACATGGGTCTTCATACTTTCTTGTTAATTTTCCATGATTTAAGATTCATTATAAAAAATGGAGAAAAGTCATCTCTAGTTTAGGATTGGTGTTACACCCATATGTGCAGTTATTTGATCAATTGGCGTGTGATAATACCCCCATGTGTCATGAGCTGCAACAATACCATAGAGATTTCCTCTGTCCCAATAAGATGCCACTGAACCGCCGCTATCACCGTGGAACATTTGTGCATTGGATCTAACAAGACCTTTAACATAATACCATTCGCCGGTTTCAACATCAACAGTAATTACAGTTGTATTGATTGCTGAGATTAGTCCAACAGTAGCATGGACTGCTTGATCGTTATCTTGTACGCCAGAACCAACTTTGTAGATATATTGGTTTTGTTGTTGGGATGCTTGAGTTGTGCCAGTTATTGTGTGTTGTGTTGCATCGTAAACTTTGTTATTAACGACAGACGAGCTACTGGTGATCCATGCACAGTCACACCAGGTACCCCACGAGAAATTCTCCTGATTTACAGTTCCTATAAAGTGGGTTACAGAATGGCATATAATGTGAAAAAAATTACTGGTACCGATATTTGGACCTGCCAGTGTGATGATTTCTATTATCGACTAACCAAAAAAAATGATAAAAATTGCAAACATATTGTATCTTGCATTGTCCTAAAGGACATAATTCAGAAGAAAGAGAAAATTGAAAAAATTAATCATCCAAAAATTCCTCCCAACTGAACACCTGTCCTCCTAACTGAACATAGCGTTAAAATCGTCCTTATATTGAACAGAACAGAGTTTTTTGCCCAAAATGAAGAATTATAAGGATTTTCTACAGGGTGAATTTGTGCTTCGGTAGCTCAGTCTGGTAGAGCGTTACATTGGTAATGTAAAGGTCACGGGTTCAGATCCCGTCCGAAGCTTTCTATTCTTTAAATCATAGATTTTACCAATTTACGAAATTTCTATTTAAGCTAGTTCATAACTAGGAAAAAATTAGTTCCAGATCAAATTATTTTATGTATAGTGCTGTTAATGATTTTTGCAATTACAACTATTGAAACAAGTTTACCGACAAATTGCAACTACTACCCCAAAACCATTTGTAAAATGGGCTGGTGGAAAACGTCAACTAATTCCGATTCTAAATGAAAATTTACCCAAAACCTTTGGTACCTATTATGAGCCATTTTTAGGTGGAGGCGCATTATTATTCCATATCCTTGCTGAGAGAAAGGCTCAAAAATGCAGTATTTCAGATTTGAACTCTGATTTAGTTTTAACATATACTGCAATTCGAAATAGAATTGATGAGTTAATTTCATCTCTAAAAAATCATGAAAAAAATTATCAAAAAGATTCTAAAACATATTATTATTCAGTTAGAGAATCAAATCCAAGAAGTGAAATTGAAAAAACATCAAGATTACTCTTTTTGAATAGAACCTGTTTCAATGGACTATACAGAGTTAACAGTAAGGGGAAATTCAATGTACCTCTAGGTAGTTACACAAATCCCAATATAGTAAATGAAGATAATTTACGTTCAGTTAGTGCTATTTTACAATCAAGTAAAGTCGCGATAAAATGTAGGGATTTTGAATCTGTACTCAGAGATGCAAAAAAAGGAGACCTCGTATACTTTGATCCTCCATACCAACCAGTTAGTGAAACTGCCAATTTTACAAGCTACACCAACAAAAGTTTCACATATGAGGATCTAAACAGACTTGCCGAACTTTGTATGAAATTAGATTCCAAAGGATGTAAAGTTCTATTATCAAATTCAGACTCTAAAGAAGTTGCAGAAATATTCTCAAACAAATCTTGGAAGATTAATAGAATTCAAGCTAACCGTTCTATCAATTCAAACTCCAAAAAAAGAACTGGACACTTTGAATTATTAATTAAAAATTATTAGAAAAACCCAAACTAGATTTTTTTAAATTTTTAAAATCAAAAAATTTTGTAGAGAATCATCTAAGGGCTAGATAATAAAATTAAAAGGAAAAGATTGGAGTGTTAGTCCCACTTTGACCAAGCGGCCATCCATCTGTATGTCCAAGTGTTCAATTTACAACCTAATGCTGCAAATGTACATGCCAATACTGCACCTGCACCTGCACCTAGCGCAACTGGGCTGTTATAGAATTTGCCTACTTGCGGTTCTATCGGTGTCATGTATGGTGGCAATGTTGGTCTTGGATATTTGAATGCCGTTTCTAGTGGGTCTGCTACTGTTATCAGGTTTACCATGTTGAATAATGGTAATGACATTCCTACCAGTACGCCGCCAAACAGTATCAAGGAGTGCTTGTTCTTCTTTGTTGCCCAGTAAACCAAATCCAACAGCATTGCTGAAGGTAGCCAAACTGGTGTTACAATGAAGTCATACGGATATCCGAGTGCAAACCATGCACCTTTTGCTATCCATGTGTATACTGTCATAATTAGAGCGTAGTACGTTGCTGTGCCTGGAACGCCTGTAAATGTAAGATAGTATGTAGCTCCTACAATAAGCATCAACGTTTGCGATATTGAGAATACCGTGTACGAAGTCCAAGCCCAGTCAGTGTAGAAGATATAGTCTCCTGCATTAATTGTTAACAGAGTTGAGTTAACTGCAACAACTACTATGAATAAGTAGTGTGTACATCGTCTTAACCAGACCATATGAAAGTGAAGAAACGGTCAGTATATAAAATTTTAGAGTGTGATGAAGATCGTTAATCTAAACTAAAAAGGAAAATGAAAAAGAAGTGTCTGAAGGGGTTATACCTTCTATTTACCAACAAATGATACTATGAGTATTGTACCTATTGTAACTGCGGCAATACTGCCTGCTACAATACCGTTACTATTTTTGTTGGAACCTTCTTCCATGACTTTAACACAGAAGAGATAACCTATAGCCTCAATGATTGTCAAGACGATGAATGCAAAGTGACCACTTTGAGTTGGATATGCCCAAGGATAATAGAAATATCCTGCTGCAGTTCCACCAAAAGTTGCTAACCATGCTGCCCAGAATGAGATTGTAATCATACCAGTCATGTTTTCAACACGTCTACCAATCATTCGTTCTACGTCAGCGCTTGATGAACCGCCGCCACCGCCAGAACCGAATCCTTTAGGAAGAGTCATTATGGAATTATTCTGATTCGGAATCCTTTTAAATCTTTCTTAATCTGGGGAACAAGTACGATCTACGGCTTGGGAAAAATAATAAAAATAAAAAATGTGCTAATGCACTTTTTCTAAGGAATTGCTCGGCTGTACAATTTGCCTTCTAAGGCCATCTTGTACATCTCTGCAACGTATGGGTTCTCTCCAGGAGTTTCTGCACCTAGTTCTACGAGTCGAGCATATACTCTAACTACGTATGCTAGTGCACCCATGAAAGCCACTACGACTCCCATGTTAAACATCCAATGGTTTGGAACTGCAAAGATCTCTTCTACAAACCAGAAATGCCACATCTCATTGACACCAATTGTAAACATGGTTGCAAGGTAACCAAGAATGGTCATCTTCAATCCAGTGTTCATTGAGTTATTTGGGCCTCTAAGAACTGGGATTTTTCTATCATAGATTGCTGCTGCTCCCCATCCAAGTGGTAATGTGATGAAGTGGGAATATAGCCACCAGTGTGCTGGTGTGAAAGCACTATCTCTGATAGAGGTTTGATGCAAAGATCCATCAACGAAGTTATCAACTTCGACTGATGCTGCAGTAGAACCCATAGCAATAACGATGAGCCAGATTTTCTTTAGTCTCTGGATCTCAACTTCTTTTGGGATTAATGCGGGCATCTGTGCCATGTATAACATCATATGAATTCGGAATATAAAGTAAGAGTTTTAGAAAATAGCAATTCTTTCCAATTTAATATAATTATTAAGAAAAAATATGTAAATATTAGATATTATTACACTTAAAATATCATAATTTAACCCATTTTTTTATCAATTTTAATGTTATACATCAAAGCTATACAACGAACTCAAGATCGATCCTCGTTGTTAAGGTAAAACATATAACGACGTGTTTTGTTTTCTGACTTTAGAGATAACTATGGTCGAAAAAAGAATTTTCGTATTTGGACTAGCTGTAGTACTTGCACTAGGAACTTTAGGTTTCAACTGGGTTGAATCCGTACTTCCAACTGCAGATGCACACGGTGTCCAAGCACAACTCCAGAGTCGTTTCATCAGAATTGAAGATGAAACCTTCAACAGACAATCTCTACAAACTGGCGAAACCTTGACACTTCAAGGAACTTTAGTTAGTTTGGTAGAAAGAGACCTAAGAGGATGGCTATCCATTTTCACAGAGTCAACCAACGCAGGTAACAGATGGGAGATGTTGGCAAGAGATCCACCAGGAAACGTCTTTGACATTCCAGGTAACTCAGTCATTGATTACTCACTATCAGCCAAAGCACTTGAAGAAGGTGTATACCACGTACACACCCAACTCAACGTAGCAAAAGTTGGTCCAGGACTTGGTCCAGGTCAAACAGTAGTAGTTGAAGGGGATCCAATTATCAAACCAATTCCATATACTAACATCGCATATCAGTCAATTATTATCGGTGTTGGATATGTCATTACGTTTGCAACACGACCCTGGCAAGTAATCTAAACAAACCACTTTTCCTTTTCATTTATTAGATTCCTCTTTACGATTTCCGTAAAACAATAAACCAAGTTTTATCTTCTAGAAGGTAATAATGAAAATATGCTAAGTTTCAAGATAACAAAATTAGATATTTTTCAAAGTTATTTTTTTGGAGAGACAGAATTCCGTTCGGACAAATACAAAGTGAATATTCAAAATCAAAGAAGAGGTAAAGTTTTGAAATTACCTTTTGAGATAAAACCAAAAAGTGAAAAAATTGTTGTTAGGGTATCAGGGAAAGGAGATTTGTTTATGGAGGATTACCTCCCATACAAAGGAGAATCAGAATGGTTAGAGATTGATTCAGATGAAATAACTTACTTTCTTGCAGACCATCAGGATCAATGCGATACAATCGAAGTTATGTATGAATAAGAGGTTCTGTAAAGTTATCAAGTACTTCATAAATTATTCTTCGTGTCAAGTGTCGTGAGCTGTGCATTCTGAATAATAACAAGCCCACTTGTTATTACCCTGTATGTCAAGTACGATACACAGGTATCACACCGCCAGTACATCAGGACGCCAGGTACTAGACGTGCACTGTTTGAGGAAAGGGGTCATGTCTGAGAACTTTTGAATTTTAATAGAGTTTTGAATTGAATGTCAAGTTGGATTGAAACTGCGAAATTGCGTCAGGCCTAGTATTTTGTGCATTCAGTCCCAGTTTGATTCAAGCCAT
>JARPSM010000139.1 GCA_029782475.1 Nitrososphaerota archaeon
TGCACGCGACATAATCTTGATAAACGCTAGACCATATCATCCACAGACAAACGGCAAGTTGGAGCGCTTTCATAGGACCATAGAAGATGAGATATGGCACTATGCCAACCTCAGAGAGTATGTTGACTATTACAACGAAAGGAGACTGCATTTTTCACTAGACATTGACAATTGTGAGACGCCGCTTATGGCCTTTAGAAATAAAAAGACGACAAATGCGATCAGAAAAGAGGACCCAAAATGGATGGAGAAAGATACAGATGACTAGCGGACCTACTTTCCGTATATTACAGCCAACGGAGTGGGGTATTGCCTTTTTTAATCTAGAATTGGGAAACAGTTAATTGTTGAAAAATAACTTGCAATGTTTTTTTGAATGAACAAAACCCTAGGGTATTACAAATTCACGTTCTTCACGTAATTTTTCAATCTTTATGTTCTTATCCAAGGATTTTATGTAAAAATCTATCCAATTTCTAACGTTTTCATTGTCTTCTGTTTCTTTGTATGTGAGAACATTGTCTCTTTTATTTTGATAATATGTGACTGCAGAACCAGAGAATCCTCCTGTAAAGAAATTTGCTACAAGGTTTTTTTGAACTTTGTCATCTTTTCCATATTTTACCAGTATTTTTCTTGCCAAAGAATTTTTTTTTAATTCAGGTTTAACATGTCCAGTAACGTATGCTGCTCGTTTATGTGGATCATGATCAATCCAGTCAGAAATATTTTCAAAGTCCACGAGATTCAAAAAACTAGGAGCCGTCTCAGTTTCGAAACTAACTTCGCCACCACGCATCCAACTAATTATTGCATATCCTCTTTCATCAAATGGCAAATCAATGTATTTTGTCACCAATTCCCAAGTTTCATTAGGATAAATTGATGAAATTTTATCCAATACTGCAATAGATTGTGAATGCAATGTAATAATAGATGAAACACTTCCCATACTTTGTAGCATATTCTCTACCAATTTTAGCGCCTGATGTGGAAATTGTTTTACAAATTTCAATCCTATTTCTTTCCAATAATAGTCAAGCATTGGATCATGATGACCCGGAGATCCTTTTCCCATAAAGGCATCTTGAGTTAATAATCTCAAAGTCAATTTTGAATCTAACTGTTTTTCTTGCCTATGAACAAAGAAGGAATTAAATAAATTGATTGCATGATGAATTATTTTTTGATCATTTGTTTGTATCATAAATTCTATCCATTGTATGACGACCTTGGCAGATAATCTATTTACACTTCCTCCTAAAGCAAATTTCTCCAATTCATCCACTTTTATTTTATTTTCTTTAATCAAATCTAAAAGCAATAATCCTATTTCATCAGTGATTCCGGATCTCCATGCCATCTCTGAAACAAATTTGACTAGCTGTTTATCGTGAGAAAATCCAATGAAGAGTTTATTCCAAAACTCTTTGTTTTTTTCATATATTTTTAATAGATACCCACTTAGAAAAAACCCATTGCCTTGATCTCCAGAATTTTTTTGAGCATCTAAAATTGAATCCAGTAAAGAGTTATCAGCATCCAACTCTCCTAATTCCTGTCCAAATACATAGCCATATTTTGCATCAGATGTAACTAGCCATTTTAATTCTGGTTTTAATTTTAAAATATCCAAGGACTCTTTTGCCAATTCGTGAATTTTTTTTATTCTGTTTTCTTTACAGTTTTTCTTGGCCAAATCCATCATAATATCCATGCCCACATATCGTTTCATTAAAGAAGAGTAATCTGTACCTGTTAATTCGGTTTGAAGATCTTTTAGTTGTGATTTTACAGTAGAGTCTAGTTGATCTTTATCAAATTCCAAGATGTCAATAATACATCGCAAGGATGTTTCTTTATTTGTAAAATCTTTGATCTCATATAGTTTGTCCACAAGGTACTCTCCAAGGTGAGGAAAAGAATGTAAAATTCCTCGTGTGTTATCAAATATGATGGATGCTACTTTTTGCCGATCTTTTTCTGGACATTTTTTGATCTTTTCTATCGCCATCTCGACAGTTTCTTTGTATGCATCTCCCCATTCCTGATCTGTCTTTGGTGCCCATCCTTTTTGATCAAGATGCAGTCCATCTGATAATCTCAAAGGTCTCATAAAACACACCGATTGCAATGCAGACTCGCACGCTTTCAAACCCAAGCTTCGTCGAGATTCGTTTTCAGAACACATTGTCTCTTTTAGCAATGGAATTCTAGTTGTTGGCAAAGCTTTGGTAGGCGATACATATCCTGTTCCTAATGAAAACAATCCTGCAAACAGCCCAGTTGCATTATTTGAAAAAACCTCATTTTCTGTTTCTGCTAAACTTCGAAGTAATGTGCCACCACGAATAAAAAGATCAGGCTCAAAAACAATTCTTTCTAATCCCTGAATGACCTCTCTTCGTCCCGTTCTAAAATCTTGTAATTCTTTATGAGACCAAGTTCCCATAGTTTTTTCAAGATGTTCTGTAGCAAGAGCAGCGTCTACATTCGTGAATATTTTGAAAAATGAGGCGCCCAATTCCGTCTTGAGAGCTTTTGAATCATTCAACGGCCCTCCAGTATCAAATAATCCTATTACGATAGATTTGGTAACATCTGAATTTGCAGCATACTCAAACATTTCAAGAAACCAGGTTTTAAGTTGGGGAGGTAAATTTAGTACTAGGTCTTTAAAATCAAATGTTGACTCATAGTCTTCCCAGCATTTCATCCACAGCCAAAGATGAAGTGCTTTAGGTGTAATGTACAATGTATCTTCAGCTTGCAAAATTTTTCTTGCTCTAAGCTGTTTTACATGCTCTTGAAAAATTCCCAATGTGATGTTATTGTCAAGTGTATGAATTAGTTTATGAATTGCATTCATTTCTTCTTTGAAATTATTTCCAAATCCAAATTTTTTAAATAATGAAATTGTTTGTAAAATCTTTTTTCTTTGTTGAACCCAACTTGAATTTGGATCTTCACCGTAATTTAAATATCTACTAAAAAAGTTACCTGTATCTGAAATTCCTCTAAGCATTTCATCAGGATTATTTTTTGCGTCTAATCCAACTGCATGTGCAAGTCGAGGTATTCCTCCACAGATTGTTGCTAGCTGGTTTGCAATAATATCATCACGATAATACAGTTGAATGATTTTACTAATATTCTCATTTGACAGATTAGGAACTTCTTTTTGTTTTGTGGTTCCACGTGTCTCAACATATTCATTGTAAATTGTGATTAATTTTATTCGTGAACCCAAATTTTTTAGTTTTTCCCAAATATAGAAACGATCATCTGATGAACATTCATCAATGATCAATATGACATGCAAAGTTTCATCACGAATTATTTCGTTTAACAAATAACTGTCTTTGAATTTTTTAGGATTTTCAATATATACTACAAATGGTTCCAAAAAAGGATCTCGCATAGATTCAAAAATTAACCTTGTTTTACCTACGCCTGTTTCACCATACACATCAAGATGTATTGCTTTGGAATCCTCAGTTAGTGTCTCCCTAACAGTTGTAATAAATTCTTTTTGTTCTTTTCCGATCACAAGTGTTTTTTTCATGTCATCTCCCTTTGCCCAATCTTTATGAGATAAAAAAATCACTTTATCACGACCACGAACACGTAGTGATAAAGACGGAAAACGCTGAATTGCACCTATAATTTTATCTTGTCCCCAAACTTTCACTTTTGGATTTAAGATGCCGCAATTTGTAAAAATAGTTTTTAGATGCTCTTCTGCATTATTTTTTTCATCAGTAGTTAGTGTTTTTTTCATACATACCAAAACATATGTGCCCTTACATTTCAAGCATCTTTGAACCTCTCTACCTAGATTCTCAAATTTTTCTTCTTTTGTATCCAGCAACTCTTTTTTGATTACTGCAAGTTGCTGTGGCTTGAATGATATGCCAGATTTAATTTGATAAAATACTTTAGAGTCTACAATTAAATCTCCATTTATAAAATCCCCCTCTTCTACTGAGGCATCAATTCCTGCATCCGGACGAGTTTCCCATGTAAATGATATTTTTGAAATTGGCATTTTTAGTCGTCTAGAATCTGCATGTAGCAGTTCTCCAAACAATTCAACACAGTCGTTATCAAGCATGTGATTTATGTGCTCGCTAGTAATCGAAAATATGCCAGTCATGCACAATATTGTTAAACCAAACTATTAACTTTTATGTATCTTTTTTGTCAATTGTTCTTTTCAAAAATTATTTCATGGCATCTTCATGATTGATTCCTCCACAGTATTTCAGGGTCTGAGTATTTCGTTTGTTATCTTTTTGGCATAATATGCATCAGAGTCTCCCTCTCATCTAGATTCAGTGCACCGTGTGGTCTTGTGTGACTGTACCAGTGCATGAATTCATCAACAGACTCGAGGTATTTTATCTTACACTCAAAGATGTCCCAGAATTTCTCTATAGTGTCGATCAAAAGTTCTAGAGTGTAAGTAGACTTTTGATAAACTTCATCACGTCCAGTTCCAGACGCGCCGTCCTAAAATATTCTGATGGTACCATGACGCATCCCCCCCAACTGTGGCATAGTATTCGGACACTAGGACATTGTGCTTTGCCTGGTACCAGTACTCTTCTGTCACACTGACCACAGGTGTTGCAGTGGGCATCCATATGACCTTTACATTTGAATTTTCATCCAGAAATTTTTGGAGAATGCGTGCCTTGTGTTGCGGTACGTTATTAATAATTATTGCAACTTTTCTGCAAATGCCAGACTAGCTCCCCAATGTATTGCAGAACCGTCTCCTTGTCGAATTTTTCATACATCCCAAAGAACTGTCTGTTGCAATGAAGCCGTATGCCACCACCCCTGCCGTGCCGTCCCTTGTATGGAAGAATAATCGGTTCTCCCTTTTTTGAGCAGTACTTTGCCTGCAGGATCATCTATGAATATTGCCTCATCAAAGACTGCTGTGATAAAACCCTCCGATTCCAGTCGTTAAATCAGCTTTTTGTACGGTGCTGTCACTTTTTTGATCTCCTCGAGTCCAGCCCCGTTGATGTGGATGCACTAGACAGTCTTGGCAGACATGCCAAGCGTGTGCAATATTTTCTCTGATGTTTGTAATGTAATAGTTTGCCCTGAATCTCTTCTGTACTGTACGCTTGAGTTTCTTTGGAGCCGATGATGTCATCTGTCAGATACAACCTTTGCAATCTTTCCGAGTTTTACCTTTGGCTGTATGCCTGACTTGGGAAGATCCACGAGGGCCTCTGTGCTACCCTCTTTGAATCGATGCAGCCACATGGCGACCCAGTTGAGACGCTGCAGGAGTGAATCGTCTGTAAACTGAATGCTTGCATTGTTCATACAAACCATGTTTACGCCAAGTATTCTGGCACGTACTTGGAAGATACTTTTCTTGCATGCTTTCTTTAGATCTTTATTGTTGTCATGCAAAAGCGGCGTGATCTTATCAATATCTATTACTAATTGATTGATTTGATCTCTCATGAACTTTTTCTCTACACTATGGGCATTTTGGATTGTTGTGCTCTTTTGGCTAAACCTTGGACTTAACTGTACTCAGAAAGCCGACGCGCTTCTTTAGCACGGTTGTGCGTGATCCGCGTTGACATCATGCCTGGCCAAGTGGAATCTCTGGCTTTTCTACTTTAACTTGTCAAGAACTGAGAGGCTCACCAGATTGGTCATCGTCATTCCTTTTCGGTTAATATCCCTCCTAGTTTGATCACAGTATTTCTTTACACTCTGATGGCTTTTTTCGCTTGCAACTTCAATTACAACAATGTTTTCAGAGTAAGGAAATGTGAATTTGGAGGCGTTTATGCAAGAAGTACTCATGTCTCCCAGCCCTGCTATCTCAATTTTGTCCCTTTTTAGCAAAAGATTTGCAATTTCATGCAAATCACCTCCGTTATCGCCGTATTCCAAGTAATATACGGAAACAAAATTTGTCTCGCCTTGAACCTCTCTTTGGAATAGATCGTCCTTGATGTTAAAGACAAAGGATGTTTTTTCTTGGTTATGAACTACAAGATCTTTTGAGATCAGTTCACTGTTTTTGAATTTAGCCAGAATGTAATGATTTGTAGAATCTGAAAAGTATGGTTTGCTTTCACTAGAAAAAGTCCCCGTAACAAAGTACATTTCCTCAATATTTTTTGATTTTGCCCAGATCTCTTTTAGCTCAACAGAGCCGTGGTTATGCAGGTACGGAGCGCAGGCATATCCTGGATAAGAGAGTCCGGCTTGGGCATGACGGCTTGAAAATAATTTCAGACTATTTATGCGCATACAGATCATGACTACCAAGTTTGGGTTTTGCCTACGATAGTTTTTTAATGGCAGGTACCTTAATTTTTTTTGTCCCGTGGTAGCTCAGCCTGGTAGAGCTCCTGGCTGTAGTTGTTGGCTTTAGATGGCTAAACGAATAACAGCCCATCAGGCATACAGAAACCGGGTTGTCGATGGTTCAATTCCGTCCCGCGGGACCACAGATTTTTAAAACAATTTAAAAAGTATTGTTTCACAACATTTCATTCCTGTAATGTTACAACAAGTGCAGCAGCATTACATGTAACATAGCGCAAATTTCCACTCCAGATAGAGATCATTGGTAAAGTTTACGAGTAAGTTTTGAGCAAAGTTAGAGCTCAAAATGACATTGTCAGGCAGTAAGGTTGAGCTCTTTTTGAGTTACAGAATCGGCTAGTTTAGACAAGTTTCATGATTTGTCCCAATTCACGAGTGAACTAGGCTAGATTTTCACCAGTAAATTTGGAATACAGTTTACAGGGTTTAGTTTGGAAAAAATTACTAGTCCCAATTGCAATTCATACGTATGTATCAACATCTACGCCTAGATTAATTTCATTATTGGACAAACTGGGATCAAACCAGCATTTTTGCTTGATTCATACATTCATACAGTAGAGATTTCCGTTACCATCTCTGTCCTGCATTTTCTTGGGATGTTTGCATTTTGGGATAATTTGGTTTTTGATTGCCTGAAGCACTAGAATTTCATGTTCCTTGTTTTCTGCCAGTAACTTTGCCAATTTTTGCATACAGTCAAAGTCCTGATTCCAGATTTGTTCTGGGTTTTTCATTCCATTTGCCAGGATTGTCTCCTGTTCTATTAACCAGTCAATAATTTTGATTGCCTTTTGAAGAGTCATTAAAGATATTTTAGCCTGGAATCAAAAAGGATTTTTGATCTTTAATCGCACTATCTATTTTAGTCACCAATGAAGAATTTAGCGGTATGAATGAAAGCAGCACAACTCCATTACAAACAAATGATTTGTTTTCCACAGATTTACACAAGATTCTGTATAAAGGGGCATGCATGTTTGCATAGTCTAAAACTAGTTCAAAATGAGAAATTAATTTTCCATCTACAATTGAATTGACTTTGCTTATTTGCCTATGAATCAATTTGTCTATGAATGCGGAAGCAAATTTAGTTCGAAATATTATAATTACCAGACTAGATTGCACGTCACTGAATATTTTTGGAAAGTCAATGGTCAGTTGAGATCCATTCCATTCCATCAATCCCATCTCCATTAGGTTTTCATTGTTTATTCCGGTACCCGTTGCTTCCAATACATCAAAACTGATTTTTTTTAGTGCCTTGGATTTGAAAAAGTTCTTAAATTTTGTAATTCTGGATTTCGGATCACCCAGATTCAAATCTATCCTGTACTCTACTTCATTTTTTTCATGATAGATCACTAGACCTTCATGTGAAACGATTTTTTCAGATTTGAGTTTTTGGATTATCTGCAGTACCGCCTAAAATACCACCTATTATAACAGGATCAATCATTTATGTTAATTTGGAATTGTTAGTAAATGTGTTTCTTGTTTTTCAATTCGTTCTTCAATAGGAATTGTTTGGCTTTGTTCTTGCTCAACAATTAACGGAATTTCATTCAGAATGTCTTCATATTTTGTTCCATAATCATCTTCATAATTCGCACCAAAACGAATTAGTCCATTTCCCTTGCTGTAGTATACGGAAATGATTTCGCCTAGTCATCGGTGTCCTCCTCCATCCACATTGGGTTGGTTTTTCTGATCGCTTCAGGTACCATTCTGTCATCAAACGCCATCTGAGGTGTCTCGCATATGTCCGTATTCAGGGACC
>JARPSM010000154.1 GCA_029782475.1 Nitrososphaerota archaeon
GAAAAATGGTTGTAATTTTGGTCAAATATGTACCAACTCTTTTTGAGTTGTTACATGCAGAAGCTTTGTACCTGCAGAATTAGACGGATCTCATGCAATGACGTTATGAGAAGATCGTTTACGCATCAACTCTATTACATACATCAACAAACTTTTCAGTATCTTGCTTCTTCTTCCATGAAATCGTAAATCAGCAGTATTACCAATCATTCCTTGTGAAGTTTCTAAAATAAATGCATGAACACTAGGAAGAGAATGATCAACAGGTAATGGATTTACATTAATAGAATCAATGTTAAATTTTTCACCAGACTGAAATGTTTTGATTACTCGTGGAATTTTTACTTTGTCACCAATAGCACGACTTATCTCACCTTTTTTATTTTCATAAATTTTGAATTTTTCTTTCATGGTAAGATATTGATCAGTTCCAGTCTCATCAAAATTCTGCATGATTAATTTTGATTCTTCTGAGCAGTAAATTGGAATGTCAGGGCGCAGATATGGAATGTATGCACAGTGATCAACATGGGCATGTGTAAGTAGTACACCATCAACTTCAGTTTCTTCATCCCCTCCAAAGCCAACATGCTTTGCATAATCTCTACGATACATTCCCTTGATTTTCGGTAAAATTCCAAGTTCAAACATGTCAGTTAATGCATTTGAGCCTCTAGCACCCATAAATTGAGAGAAAAATTGCCCTTCTTCAGAAAAAGACATGCCAAAATCCATGAGTAAAGTAGTATTCTTGTCTCGGACTAAGAACTTGTTTCCTCCAATGTCATTTACCCCTCCGTGAAATGTAATACTAGTCATGATGTAACAGTCATAAGATAGTATTAAAAAACATCTATGATTTCTAGCCCAAAAGTCTCAATATAGAAAATTTTGAATTATTTATTTTTTAAATATAATGTAACAATGGAACAAATCATATTTTTGAAAACAATTCAATATTGAAATAGTTGTAAAAGCATAGACTACTCATGGAACGAACACAGGTCACATCTAGCGATATTGCCTCGATCGGATACAAAGATAGTGTATTAGAAATAGAATTTCACAGTGGAAATAATGTGTATCAATATTTTCAAGTACCAGAACAAGAATACAACGAACTGATGAATGCTCAATCACATGGAAAATATTTCAATCAAAATATTAAAAATAAATATCAATACGAAAAAGTTTCCTAAAGATTATGTTAATTTAGTTGTTTTATTTTTTCTAAAATTTTTTTCAATGTAGGCGGAATTACGCCATCACATTTTTCTAAATCCTCCAACATAGTTTTAATCACAGTAGGATTCTTAACGGCATCTCCTTTTTTTAGATCATATTCAGTCATACAATTACATAATGTCATTTCATATATTTCTTCACCCATTTCATCTTTTAACATGATTTCAAGTGTACCTTCTATTACAGCATGATCATCTTTCACATGTGAAGGATAATCACTCTCAGACTCTTCAAATAATTTTAGAAGTGTTTTATTTCTCTTAATTTCTCCAGGTTTATCTCGGTCATTATCCCAAATTACATATGTTGGTATTTCTAATTGCTTGAAAATTATTGCAACTTTATCTAAATTCCCTTTTCCAGAACAAGGTATTATAGAAATCCCTTCACTTTCTAAATTAATTTTTAATGCATGAGATGTACCGATAATAGACGCCCTATCACTATCACCCTCAACCAATACCACGCATTTTGAAAAAAAACCCTCATTAATCCACGGAGTTAGTATCATGTGAAGTAAAGGTATAATGTTAAATTCAGTATATTTGTCACCATGATACTTTGATAATTCGGCAGTCAGTTTTTGTATGTCAGTACTAGAGATTTTTGTAATCTTAGGTAACACACCAATATTATCCTGTTTTCTCAGTAATCGAATCTGATTAATTCTATCCAGTCCTACAAAATGAGGAGAATGTGTGCTGTAAACAACCTGTATTTTTGAAGATACTCCTTCCACATCACATTTTGATAAAGCAATACAAATTTCAGAAAGATGACGTTGACGATTAGGATGCTGATATAATTCAGGTTCTTCGATTATCAATACTAATGTTGGGAAATCAGATCCGCCAGTACTTCCAGCATGGATTTCATTAAATGTTGATAAATATTGTAATAAAGTTATTATGAAAACACGTTGTAATCCATGACCAGTTCGTTCAACTGTTGAGCTATATCCATCTTCTATCAAATTTGCGATAGCTGAAGGTAAAGTTATTTGGAAATCTTTTGGAGTAAGCCACGATAAATCTATTTTTGCATCGGGAACGTAGCTGTTCAATGTTTTAGTAAGATCCTTAGATAATTTTGAAATCTCTTTCAAGTTTTTAGTATTTAGAATTTCGTCATATCTTTTTTTGAAATCTTTTTGAAATTTTTGGACATCATCTTTTTGCATTAATTCATTTCTTATCACTAAATCAAGCAAAGTAGTTAATACTGAATTTTTTCCTTCGACTGCATCTGATGACGCATCTCTAACTGCAGGTATATACAAAAATTGGATGTATTTTTCAAGATTTGCAGAGCCAACCTCCTTAAACCCAAAAAATTGTCCATCATCTCTATATCGTTTACATTCGTCAATATGGGCATCTTCCCACTTTATCAATTCATTTTTTGACTTTTCAAAACTTTCCCAATTTGATAAACTATCATATTTGTCATTTCGTGTTAATGTTACATATTCAGGTTTTGCAGTAGTTGCAATTGGATATGATCTAAATTTCCTAAAATCAGGATTTTGTAATGTTGAACCGTGATAAGTACTACTAATTTTATCATCCACAAATTTGAATACACGTTCAACTGTTAATTCATCATTTTGAAAATATTTTGAAAATTGTTCTTTTGCATTTTCAGATAAATTGGTAAATGTTATTGCAAAGATTATCTCTTTTTCTATATTTTTATTGTAAAAATCATCTTGAATTATTTTTGGTTGTTTGGCTTGAAATAATTCCAAAGCGTGTAAGAATGAAGATTTACCTGAACCATTTGCTCCTACTAGTGCTGTGAGATTATCAAAACTTAATGTTTCATCTAATATAGAACGAAAATTTTTCACATTTATTGATTTTATGATCATATAAATTGTTTCGATCAAGTATGTTTATAGGTATTTTTACGATTTTAAATTCTAAAATCATAAAAAGATTTCAAATTACAAGCATTGCACTTATTCACACTATTGTGATGTTCAGGTTTATTCATTCCAAGGGAAATTGTTGTAAATTTCTGCAATGATATATGCAGATAATGAAGTGAGAATGCATCTTGAATTTCTGAGAATATTTTGTATGGCTCTCTGGTCTTCCTATCGCATATTCTAATTTGCCATTTCTTTTGAGTGTGAGGCATTTTAAAAAAATCATTTGCATTTGGCTTTCTCTTTGAGGAAAAACTAGAATTAAGATAAGCTAACACTTGGAGTAGTTGACTAGGATAAGGTTAGATTTTAGAATCATAAACCTGCGGTCGTCCTGCAAACTTATCATCTTGAACTACTAGTGTTTCATCAATACGTAGAATTTTATCAATTCTTCCTGAAAGAGCAAGCAATACATTTTCTTTAGAGAATTCAAAAGGCATCATCAAAGTGGAGTAAACATTTTCACGGGCAAATTCTATATCTTCTTCTTTGTCGCCAAGACGTTCAACAGATACTGGCTCTAACTCTACATGTTCTGCTTCATATTTTTCCTCAGCATGATGTGCCTTGGTTCCTTGAATAAGAGATTGAGAAGGTTTAGGTTTCACGCCTTTGATAGACAATGGAATTTTGTATTCACAATATCCCAAAGAATCTGCAAAATCAGTTACTGATGCTGTTAGTAATATAACATCATCATCTTTGTTTATCTTGATCAATTATATCTCCTAGAATTTTCTATGTTTATTCATTTTTCTTCAACCATTCTAGAAAGTGTTTTCTTGTTAACAATGGACTTTTTTGTAAATCTTTTTGAAATTCTTCAAATTTATCTGCATAAACAATCTTCAGTAGATGGAAAAGTAACTCATTCTTTGCATCCCAAATGATATTTTCCACGGTCTCTAAACCAATCTACTATAATCATATCCATAACGCCTTTTAACATCAAAATGTTTAAAATCGGCTTGTGGGAAGAATTGCTTCCTGCAAGCATGCAGTTTGCAATTATCCACAGGTTGAACAGAATTAACGAATAGAAAAAATAGAATATTCTTACAGAATAATTTCTGCTTGTAGTTTTAGGTCTGAACTTTTCCACACATGCATAGGCGGTCTCAATTCCCCCTCTTTGCTCCAGAAAAGAAATTTAATTATCAATATTATTAAAAATAACATTGACTAGAGCAATAGTTTTAGGAGGATCTCGGGGAATCGGCAAAGCAATTTGCGATTCACTCAAATCAATAGATATTGAGGTCTTTGCTGCATCAAAAAAGGACATTGATACATCAAACTTGGATAGTGTAAGAGAATTCTTGGAAAAAAATACTCGGGCAGACATTCTGGTTTTAAACACAGGGGGGCCTGAACCCAAGTCGTTCTCAGATATAATAGAAAGTGACTGGAAACTATACCACAATCAACTGTTTTTGGGATTTGTAACCATATTACAAAATATCAAAATAAGTGATGGGGGATATATTTTCCTGATTAGTTCCAGTGTAATTAAAGAGCCAAATGCAAAGTTGATAATATCATCAGCATATCGTGCAGCATTTGCCGAAGTATTTAAAATATTAAGCAAGGAATATGCTCAAAATAACATCAGCTGTGTAAACATTGCACCAGGTCCAATCAATACAGACAGGACAGGTGAATTGATAGAGGATGTTTCAGAGTTTGAAAAGACTCTTCCCATGAAAAGGCTAGGAGAACCTAAAGAGATAGGAGACTTTGTAAAATCAATAATTGAAAACAAAATAAAATATCTATCAGGGGTTACAATAAACTTTGATGGCGCAAACTCTAATTATATATTTTAAAGCAAAACATCTTGGTATAAAATATCCCAAAACATGACAGAATGTACTCTGAGAGCAAGATTTTATGATGAACAAACTCAAATAACATCATGGATAAGATTCTGCATCATATTAACAACGACAAAAGAGATGACATGTGTTACACTTGGCAAAAGACATTGTAATAGGTGGAAAAATAAATGAAATTCTAATCCAGAGTATCAGCAAAACTGTGAGTAGAAAATTTTGATATTGAAATTTTGAAGAGTGTGGATTTTAAATATAAAACAAAAAATCATGCAAGACCCAAAATTGAACTTATTTCTTAAACTCGACGTTTGGTGCATCGGGCTGACCTGCAATTGCAATCAGTCCACCATCACGCAACTGCTGTAACAATTGCATGACTTCTTTTTCAACTTGCTTTCTTTGTAATCCTGTTTGTTGTGCAAATACCTCCACAAGTTCTGTAACTTTACGTTCTCCATTACAAGATTTCCAAAAGTCAACAATGGCTTGGTTTACCATAAATCCTTGTTCATGTTCATTAGCTAGTACCATCGAACCGTCATCTTGTTTGACTAGTTTTCCAACTCCTTGAGGTAACGCAGTTTCATAGTTAATTGGAGCTGGTGTATTCATAGCAGCACCCATGTTTTTAATTTTTAATTTTCCTTCTTCAG
>JARPSM010000142.1 GCA_029782475.1 Nitrososphaerota archaeon
AATCCAAAGTCACCTAAACATTCATAAATTGAAATTCGAGAAAAACTGTACATTTGTTTTCTATATCTACCCTAGTTGATGTTGTCAGGATTCCGCCAAGCTTGTTTGGAACCACACTAAAAAAGGCAGGAGTAAACATTCTCAAAGAAAAATACGAGAGTATGATTAATGCAGATTTAGGTTACATCATCATGATTTTAGATGCCAAAGTCGACGAGATGGGAAAAATGATTGCCGGCGACGGTGGAACATTCCATAAAGTTGAATTTGAAGCACTGACATTTTATCCAAAACTGCAAGAAATTGTTCAAGGTGAAATTGTAGATATTACAGACTTTGGGGCATTTGTAAGAATTGGTCCAACTGATGCACTACTTCACCTCTCACAAGTGATGGATGACTATCTAAAGAGTGATGTAAAATCCGGAATGATATTGGCAAACCAAAGCGGTAGAACACTAAAAGTCGGCTCTGCTCTTCGTGCAAGAATCACTGCTGTATCATTAGGAAAAGCCGCTGCAATGGGCAAGATTGGAATTACATGTAGACAACCATTCCTGGGTGCAGAGGACTGGATTGTAGAGGAGATCAAAAAAGCCGGCGGTGACAAAGAAGAGCCAGCAAAGGAAGCAAAAGTAGAGGCTAGTTAGATGGCACGAGAAATGGCATGCCGCAAATGCAAACACGTAACAACTCTAAAAGTATGTCCTAATTGTAAATCATCAGACTTGACACCGGATTGGAACGGGGTTGTACTAGTAGTTGATCCAACAAATTCAGAAATCTCAAAAACATTGGGCATCACTACAAAAGGCAAATACGCAATCAAAGTAACATAAAATCTTTAAAATCAGATCAACGTCTCATCAGTATATTGGCATTTAATTCAAAAAAACAATTATTACAATTTCTAGCTGAAGATATTGGTAAAGGGGACATTACTAGCAATCTACTATTACCCAAGAAAAAAATATCAGTAAAAATTATCTCCAGAGAAAACGCCATTGTTGCAGGAGCATCACATGCAAAAGAAATTTTCAAATTAAAAGGATGCAGTTCCAAAATTATAAAAAAAGATGGCTCTAAAATAAAGCCAAATCAGGCAATAATGATCATTTCAGGTGATGCAAGAAGTATTCTAACATGTGAGAGAACAGCATTAAACCTCTTGACAAGAATGAGTGGGATTGCAACTCAAACAAATAGTCTGGTAAAAAAAATCCCAAAGAAAACAAAATTGTATGCAACAAGAAAGACAGCTCCGGGTCTAAGATATTTTGATAAAAAAGCAGTAGAGATAGGAGGAGGTAAAAGACACAGACTTGCACTAGATGAAATGGTCATGATTAAAGACAATCACATTGCAATTGGGGAATCACTATTGTCTCTGATTAAAAAAACAAAGAAAAAATACAAAAAATTTGAAGTTGAAGTTGAAAATACATCTGATGCAGTATTGGCAGCAAAAGAGGGAGCAACTATCATCATGTTGGATAATTTCACCCCAGCCCAAATTAAAAAAACAATTCAAACTTTGAAAGACCAAAAACTAAGAAAGAGCGTATTGCTTGAAGCATCGGGGGGCATAACCTCCAAAAATATTTCAAAGTACGCTCAAACCAAAGTAGACATTATTTCAGTAGGAAGTATCACAAATTCTGTCAAAGGAATTGATATGAGTTTGGAGATCTAGTTTAATTCTTCTAGTAAATTAGATACTGACTTGTTTTTAGGATCAATTTCCTTGATCTTCTCACAGCACTGTATTGCTTGTTTATCTTCACCTAATTTTTGATGAGAATATGCTTTTAACAATAAAACATCAACATCGTATGTTCCGATTTCAAGTGCTTTTTCAAAATAAGAGATTGCAGTCTTGTGTTTATTTTGTAAATAGTAAATCCCACCCACAGTAAACAAGACATCATGATTGTGAGGTACGTTACGTAAATAATCTGTGCCTAATTTTAAAGCCTCTGCATATTTTTTTTCCTTGACAAGTTTTTTTATTTCTTTTAGTTTTTGAACATTTTTTTTCTTTTGAGGATCTTTTGTCACTCGTGAAAATAATCCAGTCATAATAAAAGAGATTTAGCTAATTGCAAGCATTCTATTAATTGCCAAACGGGCCTTGTCTGCAATTTCCTTGGGAACTGTGACGACATTTTTTTCATTTATCAGTGCATCATGCACTTTTTCAAGAGTGATCATTTTCATATATTGACATTCTGCTTTTTCTGATGCAGGAATGAATGTTTTACCAGGATTGTCCTTTTTCATTCTATATAAAATTCCAGTTTCAGTTGCAACAACAAAGTTTTTTGCAGTTGATTCCTTTACATGATTTAGCATCCCTTCAGTGGAAAGAATTGAAACTTTTTTATCATTATATCTTCCATCTGCAACATCATACATCATTGGTGTGGTACAACTACATTCAGGATGAATTACAAATTCGGCGTCTTTCACAGAGTTTAATTTTTCAGTCACATCTTCAGGAGTGATTCCGGCATGAACATGACATTCACCTGCCCATATGTGCATATTTTTTCTTCCAGTCATTTTTGCAACATATGATCCCAAGAACATGTCAGGTAAAAATAAAATATCTTTATCTTCAGGGATTGCCTTGACAACATTTACCGCATTTGATGAAGTACAACAATAATCAAGTTCTGCTTTAATTTCAGCAGTAGTGTTGACATATCCAACTGCAATTGCATTAGGATGTTGTTTCTTCCAATTTCTTAATTCATTCACAGTAATTGAATCAGATAATGAACATCCAGCTTCTAAATCAGGAATTAAGACCGTTTTTTCAGGGCTAATGATTGCGGCAGTTTCTGCCATAAAGTTTACACCACAAAATAAAATTGTTTTTTGTGAAACAGTTGCAGCTTTTCGAGACAAGCCTAAAGAGTCACCAGTAAAATCAGCTATATCTTGTACATCAGGAATCTGGTAATTGTGTGCCAAGATCACCACATCTTTTTCTTTCTTTAGTCTCATGATCTCTTCTTTGAGTGCTGCAGAGGATTGTTGTACGAGCATAAACAGTACAAAATGAAATTAAAAGGGATTTAAAGAATGGGAAATAGTCCAGAATTCTCTGAAAAACCAGCAAATGTGGCAATTATTGCCATTTACGTACCAATCTGAATGTCATCTGAACAATACTTTCTCAAAGTTTCAATAGCTGACAAAATTGCCAACCTACTAGTTTTGGGATTATTAACATCGGGGTGATTCTCAATTGTTAAAGTCATTTTTCCAAATTTTCCTCTAGCTTCAATGTGATGTGTATTTTTGTCAGTATTGGGATCCGCAATTATTTTGACAGCAGTTTTTTCACTTCCAATTCCAGTTAAAGAAAGCAGTGCGGCCACATTGATATTTGCAGGAAATAGTGATACTGCCTCTTTTGCAATTCCATCAAAGATAACGGTAGATGAGTTAATTTCATCTAAATTGATATCAGATGAAGATGTTTCAAAAAATTTTGCACCCTTTAATGAACGAGGATGTTTTGTTGTTGTAATTGATACGGATTCAAGTTCGTCTTTGACTGATTTTATCCCATCTAGTCCTGCAATAGCACCTGAAGGAAGATAGATTGTTTTTTTAAAATCCTTACAAGCATCAGATAAGATATCATAAATGGATTCATCAAGTAATGCACCCACACTCATTATCAAAAGATCTTTTTTGTTTTGTAAAACACTCAAAGAAGCATCCCTAACTGCATCTTGAGACGCAGCCTCTACAACAATGTCAACAGGATTTGAGGATAGCAAATGGGAATTTTCAACTATTTCAGGTTTGTTGGCAAGTTTTTCAATTAATAGTGCAGATTTTTCTTTTGACTCATCAAAAATATGTGTGAGAGTTGCAGGGATTTGTCCAGAATCAATTGCAAGTGCAATTTGAGTACCCATAGCACCACATCCCAACAAGCCTATTCGTTTCATGTAACATATAGGGAATATCTCTTAATTAATTCTAGCCCAGAATTAGGAAATCATCGTAAAATAACGGTGAATTAACGTATAATTGATACTAAATCTATTTAAAATAAAATAATAGTTTTAAGACATTGTTAATTTTTCAAAACAAGGTATTATTTGGAATAATATTTTTTTTAACAGTATCAGTTATTCTTCCAGTAAATGCAGAAATAGAATCACCAAGACAGCAAATGAATAAAGGAACATCACCAAAAGATATTCTTTGTAAAAATGAATTAGAATTAGTAATCAGAATAAATAGCTCTCCGGCTTGTGTAAAACCAGAAACTGCAGAGAAAATGCAAAAAAGAGGCATACTATTTCCTCAAATACAATTCAAGGATTTGAATCAAATCAAAAAGTTACTCCAGGCAACAGACAAGGAAATTACAACAGTTCCCGCATCATCAATGTCAATTGTAAATTTTTACATAACTGATCATGATTTGAATATTGCACACAGTGGAGTTGAAGTGGTTCCTACAGAAGGACTGTTTGAATTTACTGTGAATGGAATTTCAATCAAAGGACCTAAAAACATGATCGAGACAGGACCCAACACAGGTCAATTTTACATTAAACTAGAATTACCTGAAACGATAAATGGGAAACCACTAACTCAAGACGACATTGTATTGATAAAATATTTGGATGAGTCAGATTATTCAGGAGAACAAAGAGTACTGGTAAAATCAATTCCACTCACCAAGTCATTTGCCAAAGTGCAAACAGTTGGAGGAGGTTCAAGAATTGGTCATGATTTTACAGTTAGAATTTACGAGCCAGATGCAAATAGAGATTCAAAGAATGAAGACAAGATCTCACTTGGAGAATTAGAGTATAGAGGAGACGGCGGAATCAGAGTCACATTAGATGATCCAAAATTTGATGCAAATTCAGCATACCTTTTGGAGACAGGGCCAAACACTAACTTGTTTGAGGTTATAATCAAAATCCCACGTCAGGTAGATGGGAAAACAATCCACATTGGGGATGAATATGAAATTAGATACATTGACAAATCCACACCATCCAACACAAATGAAAAGATTATCCTCAAAGGCAGAATAGGATAAAAAAATCATTTGTCCGCATCGTGGCCAATTCACTCACGAAATTGTGGCCTAGTAAAGTCTGGTTGTTGTGAGTGAATTAATTTTTAATTTTTGTGAGACCATCTCCTAAATCAGTTAAGATATCTTTAGATGTTTTGACGGGTTTAGCATTTCTATAATTCAAAGGAATATTTAGATATAATTAGGGCTGGGCATTATTCAAGGATGAGAGTACGGGCGAGTCAGTGGAGGAGCTGGCAAGAAGGGTACGAAAGTACAATGTTACGATAATCCTGGCAACAACCCAGAATATAGCAGAGATCTTAAAGCACCAGATGCCCTCACGCTGTTTAACAATTCGGACACCAAGATATTTCTACAGCACAAGTCATCTGAGAAGAACACCCTAACTGATACTTGCACCTCTCAGAGTACGAGGCAAACATTATCAATTATTCCATCTCTATATCTTATAGAATAGAGGATTCTGTGTTTCCTGCCCATCTCATAGGCAAAAAGTTTCATTGGTGCCTTGTATACTCCAAGATCAGCGGGATCTTTTGAGGTTTGAATATCAGAGATTGCATTGTCAGTCATCT
>JARPSM010000147.1 GCA_029782475.1 Nitrososphaerota archaeon
CAGAACGGATAATGGTTCACAGTACAACAGCAGAGATTTCAGAAAGGCAGTTGCATTGTTGGGAATACAGCAGGAATTCATCTGGCACCACCATACGCCACAGCAAAACGTACATGTTGAATCGTTTCACAAAACCCTCAAGAAGGAATACATCTGGCCGCATGAGTTTGCAAACTATCAGGAAGCTGAGGTAGTTTTGGAACAATCCCGTACAGATTACAACGGTTCCAGAATTCATTCTGCTTTTGGATATCTGACACCTGATGAATTTATGGAATTATGGGAGATGAAACATAAATGATACCAACTGTATGTAAAATCATGCAAAAAGTGGTACTAAAAACAGGGGTCCACTCCAACATCACCAATTAAATATGTAATTTTCTTTAGTCTATTTTCAACTTCTTTTCTGACTGTTTCAGACATGTATTTTTTAAAAGCAAAGACTTTCTCAAATTTTTCAATATTGCCAGAACGAGATGAATGTGTTACATTTCCTAATATTTCTGCAAGAAACAATGAAGATTCTATACAAACAGCAATTTTCTTTGCTTTAACCATGTTTTAGAATAATTGTACGTAGTTTCTCATCAAAATCAACAAAAGATTCAGAATTTGATGAATTTAACGTAATATCTTCATGTAGATATTTTTTATTAACAAAATTTGTAAACACTGAAAGATTATCTCTAAATGAATTAAAATACATCTTAAATTGTTTATCATAATTTACATCCAGTTTTAATGGGATTGTGCTAAACATGTCATCAAGACTTTGTGCATTTTTTGAACGAAGATAGAATTTCAAAGTCAACTCTGAACGTGATACATGAGTTAATAGTTGGGAAGTGGCATAATTCCTTTGTTCAAATTTTTCTAACTCATTTCGGATTTTTTTCTCATTGGATCTCACTAAATGAAGCATATTACGTAGGCGCATAAGATCACCCACGAGTGATCTTATTGCAGATATTTTTTCTATGTACGATAAATTATACAAATTGTATAATTCAAATGGTAAATTAGACTCTAGAAATTCTGCCATAGATTTTTGATGCCATTCATCATAAGATGTTTTCAATAATAAAGATAGTCTAGATAGAGAATCTATCATGATTTCAAATTGAGCATTTACATCATCAGAATTAGATTCAAAAGAATCAAGAGATTCCTGTACTTCTATATGTTCACTCAAAAATTTTGCAAAGTTTTTCTTCCATGATTTCATGTATTTGTCAGTAGAAAACCAATCTGCATTCAAACCTACTGTCTCTGCAACATGCTCTATTTCACTAGAGATTAGTTTGAATAAATCAGGCTGTTCGTCTAGAAATAGATCTATTGTGGTTTTATTTTGATAATGTTTTCCAAAAGTTTTCTTGTGTAAGTTTGGTTTAAAATGATGTAGTATGTATAGAACCGCTGATTTAGCATAGTCCTGTTTATCATAACTTTGGAAACTAGAAGTTAATGCTTTCAATTAATCCACCTGTTTTTATGAAGATTTCAGGGATATAATATCTTCTTTTATTTTCATGAACTTTTTCTCGACAGTATAATTACGCAATACATCTATTCAATATTTTGTTATTCAGATGGTTTTTACAATTTTTGTATAATTTTACCATCTAAAATTCATTAATACCCGTAAAGTAATAATGAAAAAGATGAGAAATCAGAAGACATTAGTTAAGATTAATCCGAAAGTGCTAAAATGGACTATCGATAGTTCCGGATGGACTATCAAAGAACTATCGAATAAAACAGAAATTGAACCAGAACAAATCACACAATGGCAAAGTAAAACATCCTCAATAGAATTATCAAAATTAGAAAGAATTGCATTGTCCCTCAAAAAACCTTTGGCAGTATTCTTTCTTCCAGAACCACCAAAAGAAAAAGAATTAACAGATTATAGAAAAATTGCTGGATTTAAAAATAAAAAACTCTCTAAAAAAACTCTAGACGCAATGAGAAATGCACGTTACATTCAATCAAGTGCTCATGAATTATTTGAACTTCAAAATATGAGTGAAGAACCAGATGTTGAGCATATTAATTTAAAAAATAGCCCTGAAGAAATTGCATTGTATCAAAGACGTAAGTTAGATTTTGAATTTGAAATTATCAACGATAATGGTAGAATCATTAAAAAACCAATTCAACGTGTCTATAATGAATTAAGAGAAAAAATAGAATCGATGAATATTTTTGTTCTACAATCAAGCATGCCAATTAATGAGGCACGGGGGTTTACACTAACGGATAAATTTCCACGAATCATTGTAGTTAATTCTAAAGATGATGTTAAACCTAAAATATTCACTTTACTTCATGAATACGCACATATTTTATTAAAAAAAGATGGAATTTGTTTACCAAATTCTGAAAACTTTCATTCAAATTCAAATGAAATACAATTAATCGAAAAATGGTGTAATGCATTTGCAGGTTCATTATTAATGCCAAAAAAAGAATTTTTAATTGAACTAACATCAAATGAAGAAAAATTTGAAGATCCTAGAAAAGTAATAGAGAATCTGTCAAAAAAATTCAAAGTTAGTAAAAAAGCAACAATTGTTAGAATTTTGAACCTATCTGCAAATCAATCATACAAGGAAATGTATCTAGAATATTATGACAAAATTCTTTGGGAAGCTCCTGTCAAGCCTAAGAAAAAAGAAGGTGGAGCCATTAGCCAAGCTGATAAATGCATTAGTCAAAAAGGGAGAAAATATGTCCGATTAGTTTCTGATTCAAAAAATAAACAACTGATTACAGTAAATTCGATGATTAGCTATTTGAATTTAAAAATAAAACATTTCGATAAACTTCAATCAAAAATTTAATGAAAAATGAACTCGATTTATGTTGTTGACGCAAGTGTATTGATATTATTGTCTCAGCATTACCCAAAAGAGGTATTTTCTAGTTTATGGGAAAATATTGAGGATTTGATCAAAGCCAAAAATATTTTGGCACCTCATCAAGTTTTCAGAGAGATTGAACAAGGAGGAGACGATGATTTAACAACATGGTGTATGGTTAACAACAGAATGTTTCTGAACAATACTTTAGACGTAATCAAAATCACACAAGAAATAATTCGAAACCACCCTACTTTGATAAACCCCTATGCTACTAGAGAAACCGCAGATCCATTTCTTATAGCACTCGCAAGATCTTTAAAATCAAATGTTTCAGGTTCAAAACCAATCATCGTTACAGATGAAAATAATATCAAAATTGATAGAATTCCTCAGATATCAAGAACATACGGTCTAGAAAGTTTGAAATTAACAGGGATGTTTCAAAGGGAAAAATGGACATTTTAGATTATTTCAGATCTTCAATACAATTCATACAAACCTAAAATCTCTAAAACAAAGTTTTGTTATGATGTGAAGACGTATTAATTTTGAAATCTGGAAAACCATAAATTCATAAAAACAGCATATCTTTAATTATCAATATGTCTTAGAATGTATGATGAGTGACGAATTTACTAGTCACTTTGCAGATACAAAATTAAACTTAAATGAGTCTAGCCTAGAGATTTGTTCGTGGGCTCGTAGCTCAGCTTGGCTGGAGCGTTCGACTGATAATCGAAAGGTCATGTGTTCGAATCACATCGGGCCCATTTTTTATCATTTCAAATTTTGAGATACTGTTTGAGACCATTGTAAAATATCACCTATTTTTTCAGACGTCAAATCAGATTGAATTTTTGTTTTTTTAGATACTTTTCCACAAAGGGCTAATTTCATATTTTTCCCAGACTTTTCTTTTATAGAATTTATAGAATCTGCAAAAAAATTCAAACCTTCATCAGTTTGAGAGAATACTGTAATTACCAAGATACCAGGCTTTTGTTTCCAGATTTTTCCTATTAATTTTTGAAGATCAAGATCAAACAATACATTGATTGAAGAAGACATATCTCCCAAATGAGAGACTTTCCACCCATCAGAATGATAAACCGCAGAAGCTGCTTCAGAATATAATCTGCTTTCAGATTCAGCCGCTATTACAACTATGTTCTTTTTAGGATCAGAGACAACCTGAATTTGGTTAAAAATTTGGAGTGATTTTGAGATAGTATTCATTAGTAAATTTTGTTCAGAAGTCCCAATTTTCCCATCATCAAACAATTTCTTAACATGATCAATAGAAGGGGAAATCACTTCCAATACTAAACGATTCACAGTGCCTCCAGAATGTATACAATTACGAATCAAAGAGTAAACTTGATCCTCTGTACCTTTTACCAAATAATCAAGATATTGCGGAACCACTTTGAAATAATCATCAGGGAAATTAAATGATTCTTGTCCTGGTTCTAAAAACCACAAAGTAACATTTCCAATATTCTTTTGTCTGAGCAATCCTTCTGCTGCAAAAACTTTGAGATATTTTGACATGGTAATTCTATTAATTCCTACTTTTTCAGAAATCTCAACTCCAGACATTCCAGAAACTGAATCATCCAAAATTGAAATTAATTTTTCGCGTATCTCTTCAGTGGAATAACCTTTTCCCATAATGCTCTTGGACTATAGTATTCTATAAAGACTAATTTTCATATAAAATTAACATGTGTTATTTTAGAATAAAACATTATATACTTGGTACTGTATAGTACGGTAAGGGAAAGTAAATTGCCAAAAGCCGGATTCAAATCAATCACTGTTTCAGAAACTGTTTATGATAAATTCCACGAAGTTTATCAAAAGAGTAAAGACGACCTAACAATGAAAGGGGTCAACAGTTTTGCCGGCTATGTAACTTACATGTTAGAGGAGATGATGCAAAAGGACAAGACCTTTGCAAGGTATGCTCCAAAGATTGAAAAAATTTCAGTTGATGATGATCGTGTTGTTCTAAAAGATAATATCAAAAATAGAATTGCAGAAGTTGCAATTCAAAAAGGCGAATTATTTTGTCAGCTCTGTGATGAGAAAGATTGTGTCCATGTTGGATTTGTATTCTCATTGCCAGATGTTTATGAAGTTCTAAACTCTAGAGGAATCAAAAATCCAAGATAAATGGAGGAGGTGGGATTTGAACCCACGAACTCCTGAAAGATAGGATCTTAAGTCCTACATCGTTGGCCAGGCTTGATTACTCCTCCAAAAAGATAAAAATCTGAGCGAAATTTAACAGTTTTTAACCATGTTTTGGGTTTAAATTATGCCATAAAATCTGAATTTGGCATCTTTTGTTCGGTTCTATTTAATCCCAACATCTACAAGTTCTTCTTTCAGCATATTTTTTTAAACTTTCTTCATCGCCTGATTTTATGTGAAAATACTTATGATTAGTTGGCATTTCGGGTCTATTCATGACTGTATCTTTGATCAACTCACAATCATGTTTATGGAGTACATCATCTTTTTGCACATGATCAGGGTATTGTAATTTAGTTTTTAAAAAATATCCATCAATTATTTTTTTCATCTGATCAGTATTTTTAATCTGTATATAGCTCATTTTTAATCATTCCAATTGCTGATCAAATGATTCTGTAGTCCTATAATAATAATGCTGTTTCAAAAGAGCATGTGGTGTACATAAAGTAGTATACCCCCTCCCCATCATAATTATCTCTAACTGACACGATACTCCTCCTTTGATTCCTCATCTATGATCTTTTCGCCTATAGGTGGCATTTTTCGAATATATGCCTGGGCAGGTGTCTCATGGTTCTTCCAGTCTAGGGACATGTGTGCC